>CAYGCV010000114.1:0-11957 GCA_964348425.1 uncultured Vicinamibacteraceae bacterium | reverse complement strand
GGGCGTCTTCGAGAACGAGCGCGGCCTGACCGACGCCGAGATCGAGACCATCCTGACCTGGGTCGAGGCCGGCGCCCCGGCGGGCGATCGGGCCGATGCGCCCGAGCCGCTCGTCTTCGCCGAGAGCCAGTACGACGGCTGGTCGCACGGCGTCCCCGACTTCGTCGTCCGCATGGAGGAGCCGTTCGTCGTGCCGGACGACGCGTACGACATCAACATCTCGTTCGACGTGCGGATTCCCGAGGACGTGCTGGCCGAGGACACCTGGGTGCGCGGCTGGGAGCTGCGCACCGGGGCCGAGGGCTCGGGCGTCCACCACATGTGCGCCTTCGTGCGGCCCGATGACGGCCAGGTGCTCACCGGCGCCGGCAAGTCGGCGGTCGCCCTGGGCGGGCTGCTGAGCTGCGTCGCCGAGGGCGGCGAGTCGGGGCTGCTGCCGGACGGCTACGGCCTGCTCGTCAAGAAGGGCTCGGTCGTCAACTTCAACATGCACTTCAACAAGGAGCCCGGTCCCGGCACGTCGTTCCCGAGCCAGGCCGAGGTCGGCTTCTTCGTCGAGGATCGGCCGGTGGCGCACCAGGTGATCACCGACACCCTCGGCAACAACGGCTTCGAGATTCCGCCGAACCATCCGAACTACCGCATCGGCATGGCGCGGACGCTCGACGAGGACATTCTCGTCCTCAACTACTGGCCGCACGCGCACCTGCGGGCGAAGGCCGCGCGCTACGTCGCCTTCTACCCCGACGGCACCGAGGAGCTGCTGCTCGACGTGCCGCACTACGACCAGAGCTGGCAGGTGACCTACAAGTACACGGAGCCGAAGCTGCTCCCCAGCGGCACCCGCATCGAGGCGGAGTTCTGGTACGACAGCACGGCGGAGCGCGGCGCGCGGCGCGGCTTCGACGCCGACCGTCCGGTCTGGTTCGGCCAGCGCACGAACGACGAGATGTCGCTCGGGTTCATCAGCTACGCGAAGCTCGGCGGTGCGTCGACCACGACGAACCAGCAGGACTAGCCGGCGCGGCTGACCGATGCAGTCCCGATCGCGTTCGTCACGGCGCGGCCTGCCGGCGTTTGCTCTCGCGCTCGTCTTCCTGGCGCTCCCGCCCGTCGCGGGGGCCCAGGAAGCGGGCGGCGCGGAGGCGGGGCCGGCAGGTGTCATGCGTACGGAGCTCGCACTCGACATCCGTCCGCTGTCGTTCGCCTTCGATGCGACCCTCCGGGCCAGCGTGCCCCGACCGCTGCTGGCCGCGGCCGAGTCCGCGCCCGAGTCGCGGATTCGGCTCGGCGAGCTGACCGTCAACCCGTTCCTCAACATCGGCGACCTCGACGCCGCCGCACGCCGGGAGGCGGGCCAACCGCCGCTGGCCGGGGAGACCGTGGTCTGGCTCACGCGGGCCGACGACGGCTGGGCGCTCGAGCTCGAGAGCGTCCCCGTGGAGAGCGCTGACGCGGAGGGCGCCGACGAGGCCGCGGCGGACGCCGGCGATGCGGTCGAGACCGACGACGGCATCGTGGCCCGCGTGCCGCTGGCGCGGGAGGCGGCGGAGCCGCAGGAGACCCTGTCGGCCGCGCTCGTCCCGACCTCCGACGACGCGGGCCGGCTGGTGCTGCGGTGGCACAATCACCGCTGGACCGCCGGGTTCGACCTGCTGCCCCTGCCGTCTCGGGCCGAGCGGCTCGCGGCTGCCGCCGCAAAGGCCACGGCGGCGGCGGGGGAGAACGCGGGCGAGGGACCGCGGGTTCCGACCGATACGGAGCAGCTCACCTTCGACTCCGACACGAGCGCTGCGGCGCGTTTCCTGACGCTGGACGAGCGCAACGAGACCGCCGTCGTGCTGCCGGACGAGTCGCGCATCGCCGTGCTGGTATGGCAGGAGCAGCCCGTCGACGGAGACGACTTCGCCGCCCTGGCCACGCTGGGCGACGGGGAGGTCGTCAGGTTGACGCAGGGCGCCGTCATCCGGCTGCGGAACGAGGTGCCGCTGCGGTTCGGGGACACGCCGATTCCGACCGAGAACCTGGCGCCCGACTTCCCGGGCTCGTACGGGCTCTGGCTCAAGCGCGCCGGGGGCGGCTGGCGGCTGGTCTTCAACCACGAGGCCGATTCCTGGGGGACGCAGCACGATCCGGCGTTCGACGCGGCGGAGATCGATCTGGAGCACGCGGAGAACGGCTTGGCGACCCGGCCGCTCGGGGCCGCTCTCGTGCCGGTCACGGCGCACGCCGGCCGGCTCGTCATCCACTGGGGCGCCCACGAGTGGGCGGCCGACTTCACCATTCCGGACCAGGAGTCTGCGCCGTAGAACGGCGCGGACTCCTGCAGGGTTGGTTGGGCGCCAAGCGGAGCCGTCAGGCGACGATTGGCGGGCTAGCGCCGGCCGCCCCGGTTGCCCCACCCATACACTGCGCGCCGACACCCGACCCATGGGGTCGGCGCGCCCGTGCGCAACGTTGCTGGGGGGAGGTCTGCGATGAACAGTCGATCCGTGCCGTCGATGCTGGCCCTGATTGGCGTGGCGGTGATGGGGCTCGGCACGGCCCCTGCCGCCGGCCAGGACACCGCCCCGGCGAGCGCGTGGCAGGCGCCGCGTACGCCGGACGGACACCCGGACCTGCAGGGTCTCTGGACGAACGCCACGATCACGCCGTTCGAGCGCGGGTCGTCGTTCGCGTACTCCGGCGTTACCGTGCCCGATTCGGTTGCGCAGAAGGCGTTCTTCACCGCGGAGGAAGCGGCCACCTTCGAGCAGCAGACCATCGGTCAGCGCATCGAGACCAACGGCGTCGCCACGCCGGGCAGCGTCGGTGGCTACAACAACCACTGGCTCGATGCGGGCACGCAACTGCTGTCGACGCGGCAGACGTCCCTGGTCGTCGATCCGCCCGACGGCCGCGTGCCGGTGCAGGCGTGGGCCGAGCAGGTCCGCGACTACAACCGCGAGCACCGGGACGACGACTACCTGCACATGAGCGTGTGGGACCGGTGCATTTCGCGCGGCGTGCCGGGGTCGATGTTCCCCGCCGGCTACAACAACGCGTACCGCATCCTGCAGGTGCCCGGCTACGTGGTAATCCTCCACGAGATGATCCACGACGTGCGCGTCATTCCGGTGGGCGACCGACCGCACGTCGATGACCGCATCCGCCAGTGGATGGGCGACTCGCGGGCGCACTGGGAAGGCGACACGCTGGTGGTCGACACGAGGAACTTCCACGGTCGGGGCTGGATCGCGTCCAGTGGCGGCGGCGGGCGCATGAAGGGGATACCCGTCAGCAGGCGGCTGCACGTCGTCGAGCGCTTCACGCGCGTGTCGGAGGACACGCTCATGTGGGAGGTCGAGGTCGACGATCCGAACGTCTACGACGCGGAGTGGACCGTCTCGATGCCGCTGACCCGGGACCCGGGCTACGTGATGTACGAGTACGCCTGCCACGAGGGCAATCTGGCGGTGGTCAACACCCTGGGCGGGGGACGCGCCCTGGACGCGGCGGGCCGCTGAGGCGGCCCGCCCGCGGCTTCGGCCTACTCGGGGACCCCGAGTCTCTCGAGCAGATCGACGGTGCTCCGGCTCACCACTCGCACGATGCCCCGCTGGCGAAACGCGGTGCCCAGCGCCGTATCACCCAGAGCGTTTCTTGCGCTCACGGAGGCGCCGTGGTCGACGAGGAGCTCGATCATGGCATCGAACGACTTGCCCGCCGCCACGTGCAGCGCGGTATTGCCTGCGGCGTCGCGCGCGTCGATGTCGAGGCCGAGCTCCAGGCAGAGCGTCGCGGCGTCGAGATGACGGCTCTCCGGCCTCCTGAAGCCGACGCTCTGTCCTGACGGCATGATCAACATGCTGCCCGCAGCGGCCATGAGCGGTGTGGCCTCGCTCTCGGTTCGCAGGGTCGGATTGGCGCCGTAGCGAAGCAGGACGCGCATCACGTCGAGGTCACCTGCGCCGGCTGCCAGATGGAACGGGGTCGCGCCCACGATGTCGACCCGCGAAGCCCCGCCGCTCGCGCCACCGAAGCGGGGTGGGCGCCTGGCAAGACGTGCGTTCGGATCCGCGTCATGCTCGAGCAGGGCGGTCACCAGCTCCACCCGGTCGGACGCCGACGGCACGCCGCCCAGGACGCTCCACTCACCGGACTCCACGGGATAGTCCTGCGTGAAGGTGGACTCCCACCGCCCGGCCGCCCAGTGCAGCGCGGTGAAGCCGAGACCGAACGCGTCCGGGTCGGCGCCTTCCTGCAACAGGAATTTCGCGAACTCGACGTGACCTCTCATGGCGGCCACGAGCACGGGGCTCGTGCCGTCTATCGCCGTCTCGTCGACATCCGCCCCATGCTGCAGCAGGAGACGCGCTGCGGGGACGTCACCTCGACGGGCCGCAAAGAGCAAGGGATTGAACCCTCCCTCGCGGGCAGGATCGCCGCGCCGGAACACGGGCGCGCTGCCCAGCCTGGAATAGGTCCGCGCGCGGACGTCCGCGCCGTGCTCAATCAACAGCCGGGCGACGCCGACGTGTCCCTCGGCCAGGGCCCACATCAGCGCCGTCTGGCCTCGGCTCGCTTCCCTCGCGTCGACGTTCGCACCGCCCTCGAGGAGCGCCTGTACCGCGTGGACCGCTCCCGTCCGGACGGCCGTCATGAGCGGGGTCTCTCCATTCGGATTGCCGGCGTTCGGATTCGCGCCCGCCGCGAGAAGCGTCTCGAGCATCGCGCGGCTTCCGTTCACGGACGCCAGCCACAACGGCGTTATCCCGTAGTCATTGGTCGCGTTGACGTCGGCTCCGCCGACAATCAGGCGCTCTGCCGTCTGCAGGTCGTCCCAATGGGCCGCCCAGTGGAGCGCCGTCGCACCATCCGGTTGCGCGGCATTCACGTCGATGCCTTCGGCCAGCAGAACGCCCACCCGGCCCGCGTCCTGCTGCCTGGCTGCATCCACCAGCCGCAGATCGCCGCCTGCGGCGACCAGATCGAGTGTCAGCAGCGGGCTGCCCGCCAGACCGAGAAGGGCCAGCCCGCCAAGCGTCACCTTGCGGCGCCGCAGGGCGCCGAACCAACTCTGCAGGCGTCCGCGCCGTTCCACGGCGCAGCCGCCTGGCCGACGCAACGCTCGCCGTATCCGGAAGACTCGCATGGCTGCTTCTCCAGGGACCCCGTCCCCCATCTGGCGCACCAACTAGACATCCGACAGGAGATTCAGCTCACCCGTACTGTCGCCAAGGCGATCGAGGTGGACCCCCATGCGATCCAGCAGGGTGAGCTGCAGGTTCGTCAGCGGCGTCTCGTCGGGCACCCGCAGGTGACGGCCGCCCTTGAAGAACATTTTCCCTCCCGCCAGCAGCGTGGGCAGGTTGTACGGCGAGTGGACGTCCGGTCGGCTCATGCCGGATCCGTAGAGCAGCAGCGTGTGATCGAGCAGCGAGCCATCCCCGTCGGGCGTCGACGCCAGCTTCTCCAGAAAGTGGCGAAACAACTGCAGGTGATACACGTTGAGCTTCGCGTGCTTCTCTTCCCAGTCCGGGGCGCCCGAGTGGGTCAGCGGATGGTACGGCTCGGGAACGCCAATCTCCGGGGCCGCGCGGATGCTGTTCTCGCGAATGAGCAGGTACGTGCTGATGCGCGTCAGGTCCGTCTGGTACGCGAGCACGAGCAGATCGAACATGAGCGCCGTGTATTCGCGCAACGTGGCGGGAACGCCGCCGGGACGGTCGACGACCGGCACTTCCCGGTACACCTGGCGCTCGGCAATCCGGAGCCGCCGCTCGACGTCGCGCACGGACTCGAGGAAACCGTCCAGTCTCGTTCGATCGCCCGTCCCGAGCGTCCGCCGCAGATCCGACACCTTGTCGGTGACCGAGTCGAGGAGGCTGCGGTCGGTGCGAATGTCGGCGAGGCGCGCCGCGGGCTGCGTGCTGTCGGCGGCGCCGAACAGGCGCTGGAAGAGCGCCCGCGGATTGTTCTCCATCGGCACCGGGGTCGTCGGCGTGCGCCACGAGAGCGTGTTGTTGTAGATGCAACTGAAACCGACCGCGCAGGTCGCACCCGAGGAGAAGTCGACCGGTTCGACCGAGAGCTGGAGGGAGGGCAGTTGGGTCTCCGTCCCGATGTCCCGTGCGGCGATCTGATCGATGGAGACGCCGGCGGCGACATCGGCGCCGTCGGTCCGCTTGGGACTCACCCCTGTCAGATAGGCCGCCTGAATCTGCGCGTGAACACCGGCGCCCGGCTGCGACCCGAGTCCGGTTATCACCAGCAGCCGATCCCGGAACGGCGCCAGCCCCTGCAGCGTCGGCGAGAGGTCGAGCACACCCTCGGCGGCCGGCGTCCACTGCGCCATGTTGGCCCCATGACCGCAATAGACCACGCCGAACCGACGCACCGGCCTGGCCGCCGTCCGGCGCAGCGCGGCGAACGCCGGCACCATGCCATCCAGCAGCGGGAGCGCCAGCGCCGTGCCGAGGCCGCGCAACACCGTGCGACGTGGCAGGCACTTCTTCGTGACGATCATGGTTCGAACCTCCTCAACTGAAAGGACGGGCTGCGGACAACCCCCAGGATCAGCGACGACCAGCGGTAGTCCGTGGACGCGGCGTCCCGCACGATGCGGCGCACGACCGGCATGTCGGCGTGCTCCACGCCCCGGCCGAGCGCGTACGTCAGGAGCTTCCCGGTCAACGTGCCGACGAATTCCTCGTGGTGCTGCAGCAGCAACCGTCGCAGGCCGGCGGGGCCATCGAACCTGGCTCCGCCGACGAACTCTCCCGACGCATCGACGGGCCGGCCTGCCTCGGTATCGCGCCAGCCTCCGATGCCGTCGAAGTGCTCGAGGGCGAATCCCAGCGGGTCCACCTGCGCGTGGCAGCTCGCGCAGACCGCGTTCTGGCGGTGCCGTTCCAAACGCTCGCGGATCGAGCGCGGTTCGCTCGCCTCGTCAGCTTCGGGAAACGGCGGCACGTCGGGCGGCGGCGCGGGCGGCGGCATCCCGAGCAGATTCTCGAGCACCCACTTGCCGCGCAGCACGGGCGACGTGCGGTGCGCATACGACGTGATCGTCAGCACGCTGGCCTGGCCGAGCAGGCCGCGGCGCCGCTCGTCGCCAAGCTCGACACGCCGGAAGTGACTCCCGTTCACGCCGGGGATGCCGTAGTGCCGGGCCAGCCTCTCGTTGACGAACGTGTGGTCGGCGCTCAGCAGCTCGAGGGCGCTCCGGTCCTCGCGCAACTGACTCTCCAGGAACAGCTCGGTCTCCCGCTCGAAGGCGGCGCGCAGATTCTCGTCGAACTCGGGAAACACGTTCACGTCCGGCACGGCCGCTTCCAGGTTGCGGGTGTGAAGCCATTGGCCGAAGAAGCTTCCGACGAACGCCTGCGAGCGGGGATCGGCAAGCATCCGCCGCACTTCCTGCTCCAGGACCGTCGGATCCTGCAGCTTCCCGGCGTCCGCCAGATCGAGGAGGCGGTCGTCGGGAATGCTGCTCCACAACAGGAAGGACAGCCGGGACGCGAGCTCCATGTCGGTGATGCGATAGAGGTCTCCGGCCACGGCGCCAGGCGGAGTCCGCTCGACCCGGTAGAGAAACTCGATATCGGTCAGGACTCTCTCCAGCCCGCGTCGCACGCCCGATTCGAAGTCCCCGTCAGCGCGGCCGGCGCGGTAGAAGGACATCAGCTCGTCGACATCCCCGTCATCGAGCGGGCGGCGATAGGCGCGGCGGGCGAGGCCGGAGAGGATCTCCCGGGCGCAGGGTTCTTCCCCCGCGTCGTCGGTCGGGTAACAAGCGAAAATGCGCCGACGACTGGGGCTGTCCGCCCGCGGATTGGCAGCGAAGGGGCCGGCGATCCGGAGTTGCGCAATGCCGGACCGGATCCGGCCATGCTCGACGCTCGTGTCGATGCCCGTGTTGTAGCTGTAGCTGGCCAGAGGCAGCCGCGAGGGCCCCACACCCTCCACGTACCAGTTGCTGGCCGGCGCGAACGCTACGCCCACGAGGTGCGGGCCGGCCGAGACAGGGATGCGGGCCTGCAGCAGGGCATCCCTGTCATCGGTGCCCTCGAGGCTGCCGGTCACGCCTCGGCGCCGGGTGCGCTTGAGCTTGAACCGGTCGTCTGCAAGGTCGAACGATTGGACTCGGACACCGTCGAGAAAGAAATCGATCTGCTCGTTCTGGTCGAGACCGCGAATGTCACCGCCGAGGCCGAGCACCTGCCTCCGCAGACCGACGCTGATGACGTACGTGCCGGCAAGCGGGAAATGGTGGCGAATCGAGATGCCCCCGCGGGTTCCGAACGGGAGATCCTCGCTCATGCGGTCAGCCTGGGACAGCGCCAGGGGTATGTCGTAGGTCCTGTCGCCGCGATTGCCGGCGTGGCCAACGGCAAGCCGACTGACTTCCTTTGCGACCAGGAGGTAGCGTTCCAGCAGGGCCGGACCGACCGTGAGGACATCCGCGATGTTGTCGAATCCGTAGGCCGACTCGTCTGCCGGCAGCAGGGATCGGCCGTCGATGTCCAGGTGCAGCAGGTCGCGAACGGCGTTGGTGTACTCCAGCCGGTTGAGCCGATGGATGAACGGCCGGCTCGCCTGGGGTGCGGCGGCCGCCGCACGATCGAGGGCGCCTTCGAGCCACGCCACGAAGGCGTCGCGGGCAGACCCGTCGGGGCGCGGTTGACCCATTGGGGGCATGACGCCGACGCGGAGCTTCCGTACCACCTGTTCCCAGCGTTCTGCGTGCGCACCGACGTCGCTCAGGTCGAGGCTGTCCAGGACCAGGCCGGCGACCTGCCGTCTCTCGCCATGGCACCGGGTGCAGTAGCGGTTGAGGAATGCCTGCGCCGGCGCCAGGGCCGGCGCCGAGGCACCGGACACCCGCTGCTGCGCTGCCGGTCGGGTGCCGAGACCTGGACCCCTCGCAGCCTCGGGCAGCCTCGCACCATTCGGCTCGGGCACGCGACCAGGCGCCTTCTGTACGGCCGTCAACGCCGCCGAAGAGATGGCAACGCAGGCCAGAACCGACATGAACCTGGCAGCTTCCACAACGCACCTCCTTACGGCGCGCCTCAAGCGCGGTCTCGCAGTCGGGCCGCGTGGCGTCGATGCGCGGGTCGTGGCTCGCGCAGATGATGGGGAGCGCGGCCTGCAGCCGCGGGGGGGCTCGTCGTAGAGGTCGAAAACGCAGGGGTCGAGCGGTTGATCCTGCGGCCGCGGTTCCGGCGTCCGAGCTTCTGCCATCGGCCCACTCCCTGGTTCCGGAGGCCGACCGTTCCGATCCAGAACTATAGCGCAGCCGCGGGCGGCTGCCGACCGGATTCGCACCGGATCAACGGCCGATGGGCGATTCCCGGGCGGCCCGCCGCGCCTCGTCGGCCTCCGCCTGCAGCAGGAACCCGTCCTGCACCAACCGGTCGACGGCCGCGTCGAAGCGCCTGACGAAGTGCTCGTGGCTGGGATAGAGCGACGCGAGGGTCTCGCGGTCGAACGGCGCCGTGTGGCCGAACAGGAAGCAGAAGTTGCGCGCGCCGCCCTCGTTGCCGCTGCCGGCGGGGGCGTTGGCGCGCCCGTCCAGCGTGGCCGTGGGCGCCTCGAGCTGCGGCAGGCGGATGCCGCCGCGCGCGTTCCCGAACCGGTCGCGCAGGACGGGATCGTCGTCGGCCGGATCCCCGAGCTCGATGCGCGGCGATTGCCGCGGCGCGACGCCGTCCCGCACCCAGCGCGCGAGGGCCCGCAGCGCCGCCTTGACGACGGCGTGATGCGGCGCCGCGTTGACGGGCGCGGCGCAGCCGCCCGGGGCGAAGCCGCCCGGGCCGTCGGACGGCGGCGTCACCTCGCTGACGACCCACACGGGCACCTCGGCGTGCGCGGCCCCGGCAATCTCCCAGTGGCGCAGGTGGTCGTGCGGGTCCTGCCGCGCCAGGTGCGAGCGCAGGGTCACCATGTCGCCCTCGGCCTGCACGTCGAGCACCGGCACCTCGATGTCGGTGCGGATGCGGGCGCCAGCCGGCAGCGGGTCGGCCACGCCCGTCAGGCGGTCGGCTCGCAGGCCGGCGGGCGCGGCGCCGCGGCTGTGCACCAGGTAGCCGTCGAGCACCCGGTCGCGTGCGTGCAGCGCGTTGATGTACGTGATGAGCCGCATGGCCGACTGCGAGCGGCCGGTGGCCAGCACGTGACGGACGTCGAAGCCCGCCAGCGGCCCGTCGTCGCCGGGGTGCCGCAGCGCCCGGACCGCCTGCGCGAAGATGTCGAACGAGAACGGATCGCCCGGATGCGACAGCGGTCCGTAGCGCACCGGATCCCACGCCTTCAGCCCGGTCCGCGGCGCGTTGACGCCGGCCGACTGCGCGCCGACGCCGACCCAGGCGTAGCCGCCGCGCAGCAGCTCCTCGCGCATGTGCTGGTAGTCGGCGTCGCCCTCGGCCATCGCCGAGACGTTGAGCCACTCGACCACCACGACCCCGTTGAAGTCCTCCGGCTCGGCCGGCCGGCGGACGAGCAGCCGCACGGCGTACGGCGCCTCGTCCGCCGGGCGCGCCTGCCAGCGCCCGTCGCGCAGCCAGTCGCCCACCTTCGCGTACGACCGCGCCGTGCCCGAGAGGAAGCGCTCCTCCTCGACGTAGCCGGCCGGGAGGTTCGCGGCGGCCGAGCCGAACGGCCGGGCGTGGGTGCCGCCCGCGGTCGGCTCGCTCACCATCGGGTCCGGCATGTCCTGAGCGTACAGGGTGGAGCCGCCCCAGAGCAGGGCGGGGAGCAGGAGGAGAGGGACGAGCAGGAAAACGGTTCGAATGTTGGTGGTCAGCATCGTTGGTCTCGGCATTCCGAAGCGCTCAGGAGATGTGGTCGGCTAAGCGACTGGCGACGCGGGCAGCCGCTCCACCAGCCGCGCCAGATGACGCTGGACGACCGTCGTGCACTCGGCGAGCACGGCGCGGTCGAGGACGCTCAACGCGGCAGGGACTCCAGCACGTCGTCGTATCCGCGCTCGAAGAGCGGCGCGTTGTCGCACCAGAAGCGCGCGGCGTCGAGTCGATACCGGTCGAACAGATCGCCAGCGGCCTCGTACGCGAGCCTGCCCTCCCGCGCGGCCCGATAGCGCAGCAGGCCGCCGGCGGACCGCAGATCCACCAGATCGACGCGGTCGTTGTCGAGCGCCTCGACCAGCCTGGCCAGCAGTCCCGGGACGTCGGCCGTCTCATCCGCCAGGTAGCCGATGTCCCAGTCGCTGTCGGGCCGCGCATCGCCGCGCGCGCGCGAGCCGAACACGATCAGGAGGTCGAGGCCCGCCGTCGAACGCGCAATCGCCGCAAGTCGGTCGAACGGCGGACCGGACACGCCCCGCGCAGCCCGCCGATCGCCGCCTTGCGGTTCCGCCTGGCGCCCTACCGATGTGCCCAACATGCTGCCTCGTCGCTCAATGTATCACGGCGCAGCGCTGGCCCCGGGCTTGCCTAGAAGGGGCAGCAACAAGACCGGCAGAAGTGTCCTCGAACCATCGTAGAATCAGAAAGGCGGCATTCTCATGAGCCCCGAACTCATCGCGATCCTGACCATCGGCGTGTCGCTGGGGGGCGGCCAACTGGCGACCGCGCTCTGGGTAGCCGGCCGCTTTGAGCGGGTCGGCAACGAGATGGCCGATCTGCGGGAGCGGCTGGCCCGCCTCGAGGGCCTGCTCGACGGTCTGCGCGAGGCGATCAGCGGCCGGCGTGAAACCGCCTGACCGCGGCCGTTCGTCAGCGGGACCTCCCAGATTTCTTCCTGATCTTCGGCCAATCCACCCGCGTGCCACCGCGACGCCGGTGGCCGGTGCAGTTCCTGCGATCCGGTTGGACTATTGGAACATGGCGTCCCGTCCCCATCGGCGCTCCTGCCGTGGCCCCGCGCTTGCATGGAACACGCAGCAACAAGACCGGCGTAAGGACTCCCGCCAAAACAACTTGCCCGTTACGCCGGCCGCTCTGCTATGCTCG
>CAYGCV010000113.1:0-12250 GCA_964348425.1 uncultured Vicinamibacteraceae bacterium | reverse complement strand
TTGTCGAAGTGAAGGCCGCTTGAATCAGTGAGCAACCGGTGAGTTTCCCAGTAGGGTCCGTGGTCTTGCGGGCTGTCTCGATGGCTCCCAAGGCCGACGTGAATGCGGAGAACGGGTCCTCGGGGGGCGCTGGCGGCTCGACCGACTCTCCGCTCTCGAGACGATTGATCTGCTCGTGGGCCGTCTGGACGTACCCTTGCTCAATCGTCCGGTCGACGACGGCCCTGGCCGTCTCATCCATGCGGTCCTGGGGCACGTTCCGCAAACGGCTTCTGACGGCCTCGATGCTCTTGTGGCCACAGGCTTCGATGGCGTTGTCGACTTCGAACAGTCGACGTGAAGATCCGGTCAGGATCTCCATGTCGTGGAGGGAGGGCGGCACCTGGGACGACGGCTGGGCTACCTGGCGCAGCGCCGTGAGCTTCGCCGCCATTCCGTCACGGTCGTCGGCGGGAAGCTGGCCACGACAGAAGGCGCTCTCAAGACGGTTCTGGGTACTCTGCAGCTCGGCGCGCAGGGCCCGGCGACGGCCGTCGATGCGCTTGCCGAGCGACGTGATGCACGCATCGGGGTCTTCTTCGCCCTCGATGAAATCGAGAGCAAGACGGGCGCCGATGAAGTCATGCCGTTCGAGGCGGGCATCGAAGGCGCCGCGCATGGTGTCGGCGTGCGCGGAGGTGTCCAACAGGCGATCGAGCAAGCGGATCTCGTCGGTCGAAACGGGATTGAAGCTGGCGTCGATGTCCACTTCCGTGACGTACAGCAAGTCTCGCGACCGAAGGACGTTCGCGTCGAGGCTGGATTCGGTCAATGCGGCGTCGGAGTCGAAGAGCTGGACCAGCTCGTTGACCGCATTCCTCGCGCGCGTCGATGTGACCGCGAGCGGGCCGGCGCTCGGAGGGGAATCGACGGACTTGGCGAGTGCATCGATGGCTCTGCGGCCTTCTCGCTCCAGATCGTCGTGGAGGGCCTCGATGCGCCGGGCGATGAATCCGGCGGTGTCGGGCCGAGTTTCCATCAAGGACAGCCATTCACCGGACAAGTGGACGGCAGGCTGAACGTCGTTCCACATCTGCCTGAGGGCGCGGCCCTCGATCTGGTCACCCCTGCGGGGCCGGCGGTCTGTGCGGTGGATGAGCTGGTTGAATGTCCGCTGATCGCTGATCTGGTCGTGGATATTCTGGACCTCTGGCCGGCTGGACGTATCGGAATCGGAGATGAGCTTCACCAACTTCCCGAGCAGGCCGTCGCGGGCGAACAGGTCACGCCACACCTTGGTCGCCGGACCGTAGATGTTGCGCTTGGAATCCGCGCCGACGTGCCATGCGCGGACCCGCCCCGTGAGCGCATCGAACTGCTCCTGCCAAGTGCCGGTCCTGCTCGATCGGAACAGGGAGGCGTGGAGTCTGACGCCCCGCAGAATGTCTGCATGGTCGGCCACGCGGACGGCGAGGTCGTATACGGGGTTCAGGCCATCGGAGAGGCTCACCGCCCGGAGCAGTGCCGGGGCAGCGGTGGTCGGTGCGAGGAGGGCGGGCCGCAGGGTAGCGCTGAACAGCAACAGGCTGAGGGCGTCTCGCTCCGCTTGCCGCGGCTCGTCCAACAGTGCGGCCGGGTCGACGCGCTCGAGAATGGAGCGAAGGGCCCGCACCGACTCGCTGTCCGGCGAATGCACGTGGGACGCCAGCATTGACGCGGAGATGATGTCGGCCAGCGTCCGCGGGGCGGTCTCGTGCGCGTGCTCGGCCCGCAAGCGAGCGATGTGATAGGCGATGCCGGGGCGGCCCGCGCCGAGCGCGCGCCACAGCCCGGCGACCGCGGAGGTCTCCCGACGCTCGACGGGCAGTGTTTCGGGTGGAACGGGCGTTCTGTCAGACGGTGCAGGGTCGGTCGGCGGCTCTGGGTCTCCCGCCGCACTCTCGTCGGTGTCGGTCGTCTCGGCTTCGGTGTCGTCGGTTTCGGCTCCGTCGGGGTCCGTCGTCTCGGCGGTCGGCTGCGGGGTCGACGCCGGGGGTTCTTGTGGTTCAGGGGTCGCGGGGTCTTCGTCGGAGTGGTAGTCACGGCGCGGGTCGAACACGTGGTCGGCCGGCGCGACTACCTGGAAGACATGGTCGCGTGCGCGCTGAAACTCGTCAGCTGCACCGCCGAGCTGTTGCTGAAGTTCCGCCAAGTGATCCTGCGCTTCAAGGCGCTTCAGCGGGTCATCTTCCTGCTCTGCACGCCGTCCTGTTTCCTGGAGTCGTTCTTCGACGCCGGCCCGGCGCCCGGAGGCTGCGCGCCATGCGGCGACGGCACTCGGCAGATTGGCTTCAAGACGCTCAACGTCGGCACGAAGAGACTCGACGGCGGGATCAACCGCGGGCGGGTATGCCGACCGCCACTGCGCGGTTATCCGGTGTGTCCAGCCTGCGATCGGCGAGTCGTCGCCCTCGGCCAGTTGCGCGAGAATGGCGTCGACGCGCTGCAGGAGCTTCTCGGGTGCGGCTCGATTGAGGGCTTCGGTGACAGAATCGCGGAGGTCGGTGAGGGCGTTCACCCGTCGTGACAGTTCGTCCAGGAGCTCAGGCTGCAGCGGATCCGCGCCGAGAGCGCGTGCTGCGTCGGCTATGGCGTCACAGGCTTCGTTCCACTGGTGGACGACGTCTTCTTCTTCAGTCCGCGGATGCTCTTCTCCGGTCAACGGAACCTCGGGCTGGTCGCGCAGCAGCATGGCGAACTCGTCATTGAGCGTGTCGACACCACGCGCGGCCCGTTGCAGGAGTCGGAGGTCATCGAGCACGGTGGCCACGGCGAACAAGGCGAGCAACGTGGCTTCGCGGCGCTCGTCCGGCAGGTCGTTCCACTCGGCGATGTCTCGCAGCAGCACTGGCCATGCCGCCAGGGCCGGGCGCTGCCAGTCCGGCGCCTCGGCGGCAGACTCGACGGCATCCGGGAGATCGCGAAGTGCCTCCTCAGCGGCGGCCGTGTCGACTTCCCTTTCCTGAAACTCGGGGTCATGGCGCTGCAAGGCGATGAACTCGAGCGAAGGCACGGGCTGGCCACTTGAGGTGGCCGGGGCATGGCCGGCCAGCGCCAGCCGCCAGAGCTCGCGACGGGAGTCTGGATTTCCGTAGTAGGCTGTGAGCGCCGAGCGCCGCCGCTCTGCACCCGGAAGCTTCCCAGGCCTCCGCGGAAGGGCTTCCTTGACGGCGCTGAGCACGGCCTCCACGGCCTTGGCGTTGGGGATCTCCAGAAACTCGCGCAGCCGCTGAAACCCGCGTTGGCCGTCCAGGAATCGTTTCGGGAGACCGCTCGGGAGGGTTGTCCTCTGGCTTTGGGTCATCTCGGCATCCTGTCGAGCAGACGAACACCGTACCTCGCGTCGCGAGCGGGGCCGGGAATGCCCATCGCGGCTTCAGGGGCGACGGTGGACTGCCTTGGTAAGCGGATGATACCGGAGGGCGCTGTCAGAATCTGACGGACCCTGCGCCGGTGGAACGCCCGCGGTTGGCGCAACGGCGGAATCGACACTGCCGCGAGGAGAGCGGGCTCGTACGCCTGCGGAGCACAATTCCATATCCCGGGGTGGTGTATGCTGCGATCTGCAGTTCACCTGGTACGCCGTGTGCGGGAAATCCGCACGCACAGTTGGAACGGGGGATCTTGCTCTCAGTCGGTCGGTTCTCCTGACCAGTGTCCAGTGGGTAAGATCTACCAATGCCGTCGAGCACCACGACGCCGAGCCAGCCGGCTCACGCCGCTGCGGTCAATGAACCCCTGTCGCCCGACGCGCCGGTGCGCATCGAGGTCGCGATGCCGCGGGCGCTCTTCGACCGGCTCACGGATCATGACGACGCGCCCCGCTGCCGCTACGACGAACACGTGGGCATCGCGGAGTTCGTTGCCGAGCCCGGCTTCGCCCACGAGGGTCCGGCAGCGGAGATGGGCCTTCTGTTCGGACGCATCGCCGACGCGCTGGTCGCTTCCGGACGCGAGGTGACCTGGCAGCACGCCGGCGCGCTGCGCCTGCTCAGCGACGACGGCGCGTTCGAGGCCGACGCCAGCTTCTACCTCACCCCCGGCGCGGAAAGTGCGGTGCGGCGGGTCGACGGCTACCTCGACGTGCGGCACGGTCTGCCGGCGCCGGATCTCGTGGTGGAGATCGACCGCAGCCGCCGGTCGCGGCACAAGCTCGGCCCGTACTTCCGGATGGGAGTCCGCGAGGTCTGGACATCGCATAGGACGGACGGGGCCGCCATCTGGACCCCCGACGCCGGCGCGGCCGACGGATTCGGCGCCGCGACGGAGAGCCGGGTCTGCCCGGGCCTGACCTGCGAGGATCTCGCGCGGCTCTGCACCCGCGGCGAGCCGGCAGCCACCCGCGCCCAGTTCTCCCGACAGCTCGCCCGCCGCGTCGCCGACCGGCTCGCATCCGCGCCGCCCGACACGCAGGTCTGAAGCAGGCCTGCGCGGCGGCCGCGGTCCCGGCCATGTCGATATACTCGATGCATGTCGCGGGGGTCGACCTCGGTCCGCGCCGTCCGCTCCGTCGAGAGCGCCGGGCCTGCGCCGCCGAACGCCCCGGTGCGAATCGAAGTCGCGATGCCGCGCGCGCTCTTCGACCGTCTCACCGGCCATGACGAGGCGCCGCGGTGCCGCTACGACACGGTGACCGGTCTGGCGGAGTTCGTCGCGGAACCCGGCGTCCGGCACGAGGGGCCGGCCGGCGAAGTCGACCATCTGCTGTGCCGCGTCGCCGACGCGCTTGCCGACCGCGGGCGCGAGGTGTCCTGGCAGCGGACGGGCGCGCTGCGCCTGCTCAGCAGCGACGGCGCGTTCGAGCCCGACGCGAGCTTCTACCTCGACCCGGCCGCGGAGCGCAGGGTCCGGGACGTGGACGGCTACGTGGACGTGCGGGCCGGTCTGCCGGCGCCCGATCTCGTGGTGGAGATCGATCGCAGCCGCCGCTCCCGGCACAAGCTCGCCCCCTACTTCCGGATAGGCGTCAAGGAAGCCTGGACGTTCGACCGGGCGGCCGGCGCCGCCATCTGGACACCCGACGCCGCGTGCGCGGATCGCTGCGCAGCATCGACGCAGAGCCAGGTCCTGCCGGGCGTGACCTGCCCCGAGCTCGATCGCCTCCTCGCGCAGCGCGACCCGGTCGAGCGGGCGCATCTCTCCCGGCGCCTGGCCCGCCGCGTCGCCGACCGGCTCGCGCGTGTGCTGCCGCACAGGCTCCCGTGACCCGGTAGCGTGCATCCAGATGCTCTGCCATGGACAATCCCAGAGAACTCATCCTGACGGATGTGCGCTGCTTCCAGGGTGAGCAGCGCGGCAGCTTGCGTCCCATCACGCTGCTCGTCGGCGAGAACAGCACCGGGAAGACCACCCTTCTGGGCTGCTACCACGTGCTGCATCGGGTGTTGTCGAGGCCGCAGGACGGCGGCCTGCCCGACTTCAACGAGCCGCCGTTCGCCATGGGTTCGTTTCGCGACGTCGTACGGTCCCAACGGGGGCCGGACAATCGTCTCGAGGAGTTCAGGCTCGGTCTCGGGGTCGATACAGCGTCCGACAGCGGGATGCCGTCGCACACGCTGCTTGCGACTTTTCGCGAGGCCGGCTCGGAACCGGTCATCTCGTCGTTCCGCTTCGAGTTCGGGCCCGACTCGTTCCTCGAGTTGCGACCAACGCCCGAAGGAACCAGCGTCCTGGCTCCGAGCCACATGGTCGAAACGACGTTCCCACTCGTCGATGTGACGTTCACGTTGCACTTCCTCACAACCCTCGCCGCGGACGTGGCGCGGAAACCCCGCGAACTACCCGATGCGCCGCAGCTCGCGGAGATCCTTGGCACGCTGCTCGTTCGGCAGCGCCCCCCCGATGTTCAGAAACTGCGACCGGTCGCCGAGTACCTTGACAGCTTGTCCCCGCGCCCGGGGGCCTTGCGCTTCGGCTTTCCGCAGTTCGGCGAGCTGATTCCGATTGCGCCGCTCCGTTCGAAGCCGCAACGCACCTACGATCCGGTCCGCGAAGCCCGGTCGCCCGAGGGCGGGCACGTGCCGATGACGATGATGAGGTTGAGTCGTGCAGACCGCGGTCGTTGGAGGCCGCTTCACGAGGATCTGGCGGCGTTCGGCCGCGAGTCCGGGCTGTTCTCCGACATCAAGGTCAAGAGCCACGGCCGGCAGATGAGCGATCCGTTCCAGTTGCAGGTCAAGGTTCGCTCGGGACCGCATGCGAACCTCATGGACGTCGGTTACGGTGTGAGTCAGAGTCTGCCGATTCTCGTCGACGTCATGGCAGCGCCCGAGTCCGACAGCGGTAGTCGAGAACGGCGCCGCACCGCCGGCAGGTCGTTCCTGTTGCAGCAACCTGAGGTCCACCTGCATGCCCGCGGCCAGGCGCAGCTCGCCAACCTGTTCGTCGAGGCCTACAGGAAGAACGGAAGCCGGTTCCTGATCGAGACGCACAGCGACTACATCGTCGACCGCGTTCGCATCTCGGTGAGAAAGCGGCTGTTGAAGCCCGAAGACGTGTCCGTCCTCTACTTCGAACCGAACGGCAACGCAGTCACGATCCATAACATGACGCTGGACGAAGACGGGAACCTACAGGGGGCACCTGCGGGATATCGCGACTTCTTCCTGAAGGAAACCGACCGCTTGCTCGGGTTCGCCGACTGAGGCTGCGCTGCGGGATGTGCATCATCGTGGACGCCAACCGTCTCGGGGCGTTTCTCTCCGATCTCTCGGGACGCTCGCCCACACCGCCGGCGCGGCTTCGGCTATTGAACCGCCGCCGCGCCCGCGGCGACCGGCAGGGATTCGAGGCCGCGCAGGACGATGCTCTGGCGGAACGCGGGGCGGTCGGACAGCAGGCGCAGCGACGGGTAGCGCGCCAGCAGCACCTCGATGGCGACGCGGGCCTCCAGGCGCGCCAGGGGGGCGCCGAGGCAGTAGTGGATGCCGCGGCCGAACGCCACGTGGTTGATCTCGCCGCGCCGGATGTCGAGCCGGTCGGGATGGTCGAACGCGGCCGGGTCGTGGTTGGCCGCCCCGTTCAGCAGGACGGCGTTGTCGCCGCGCCGCAGCGGGAAGCCGTTCACCTCGCAGTCCTCGAGCACCAGCCGCAGCGAGGCCTGCACCGGCGAGTCGAAACGCAGCAGCTCCTCGACCGCCATCGGGATCAGTCCCGGATCGTCGCGCAGGGCGCGCATCTGCTCCGGGTGGCGCAGCAGGGCGAGCACGCCGTTGCCGATGAGGTTGGTGGTGGTCTCGTTGCCGGCCACCAGGAGCAGGCGCAGCATGCCGAGCATCTCGCGCTCGGTCAGTCTGTCCCCCGCCTCCTCCACGTGGACGAGCGCGCTGATGATGTCGTCGCGCGGCTCGACGCGCCGCGCCTCGATGATGGTCCGGAAGTACGCGTCGAGCGACCGGCTGGCCTGCTGCGCGATCTGCAGCTCGCGGCCGCTGACCGTCGGCTCGAGGATCCGGGCGCGCTGGTTCGACCATGTCTTGAACTGCGCCCGGTCTGCCGGCGGCACGCCCAGCATCTCGGCGATGACCATCACCGGCAGCGGGTTGGCCAGGGCTTCCATCAGGTCGAACCCGGCGGGGTCCGCGTCAGCGAGCAGCGCGCCCGCCATGCCGCGGATGCGCGCCTCGAGCGCGGTGACCGCCCGCGGCGTGAACGCCTTGTTGACGAGCGACCGCAGCCGCGTGTGATCGGGCGGGTCCAGGAACAGGATGGTCGGCTCGGGCATCGGCAGCGAGCGGCGGCGGCGGCGAAGCCTGGGGTCGCGCTTGCGCTGGTCGTTGGAGAAGCGCCGGAAGTCGCGCAGGATGGCGTCCACGTCGGCGTGGCGACTGAACACCCAGGCGTCCAGGAGCCGGCTGCGGTGGACGGGGTCCCGCGCCCGCAGCTCCGCATAGAACGGGTACGGGTCGCGGGCCATGCGCGGCGAGAGCGGGTTGTAGGCGACGCCGCTGCGCCAGCGCTCCGGCATGACCAGGGCGCCGACGACCGCTCTCTGCAGCGCCCGGCGCAGCAACGTCGCCAATTCCGTCTTCCGGCGTGCGCGGACCCGCGGGACCGGTCCGCGGCGTGTCAGTCGCCGACCCGCACGAACTTCTGGTTGCGCCGGCCGCCCGCGGTCTCGGCCAGGTACAGGTCGCCGTGCGAGTCGACCACGATGGTGTGGACGAAGGTGAACTCGCCCGCCATGTGGCCGGAGCGGCCGAAGCTGCCCACGATGTCGCCGCTCTCGCGCTCCAGGATCCAGACCCGGTTGCTCCCCAGGTCGACCACGAACAGGTGCCGCTGCCCGGCGTCGCGCGACAGCTCGATGTCGGTGGCGCGCAGCGTCGCCTCGCCGTAGGCCGGCGGGTCGATCGGGATCGTCCGCACGAGGTTGCCCTCGCGGTCGAAGACCTGCACGCGGTTCTGGCCGCGGTCGCAGGCGTAGACCAGCCCGTCGTTGCCCAGCACGACGCAGTGCGGGTGCCCCCCGCCCGTGGCGACGAACTGCCCGTCGCCGCTGCCGGCCGAGCCCCACTGCCGCAGGTAGTTGCCCTCAGCGTCGAAGACCACGATGCGGTGGTTGCCGTAGCCGTCCGCCACGTAGACCGAGCCGCGCTCGCCGGTCACCGGATCGGGCTCGGGGTCGACCGCGATGTCGGCCGGCGCGTTCAGCAGGGTCTCGCTCGTGTTGTAGCCGGGCTCGCCGCACGACGGGTAGGGTGCGTTGGGGCGCAGCGTCGGCGGGCCGTCGCAGACCCCCTTGGTCCCGATCTGCAGCAGCATCTGGGAGCCGTCGTTCGACCACTTCTGGACGACGCCGTCGGAGTTGCCGGCGATCCAGATGTTGTCCATGTAGTCGACGAAGCAGCCGTGGATGCCGTGCGGCAGGACCGCGGCCGCACCGGCGTCGGTCAGCGTCGGGTCGCCCCAACTGTCGGCCACGTTCCCCTCGCGGTCGTAGATGACCACGGGCGGCGACGGAACCGACTGATCGCCCTCCTGGCTCAGCAGGCCGTTGGGCAGGAAGCCGCGGTTGACGGTGACGATGCGGTCGCGCGAGTCGACGCAGCTCGCCCCGACCATGCCGGTGACCCACAGGCGCTCCAGACCGTTCTCGTCCGTGACCACGGGCAGCGGCTTGGGCCAGAACGGATCGACCCGGTAGCTGGGCCCCGCGTCCTGCACGGGCGGCACCGCGAACGCGAGCACGCCGCCGACGAGGACCATGAGCAGACCGACCACGACGCGTGCGGATGGCTTTCTGGGCATAACGGCGCTATCTTACTCCCCAGTTCATCGCACGGCGCGCAGAATCGTCTCAGGGGGGATCACGTGACACAGCCGGCCGGCGCCTGCATCGTCCTTCTCGTCTCTGCGATCGGCGGCATCGGCGTTATCGGCGGCGGCGCCGCGCTCGCCCAGGAGCAGCGGATTGCCAGCCCGCCCGGACGCTCGGCCACGCAGGTCGGCGGCTGGTACGACGAGCGCGCGGGGTACGTCGGCGGCCAGTGGATCGAGATCCGCTACGGCAGGCCTATCAAGCGCGGGCGCGACCTGTTCGGCCCGGCCGACTACCGCGAGTTCCTGAACGACGGCGCCCCGGTCTGGCGCGCGGGCGCCAACCAGTCGACCCGGCTCCTGACCGAGCTGCCCCTCGTCTTCGGCGACCAGGCCATCCCGCCCGGCGAGTACACCGTCTTCATCGACCTCGCGACCGAGCCCTGGACGTTCGTCGTCTCGACCTGGCCGGCGCAGCAGGAATACGACTACGAGAACAAGGAGGCCCTCTTCGGCGCGTACTACTACACGCCGGACCGGGACGTCGTGCGCACGCCGATGCGGCGCGAGACCGCGCCCTACGCCTACGACCAGCTCTCCTGGCAGTTTCTCGACATGACCGGCAGCGGCGGCCGGCTGGCGCTGTTCTGGGACACCGTCGTCGCGTCCGTGCCGTTCACCGTCGGCGAGTGACGGCGGGGCCGCGCCGATTTCCGGACCCTGCGGCCCGGCCCCCGGGCGGTCACGCCTCCAGCAGGACGAGGACGTCGTCGAGCGCCTTGCGGCGCAGGTCCGGCACCTGCGCGTCCGGGGCCGGATAGCCGACCGGCATCAGCAGGCACGCCGTCTCGTTGTCGGGCCGGCGCAGGATCTCCTGGAGGAAGCCCATCGGGCTGGGGGTGTGGGTCAGCGCCACCAGCCCGGCGTGGTGCACGGCCGTCAGGAACAGGCCGGCCGCGATGCCGACCGATTCGGCCACGTAGTAGTGGCGGACGCGCTCGCCCGCCGGGCCGCGGCCGTAGTTCTGCCGGAAGAGCACGACCAGCCAGGGGGCGATCTCGAGGAACGGCTTGTGCGCATCGGTGCCCAGCGGCTCGAGCGCGCGGAGCCACTCGTCGGGCATGCGCCCGCCGTAGTTCTGCCGTTCCTCGCGCTCGGCCGCGCGGCGTATCCGGCGCTTGATGTCCGGATGCGAGACGGCGACGAACGTCCACGGCTGGCGGTGCGCCCCCGACGGCGCGGTGGACGCCGCGCGCACGAGATCCTCGATGACGGCCGGCGGCACCGGGTCGGGGCTGAAGTGGCGCACCGTGCGGCGCCGGTCCATGACCTCGTGGAAGCGCCGCGCCCGCAGCGCGACGTCCGCGGGCGACGGCCTCGCGTACGACAACGGGATGAAGGTGGGTGTCATGGCTCGATCGCAAGTTGCACGGGCGGCGATCGTAGGCGATCATCTTGCAAAGCGACAGCGCCGCGCGGCGCGGCAGCGAGCAGGGAGGACACGATGCACGTGCGACATCTCGCGGCGGGGGCGGCGGTGCTGGCGATCATTGGCGTAGGACCGGGCATGGGACCGGCCGCGGCCGGCCAGGAGCGCCCGGGCGAGGCCGGCGGCCTGCCGCGCACGCCGGACGGGCAGCCGGACATTCAGGGCGTCTGGACCAACTTCGACAACACCCCGTTCGAGGCGCCCGACGAGGCGGACGTGGAGCGCCTCGCGGCGCTCGCCTACTGGTTCCCCGGAACCAACGACCCGGACCGCCTGCGCAGCGCCGCCGCGCGGCCCAGGCACGTCGACCTCGACGACCGGATCGGGTTCGCGGACGGCCCGCACGCCGCGCTCCGCAACGCGAGCCGGCGCTCGATGGTCGTCGATCCGCCGAGCGGGCGGGTGCCGGTGCGCCCGGAAGCCGAGGCGACGCGCGACTACAACCTCGTGAACCTGACGGACTCGTGGCTGAACCACACGCCGTGGGAACGGTGCATCACGCGCGGCGTGCCCGGCGGCATCTTCCCGCCCGGCTACGGCGCGGGGTACCAGATCCTGCAGTCGCCGGACCACGTCGTCATCTACTACGAGATGATCCACGAGGCCCGCATCATCCCGCTGGACGGCAGGCCGCACCTGCCGTCGGCCATCCGCCAGTGGAACGGCGACCCGCGCGGCCGCTGGGAGGGCAACACGCTGATCGTCGAGACCACGACCTACAACGCCCAGGGCACGATCGGCACGAACATCGCCACCCGCGCCATCCGCGGC
Organism: uncultured Vicinamibacteraceae bacterium; assembly: GCA_964348425.1. Taxonomy (GTDB): domain Bacteria; phylum Acidobacteriota; class Vicinamibacteria; order Vicinamibacterales; family UBA8438; genus JAAXGX01. Next base: position 714 of record CAYGCV010000113.1, on the reverse strand, counting down.
ATCCCGCAGAGCGAGGCCCTGCACGTCGTCGAGCGCTTCACCTTCCGCGACGTCGACACCATCGACTACGAGGTGACGATCGACGACGAGAACGCGTTCACGAGCGCCTGGAAGGTGGCGATGCCGCTGAACCGGGACCCCGCGTACCAGATCTACGAGTACGCCTGTCACGAGGGGAACTACGGCCTGGTGAACAGCCTCAGCGCCGGCCGCGCCGAGGACGCGGCCGCCCGCTAAGACCCGAGGGCGCCTACTCGGCCGGCACCGGCAACCAGGCCGGGGTGCCCTCCTCCCAGCGGTTGTCCGTGAGCGCCCGCTGCTCCGAGCCGTCGGCGCGCATGACGAACAGCTCGCCGTAGGGCTGCGGGATGTCGGCCAGCGGCGCCTCGTCCTTGAAGCCGTAGCGCGAGCTGCTGAACAGGATGTGCTCGCCGTCGGCCGACCACGCCGGATGCGAGTCGTTGCCCGGCGCCGTGGTGAGCCGGGCGAGCCCGGTGCCGTCGGGCCGGATCGTGTAGATGTCGAAGTCGTCGTCGGCCAGCCGGCTGAAGACGATCCGGTCGCCCCGGGGCGACCAGCCCGGGAAGTTGTCGTAGCCCGTGGTCAGGGTGCGCACCGCGCCGTCCGCCAGGTTCACGACGCGCAGGCCGCCCGCCGTGTCGCTCCAGAAGCGATACACCACCGCGCTGCCGTCGGGCGCGAAGCTCGGGAACC
>CAYGCV010000112.1:0-12263 GCA_964348425.1 uncultured Vicinamibacteraceae bacterium | reverse complement strand
GGTCCGCTGGCGGGTGCCCCATAGCCCCGCGCCGCTCCCGCCGAGGCGCGCCGTGGGCGGTTTTGCGCGGGGGCGTGGCATAATGCGGGACATGCGGCGGCCGTTCGGCAGCGGGAGCGGGACCGAGGTGAGGGCGTCTCTGGCCCTGGCGCTCGCGGTGCTGCTGGCGGCGGCGGCGACCTTGCGGTCGGGCTCGCAGGCGGACCTGCCGCCCGCGGCCGACCCGTCGGGCGCCGGGCCGGCCGGGGCGGCGGCGCCCGTTGCGTTCGACCACCGCGTGCACGTGGCGAACAACGGCCTCGACTGCCAGCTCTGCCACGCCTACGCGCGCCGCGGCCCGGTCGCGGGCCTGCCGCCGGTGGCCCGCTGCGCTGGCTGCCACCGCTTCGTCGCGTCCGAGGCCCCGGCCGTCGAGGAGCTCATGGCGCGCTTCGAGGCCGGCGAACCGCTTGCGTGGACGCGCGTCCACCACCTGCCGGACTACGTGCGCTTCACCCACAAGCGCCACGTGCGCGCCGGCGTCTCCTGCCAGACGTGCCACGGCGACGTGGGCGCCATGCGCACCGTGGAGCAGGTCGCCCCCCTGACGATGGGCTGGTGCGTGGGCTGCCACGAGCAGCGCCGGGCGCCGGACGACTGCCTCACCTGTCACTACTGAGGCGGCGCCTCGGACGGTCTCCACCTCTCCATCGAGGTGCAGGTAGAATCGAGTCGATGCCGAGCTACGTGATCATCGCTCCGCCGCACAGCACCCTCTCCGACCAGGTCGTCAAAGGGCATTTCCCGAACCACGTGTCAATTGTTCCCGGCAGCGTGTGGGCGGTCGGAACCCCTCTGGAAACCTGCGCCGATGTGCGCGACAAGTTGGGATCAGCCCCCGGTGCCGAACCTGCGCGACCTACCTGCGTCGTCGTCAAGGCGACCGAGTACAACGGGTACGCTTCGCGTGATCTCTGGGAAAGGCTCGCGCTCTGGGAGCGAACCTGATGGCGGACGTTCGCCAACCCCCCACGGGGGAACCTTACGGCGAGCCGTCCCGCGTCGGCAACGGTTCAAGGCCCGAGTTCGATGCCCGTCTCCGAGCCGTCGAACTGGACGTTCGCGAGATCAGGACGGACATGAAGCATGTGGCCACGAGGGCATGGGTGCTCGGCGGCGTCCTGGCCGCGGCCGGTGTCGGCGCCGGGATCGCCCTCGCGGTGCTCCGGTTCTTCACCGAGTGAGGGGGCTGGCGCACCCCGTGGAAGCGATCTGCCGTTTCGATGCGACCACCGGACAGCAAGCCGAAGGGGCGCGGCAAGTACCCTTACAATAGGCGGATGCTTGGGGGACCTCAGGGTTCGCCCGCGAACCCCGGCGCCGCCGGTCCGGACGCCCCGCTGACCCGGACCGTCGGACGGCGGATCTTCCTGAAGGTGCTCGGCAGCGCGGCGCCCGCCGCCGCCGCCGCGGCCTGCGCCCCGTTGCCCGCCGAGCAGATCATCCCCTACGTCGTCCCGCCCGAGGACGTGGTGCCGGGCGTCGCCGCCTGGTACGCCACCGTGTGCGGCGAGTGCCCCGCGGGCTGCGGGATGCTGGTCCGCACCCGCGAGGGGCGCGCGGTGAAAGTCGAGGGCAACCCCGAGCACCCGCTCAACCGCGGCGCCCTGTGCATCCGCGGCCAGGCGGCGCTGCAGGGCCTGTACAACCCCGACCGGTTCGACGGGCCCCGGCAGCGCCGGCGGCCGGGCGGCGACGGGCCGGGCGACGGCCTGCTCGAGCCGGTCGCCTGGCCGGCGGCGCAGCAGTTGCTCGTCGAGCGGCTGCAGGCGGCCCGCGCGGGCGGCGAGCCCGGGCGCATCGCGGTGGTGACGCCGCTGCTGACGGGCACGCTCGACCGGCTCGTGGCGCGCTGGGCGGCGGCCGTCGGCGCGCGGCGGCTGCGCTACGAACCGTTCGCCCACGAGGCGCTGCGCGCCGCCAGCCGGGCGGCGTTCGGCCTCGACGCCGTGCCGCGCTACGACTTCGCCCGGCCCGACCTCGTCGTCTCGTTCGGCGCCGACTTCCTGGAGACCTGGCTGTCGCCCGTCGAGCACGGCCGGGCGTTCGCCGCGGGCCGGCGGCGGGGCGGCGGCCTGCGCACCCGGCTGGTCCAGCTCGAGTCGCGCCAGTCGCTCACCGGCGCGCAGGCGGACGAGTGGCTGGCCCTGGAGCCGGGCACCGAGGGCCTCGTGGCCGCCGCCATGGTGCACGCGATCATCGCCGAGCGGCGCGTGCTGCTGCCGCGCGCGGAGCTGGGCGCCGCGGTGCGCCTCTTCGAGCTGGTGCGCGAGCACGCGCCGGAGCAGGTGACCGGGCGGACCGGGGTGCCCGCGGCGGCCATCCGGTCGCTGGCGCGCCGCTTTGCCGACCCGGCGGCCGGCGGCGGGCGGACGCTGGCGGTGGGCGGCGGCGTGGCTGCCAGCGGCGCCGCGGCGACGGCGGCCCAGACGATGGTGCACCTGCTCAACCACGTGGCGGGCAACACCGGGGCGACGGTCGCCTTCGACGCGGGCGACGGGCCCGCGGGAGCCGGGAGCCGGGGCGGCGGGGCCACCTACCGCGACCTGCGGGCGCTGGCCGCGGACATGGCGGCGGGCGCCATCGACGTGCTGCTGATCCACGACGTCAACCCGGTGCACGCGCTGCCGGACGGCGCCGGCTTCGCGGCGGCGCTGGCCGGCGTGCCGACCGTGGTGAGCACGGCCGCCTGCCCCGACGAGACCGCCGCGCTCGCCGACCTGGTGCTGCCGGCGCACACCCCGCTCGAGGCCTGGGGCGACGCGGAGCCGGCGGGCGGCGTGCGCGGCCTCCAGCAGCCGGCGCAGCGGCCGCTGCACGACACGCGGCACCTGGGCGACATCCTGCTCGACGCCGGCCGCGCCCTGGGGGGCGAGGTAGCCGCGGCCCTGCCGCCGGAAGGCGACTTCCCGGCGCTGGTGCGCGACGAGTGGCGGGCGGCGCACGCGGCGGCGGGCGGCCGGGACTTCGAGACGTTCTGGGCGGACGCGCAGCGGCGCGGCGGCGCCTTCGCGCCCGCGCGCACGGCCTCCGTGGCGCTGCGGCGGGCCGTCCTCGAGGCGCCGCTCGAGCTCGACCCGGGGCGCGGCGAGCGGCCCTTCACGCTGGTGGCGTACCCGTCGGCCCACCTCTACGACGGCCGCGGCGCCAACCGGGCCTGGCTGCAGGAGGTGCCCGACCCGCTGCTGAAGACCACCTGGAGCAGTTGGGCCGAGCTGGCGCCGGAGACGGCGCGCGTGCTCGGCGCGGAGGACGGCCAACTGCTGCACATCGAGTCGGACCACGGCGCCGTGGACGCCACGCTGCTGGTCAACCCGCACCTGCGGCCCGGCGTGGTGGCCGTCCCGCTCGGGCAGGGCCACACGGCGTACGGCCGCTACGCGAGCGGGCGCGGCGTCAACGTCGCGGCGCTGCTCGATCCGCGGCCGGAGGAGGCCGGGGGCGGCCCGCGCTGGCTGGGCACGCCGGTCGACGTCGCGCCGCGGGCGGTCCGGCGGCCGGTGCCCCGCCTGCAGACGACCTTCGACCAGGACGGCCGCGGCATCGCCCGCGCGGTGACGCTGGAGGAGCTGGCGGCGGGCGGTCCGTCCGTCCCCGCCGAGGAGCCCTTCAGCCTCTATCCGGACCACGCGCATCCCGAGCACCGCTGGGGCATGGCCATCGACCTCGACGCGTGCACCGGCTGCAACGCCTGCGTCGCCGCCTGCTACGCGGAGAACAACGTCCCGGTGCTGGGCGCCGACGAGATGCGCCGGGGGCGCACGATGGCCTGGCTGCGCATCGAGCGCTTCGTCGAGGACGGCCCGGCGGGCCCCGACAACCGCTTCGTCCCGATGCTGTGCCAGCACTGCGACCACGCGCCGTGCGAGTCGGTCTGCCCCACCTACGCGACGTACCACACCGACGAGGGGCTCAACGCGCAGATCTACAACCGCTGCGTCGGGACGCGCTACTGCGCGAACAACTGCCCCTACAAGGTGCGCCGCTTCAACTGGCACGATCCCGAGTTTCCCGCGCCGCTCGACCGGCAGCTCAACCCGGACGTGACCACCCGCACGGTGGGGGTGATGGAGAAGTGCACCTTCTGCGTGCAGCGCATCCGCGACGGGCAGGACCGCGCGCAGGACGCGGGCCGGGCGCCGCGCGACGGCGAGATCACGCCGGCCTGCGCGCAGACGTGCGCGGCCGAGGCCATCGTCTTCGGCGACCTCAACGACCCCGCCAGCCGCGTGTCGCGCCTGGCGGCCGACCGCCGCGCCTACCGCGTGCTCGAGAGCCTGAACACGCGGCCGGCGGTGACCTACCTGCGCAAGGTGCGGCGGGCGTGACGGCGGAGCGCAGCGACGCGATGGGCCCGGGCGCCACGACCGACGACGTCCTGCGCACGCTCGGACGCCCGGGCCGCGCGTACGCCGCCGCGGTGGCCGGCCTGCTGGCCGTGCTCGCGGTCGCCGCCGCGGCCTTCGCCCACCAGGTCGGCACCGGCCTGGGCGTGGCCGGCTACCAGCCCCCGATCCTGTGGGGCGTCTACATCACGAACTTCGTCTTCTGGATCGGGATCACGCACTCGGGCACGCTGATCTCGGCGGTGCTGTTCCTGTTCCGGGCGCGCTGGCGCACCGGCGTGGCGCGCGCCTCGGAGGCGATGACCGTCTTCGCGATCATGACCGGCGCGCTCTTCCCCATCATCCACCTCGGCCGGCCCTGGGTGTTCTACTGGCTGATGCCGTACCCCAACGCGCGCGAGCTGTGGGTGAACTTCCGCTCGCCGATCATCTGGGACCTGTTCGCCATCATGACCTACCTGACGGTGAGCGTCGTCTTCCTCTACGTCGGGCTGCTGCCCGACATCGCGACGGCGCGCGACCGCATCCGCGACGGGCGGCGGCACGTCTACCGGCTGCTGGCGCTCGGCTGGTCGGGCTCGGACCGCGAGTGGCACCACTACCGCAGCCTGTACGGCCTGCTGGCCGCGCTGGCGGTGCCGCTGGCCGTCTCGGTGCACAGCGTCGTCTCCTGGGACTTCGCCACGACGCTCCTGCCCGGCTGGCACAGCACGATCTTCGGGCCCTACTTCGTGGCGGGCGCCATCTTCTCGGGCGTGGCGATGATGATCACGCTGCTGGCGCCGATGCGCACGCTGCTGGGCCTCGAGCGCTACATGCAGATCCGCCACTTCGACAACCTCGGCAAGCTGCTGCTCGTGCTGTCGCTGGTGATGACCTATGCCTACGGCATGGAGTTCTTCGTGGCCTGGTACAGCGGCAACCCGTTCGAGCAGGGCGCCTACTGGGCGCGCCTGACCGGCCCCTACGCACCGCTGACGTGGACGATGCTCGTCTGCAACTCCGCCGTGCCGCTCGTGCTCATCGCGCGCCGCGTGCGCACGAACCTGCCGGCGCTGTTCGCGGTGGCCATCGTCGTCAACGTCGGCATGTGGCTGGAGCGCTACGTCATCGTCGTCTCGTCGCTCGCGCGCGAGTTCAATCCGGCGAACTGGACCGGCCTGTACGATCCGACCTGGGTGGAGTGGGCCATCACGGCCGGGTCGTTCGCCCTCTTCGGGCTGCTGTTCCTGGTGTTCGTGAAGCTGTTCCCGCCGATCGCCATGCACGAGATCAAGGAGCAGGCGGAGGCCGCATGAGCCAGACGACGCTGCTCGGCGTGTACGCCAGCGGCGAGGCCGCCGCGCGGGCGGCGGGCGCCGTCCGGGCGGCGGGGCTGGGCGCGGCGGCGACCTACGCGCCGACGGCCGATCCGGCGCTGCTGGCCGCCGCGGCGCGGCGGCCGAGCCCGGTGCGGCTCTGCACGTTGCTGGGCGGGCTGGCGGGCGGGGCCGCCGGCATCGCCTTTCCCGCCTACACGATGCTCGACATGGGGCTCGTCGTCGGGGGCAAGCCGGTCGTCTCGATCCCGCCGCTCGTCATCATCGGCTTCGAGCTGGCGATGCTGGGCGCGGCGCTGGGCGGGCTGGCAGGCTTCCTGCTGCTGAGCCGGCTGCCCCGCCGGGCGGCGCCGGCGCTCGCCGGGCGGGGGTTCACCGACGACCGCTACGGCGTGCTGGTGACCTGCGCGCCCCGGCGGCGGAAGGCCGCGCGCGCCGCGCTCGAGCAGGCGGGCGCGGAGGAGGTGCGCGACGGTGCCTAGACCCGGGGCGGCGCCAGGAGGCCGTGGTGAAGCCCCGCGTCGCACCCCAAGCGGCCAGGCGGCCGGACGGCAAGGCACGACGAGGGAGCATATTGGACATAGGCGACCGAGGAGCAACGCAGTCGGTTGCCACGGCCTCCTGGGCATCCTGGCGGCCGGCGGCCTCTGGCTGGCCGGCTGCGCGGGCCCGCCCGACATGGTCCGCGGCGCGGCCGTCGACCCGCACGCGCCGCAGGCGCCGCCGGCCGGCGTGCTGGCCGTCGGCGGCCCGGCGGTTCTCGACCGCGCGGCGGCCCGGGCGCGGCTGCGGAACCCGCGCCCGGCCGCGCCGGACGTGCTGGCCGAGGGCGCCGAGCTGTACGGCATCTACTGCCTGCTCTGCCATGGCGCCCTCGGCGCCGGCGACGGCCCGCTGGCGGCGCACTTCCCCCGCATGCCCGATCTGCGTGGGCCGCGCACGGGGCGCTACGCCGACGGCGACCTGTACACGATCGTGCGCGAGGGCGGCTTCCGGATGCCCGCCTATGCCGACGTGCTGAGCGCCGCCGAGCGCTGGGCCGTCATCACCTACCTGCGGACGCTCGGAGGCGGCGATGCCCGCCGTTGACGGCCGCCCGCGGACGGTCCTGACGGCCCGCGAGCGGCGCCTGGCCGGCTGGCTGGCCGCGGCCGGGGCGGCGGCCTTCGCCTACGGCGCCGCGTTCGGCGACGCCGCGCGCGCGTGGCAGGCGCTGCTGGTGAACTTCCTGTTCTTCACCGGCCTCGCCCAGGCCGGCGTGGTGCTCTCGGCCCTGGTGCAGGCCACGTCCGCGCGCTGGGCGCGGCCGCTCAAGCGGGCGGCCGAGGCGACGGCGGGGTTCCTGCCGGTCTCGCTCCTGCTGCTGGCCGTCCTGCGCGCGGGCCTGCCGGCCTGGGCGCCCTGGGCCGGCGCGGCCGGGCACGCCCGCCAGGGGTGGCTCACCGTGCCCTGGTTCGCGGCCCGCGAGGCCGCCGGGTTCCTGCTGCTGGTGGGCGTCAGCGCGGCCTACCTGTACCACTCCGTGCGGCCCGACGTCGGCCTGCTCCAGGAGCTGGACGGCCGGCCGCCGGCCGGGTTCGCGGCGCGCCTGATCGCGCGCTGGCACGGCGCCGAGCTGGAGCGCGACCTGTGCCAGCGCAGCCAGAGCCGGCTGGCGCCCGTCGTGCTGATCGCCTACGGCTGGGTCTTCTCGCTGGTCGCCTTCGACTTCGTGATGGCGCTCGACCGCCACTGGTACTCCGCGCTGGCCGGGGGCTACTTCTTCACGGGCAACCTGCTGGCCGGCATCGCGCTGCTGGCGGTGGCTGCGGCCTGCCGCGAGCGGCTCGGCCTCGCGGCCCACGTCGGGCGGCGGCAGCTCCGCGACCTCGGCACCCTGCTGTTCGGCTTCGCGATCCTGTGGGCCTACCTGCTCTGGTCGCAGTACCTGGTGATCTGGTACGGCGACCTGCCGGAGGAGGCGGCGTTCATCGGCCGCCGGCTGCAGGGCACCTGGGCCCCGCTGGCGTGGCTGGCCGTCGGCCTCGTCTTCCTGCTGCCGTTCGTCGTCCTCCTCAGCCGGCGGGTGAAGGCCTCGGCGCGCGGCCTCGCCGCCGTCGCGGCGGGCGTCCTCGCCGGGCTGTGGCTGGAGCGGTTCGTCCTCGTGGCGCCCTCGCTCACACCCGGCGACGGCCTGCCGCTGGGCCTGCCGGAGCTGCTGGTCACCGCCGGCGCGCTCGGCGCGTTCGTGCTCTGCTACGCCCGCTTCCTGGCGACGGTCCCGGTGCTGCCGATCTCGGACCCGAAGCTGGCGGCCGCCGCGACGGCCAACGCCGCGGCGGCGCCCGCCGCCGCGGCCGCGCCGCCCGCCGTCAGCGCGTCGCGCTGAAGCCCGTGACGGGCGGGTTCGTCAGGAAGTCGTCCCAGAACGCGTTGCCGCGCTGGCTCGGGTGCAGTTGCGCGTCGACCCACCGGAAGTCGCTGAAGCCGGCCGCCCGGAAAGCCTCCTGATAGGTCTCCGGCGCCAGGTAGAAGTTGGTAACCTCGAACCGCGTGCCGTCGTCGTTGGTTATCGTGTAGCGGACGGGCTCGCCCTCCCGGAGCGGCGCGGGGTAGGCACGGCCCAGACCGTACTTGCGCCACCGGCCGTCGTCCGGCCCCGGGTTGCGGACGTTGTCGCAGAGGCCGGCGAAGCGGCCGCCCGGTCGCAGCGCGTCGTGACAGGCCCGGCACAGGCCCCGCAGCTCGTCCGCGCTGCGCGCGTAGCTCAGCAGGTAGACGGCCACGACCACGTCGACCGGCTCGGCGGGCGCGAACGACGTCACGTCGGCCTGCCGGTAGGCGCAGCCGAGGGGCTGCCGCCGCTCCTCCGCCTCGGCCCGCCGGATCATCTCCGCCGACACGTCGACGCCGGTGGCCGCGGCCGCCCCGGCCCGCTTGAGCACGCGCGTGTAGAAGCCGTCGCCGCAACCCATGTCCAGCGCCGCCGCGCCCGCGACGTCGCCGAGCGTCGCGAGCAGCGTGTGCGTCTCGATGGCCTCGCGGAACGAGAGCCGCATGGAGTCGCGGTATGCGTCGGCGATGGCCTCGTATGCCTCGATCTGATCCACAACGTCCTCCGGGAAGTGCCGTGCTCCCGCAATGGTAGTCGTTTCGGAAACCGCTGGCAGGCGGTCATCCCGCGTGGCGCAACGGGTTCTCCCACCGCAGGCCCGCGAACCGCGCGAAGTCCGCATCGCACGACGCCAACGTGGCCCCGTGCGTCAACGCCATCGCCGCCAGGTGAGCATCGGTCGTGAGGTTGCCCGCGGATCCGGCCTCCACCAACAACCGGCGCAGCGTGCGCCAGTGGTCGCGGGTCTCCGAAACCAACGAGACGACGTCCAGCTCGAGCCACTCGTCGATCCGGCGGACGGCCGTCTCGACCTCGAGCGGCTCGGTAAAGATCAGCGGGTTCGTGGACACCCTCAGGAATCCTGCGACGACGAACCACGTGAGCCCGACGGTCTCGTCGCCGTTCAGGGCGTGCTCCCACCACCTGATGATCCGCTCGTGATGCTCCGCGTTGTCGTTCACCGCGTACAGCAGGATGTTGAGATCGACAATCTTCATTCTTCACTTGCGGAGATGCAGCTTGCGGGTCACCTCGTCGTCCTCGAGATGGGCCGCGAGCGCCAGCGCCTTGTCGAGGTCGACCCGCGGCCGGCCCATCGACACCGTCCGTTGCCTGAAGTGCCCGGCACCACCGCTCTTGCGTGTGGATGCAAGCAAACCGGCGCGCAGCGTGCGATTCAGCATGCGCGTGAGCGAGACGTCCTCGGCGCGGGCGCGCGCCCGAATCTCCAGGAGGAGGTCGTCCTCGATGCGTACCGTGCTGCGCATATGCCACTATAGCATCGCCTTGAATGACGCCATGCCATCATCCAGACCGTCGGAGGGGGAGCGGCGCGGGGCGGAGGGGTCCCCCGCAAGCGGACGCCGGGGGCTCGGGGCGCAGCCCCGTCTCATTGAAGCTGCGCACAGCGCGCCTCGGCGGGGAGCGGAGCGGGGCGGAGGGTCCCCGCGTTACACTACCCGCATGGAGCGCAGCCGCGCCTATCACCTCGGGCGGTTGGCGGGCAAGCAGTACCGCAAGGCGAAGTGGCACTGGCAGTCCGCCACCGGCAGCGAGGAGGACGCCATCCGCGCCGAGCACGGGGTCGGGCGGGACATGGCGGCCGTGGTGCGCGAGCAGGCGGGCGGCGCGGGCGACCCGCGGGCGCAGGCGCTGCTCGACGACGTCAGCGCGCCGCTGGCCGGCCGGGTGCGCAACCGCGCCCACCGCTTCGAGGTGGCCGCGCTGCCCGGCGGCGCGGCGACCGCGTTCGCGCTGCCCGGCGGGTTCATCTTCGTGGCGCCCGCACTGGTGGAGCTGGCCGGCGGCGACCGCGACGAGCTGGCGTTCGTGGTGGCCCACGAGATGGCCCACGTCATCCGCCGCCACGCCATCGACCGGCTGCTGGGCCAGAAGGCGCTCTCCGCGGTCTCGCTGGCAACGCCCGCGACCCGGACCATCGCGCCCTGGCTGCGCTCGGTCGGCGTCCGCTGGCTCGAGAACGCCTACTCTCGCGAGCTGGAGTTCGAGGCGGACGAGCTCGGCGCGCGCCTGATGCGCGCCGCCGGCTTCGACCCGGCCGCGGCCGTCCGCATGCTGCAGCGGCTGGGCGCCCTCGACGCGCACGCCGACCCGCTCGGCCTCGGCGGCTACCTGTCGACCCACCCCCCGGTGCCCGACCGCATCCGGCACCTGCGCGAGCGGCTGGAGCTCCCGGGTTGATGCCGGCGGCGTGATACGCTGGACGGTCACGCCCCGCGCATCCACCATGCACGAGCAGCCCCATCAGATCATTAGCCGGCCGGATGCCGGCGCCCCGGTCCTCTCGCGCGAGGGGCTCATCCGGCGGCGCTTCGAGCGGCGGCTGCGGCTGCTGCGGATCCCCGACGACCTGAGCGGCTGGACCGTGCTGGACATCGGCGCCTGGCACGGCTTCTTCTCGTTCGAGTGCGAGCGGCGGGGCGCCGAGCGGGTGCTGGCCGTCGACCGCTACGCCTGGGACCGGTTCGGCGCGGACGAGTTCCTCGCGGCGCGCAAGCGGCTCGGCTCGTCCGTGGAGCACCGCCGGGTCGACGTCCACGACCTCGACCCGGCCGAGGTCGGCCGCTTCGACCTCGTGCTGCTGCTCGGGGTCTTCTACCACCTGCGCGACCCCCTGCGGGCGCTCGAGCGGATCCGCGCCGTCACCAGGCGGCTGCTCATCTGCGAAACCCACGTCCTGCTGCCGTTCGTGCACGAGCGCTACCCGCTGGTGCCCTTCTTCCCCGGCGACGAGCACGCCCGCGAGGCGCCCTACGAGATGTGCGCCATGCCGACGCTCGCCGCCCTGGGCCAGATGCTAGAATCCGTCGGGTTCAGCGAGGTCGAGACGGTGTACACCCCGTCGTTTCGCTACTGGAAGAAGCTGCTTGCGCTCGTCACGAACCGCCCGCGCTCGGGGCGCGGGATCGTCCACGCGAGAGTCCCTGGGGAGATCGGAGCGTCATGAAAGTCGCGGTAGTCGGGCTGGGAACCATGGGCGCGCCAATGGCGGACAACCTGATCAAGGCCGGGTTCGAAGTCACGGTGCACAACCGCACGCGGAGCCGCGAGGAGCCGCTCGAGAAGCTGGGCGCCGTGCGCGCCGCGACGCCGGCCGCGGCCGCCGCCGGGGCGGCCGTCGTCCTGACCTGCGTCTCCGACACGCCGGACGTCGAGAGCGTGCTGCTCGACGCCGAGCGCGGCGTGATCAACGGCCTGCAGCCGGGCGGCCTGGTGATCGACTGCTCGTCGATCGAGCCGGAGGCGACGCGCCGCATCGCCGGCGCGTTCCGCGCGCGGGACGTCGGCTACGTCGACGCCCCGGTGTCGGGCGGGTCGGAGGGCGCCATCAAGGGCACGCTGACGATCATGTGCGGCGGCTCCGAGGAGGACTTCGAGCGCGCGCAGCCGGTGCTGCAGGTCATCGGCGGCCGCATCACCCGCATCGGCCCGGTCGGCTGCGGCCAGATTGCGAAGGTCGCCAACCAGGTGGCGATCACGGGCACCTTCTTCGGGCTGGCCGAGGCGCTGACGCTGGCCTACCGCGCCGGCGCGGACCCCGAGCGGGTGGTCGAGGCCATCGGCGGCGGGGTGGCCGGCTCGTGGATCCTCAACAACCGCTCGCAGAAGATGCTGCAGGACGACTACCCGCTCGGGTTCCGGCTGCGCCTGCACCGCAAGGACCTGGGCATCGCCCTGGCGACCGCCCGGGAAAACAAGGTGCCCGTCCCGGTCGCCAGCCTGGTGGCCACCATCGAGGATGCCCTCATCGCCCAGGGCTACGGCGACGAGGACATGTCGAACCTGGCCCGCTTCGTCCGCCGCGGCGCCGGCATCCCCGACGGCCCCCTGAAGAAGGCGTAGCAGGTACGGCTGCTAGAATGAGTTGATGCGGAAGGCCAAGGAAGGGGCCGGAGATCGCTACGTGTTCAGTGATGAGGATGTGGAGATCTCGGGGCAACTGGA
>CAYGCV010000111.1:0-12387 GCA_964348425.1 uncultured Vicinamibacteraceae bacterium | reverse complement strand
ACCATCGCCCGCCGCAGCGTGTCGTTGAACTGCGCGAACAGCGCGCCGTCGGGCGCCTGCTCGTTGATGTTGCGCACCTGCAGCCACTGGCCCACGAAGTCGTTCATGAACCGCGTGGCGCGGTCGTCCGCCAGCATCCGGCTGACCTGGGCGGACAGCACGTCCGGTTCGCTCAACCGGCCCTCGGCGGCCAGATCGATCAGCTCGTCGTCCGGGATCGACCGCCAGAGGAAGAACGACAGCCGGGAGGCCAACTCGAGGTCGCTCAGCCGGTACGGCTCGCCGGCTGCCAGGTCGACCGGCTCCTGGTAGACGCGCATCAGGAACTCCGGCATGGACAGGAGAGCCTCGAGGGCGCGCTCGATGCCGAAGTCGAAGTCGCGTTCGGCCACGCCGTCGCGATAGACGCCGACGAGCGGGTCGACGTCGGCGGCGGTGACCGGCCGGCGGTACGCGCGCCGCGCGAGGGTGCCGATGATCTCGCGCGCGCACGCCTCCTGCCCGGCGGCCGGCGCATCGGCCGCCGGGCGGCAGATGAAGATCCGCTGCCGGCTCGGCGTGTCGTCCGGCACGGTGCCTTCGAACGGTCCGGAGATGAACAGCTTGTCGATGCCCGGCTGGCCCCGCAGCCCGTGCGGCGAGGGGGCCGAGTCGGTGAAGGCCACGGAGACGAGCCGCTGGCCGGCCTCGATCGGCACGCGGATCTCGAGCGCGTCGTCGGCCGTCATGCGGTACTCGTGGAGCCGCTGCCCCTCGACGTCGTCCTCCGGCACCGCGATCAGCACGCCGGGGTCGGGGCCGGGGAACCGCCCGCCGATCTCCCAGCGCGTGATCAGCTCGTGGTCGACGCGCAGCTCGATCTCGTGCTCGTCCTCCTCGATGCCCTCGATGGTCTCGACGGTGGCGTTCCGCTTCAGGCGGACCGCGAAGATGTAGTCGCCGTCGAGCGGGAACATGTGCCGCTGCGACAGGCCGCCGATGGTCGAGAAGGGCATGTCCTCGTTGGCCCGAACGTCCCGCTCCTCGAAGCCGACCTCGTACACCTGCATCATCGGCCGGTTGTCGAGGCTGCCGACCGCGGCGCGGCTGACCTTGGTGGCGGCCGCGATGTAGCGCGTCATCAGCGACGGCGTCATCGCCAGCACGTCGGCGTTGTTGTCGAACCCGAAGCCCGCCATGTCGCTCGGCAACAGCTCCGCGCCGTTCACCTGCAGCGCCAGCAGGTCCTCGATGGCGTTGACGTACTCGACGCGATTCATGCGCCGGGAGGCGACGCGCCCGGGATTGGGCATCGCCGCGCTCTCGCGGTCGAGCGCCGTCTCGAGCGCCGTCGCGAACGCGTCGACGGCGGCGGCGTCCGGACGCGGGCGGCCCGCCGGCGGCATCTGCCCGGCGCGCAGCTTCCGCACGACCTTCTCGAGTACCTCGGCGTGGACGTCCACCCGACTGATGTCGACGCTGTCGAGCGTCAACCCGGCCGTCTGCAGCCGATCGTTGTGGCAGGTGACGCAGTAGCGGTCGAGCAGCGCCCGCGAGGGAGCCGCGGCGCCCGCCGACGCTGCGCCGGTTGCCTGGGACGCGCCCGGACCGGCGGCCTGTGCGCTCGCCGGAAGCAGCGAGCCGCACGCCAGTGCGAGCGCGATGATGCCGATGGTGCTGCCGCGCATTCTTGACATGATCATCAACCCTGGAGACAGATTGCCTATTATCTAACAGACGGCGCCCTGGCGGTTACAAGAAAAACGTTGCGAAGGAGGCGCGGGCGCCCGCATATAATAGCGGGGCCGGTTTCATGGGGATTCTCGACACGTTGAGGCGTGGCTTCAAGGCAGCCGGAAGCGCCCGGCGCGCGGTGCCGGCGGTTGTGCTCTGCAGCCTGGCGGCCGGGCCGGCGGCGGCGGGCGCGGCAGGGAGTCTGGTCGACGCGGCGGCCCGCCAGGACGCGCAGGCGGTCCGGGCGCTGCTGCGCGCCGGCGCCGACGTGGACCAGCGCCGCGCGGACGGCGTGACGGCGCTGCTCTGGGCCGCCCACTGGGACGATCGGGAGACGGTCGGGCTGCTGGTCGACGCCGGTGCCGACGTCGACGCCGCGGACGACTACGGCGTGACGCCGCTGATGCGGGCCAGCGAGAACGCCAGCGCCGCCACCGTCGACCGGCTGCTGGCGGGCGGGGCCAATCCCAACGCCGCGCAGGCCAGCGGACTGACGGCGCTGATGATCGCCGCGCGCACGGGCAGCATCGAGGTCGTCCGGGCGCTTCTGGCGCACGGCGCCGACGTCAACGCGGCGACGACCGAGACCGGGGCCACGGCGCTGATGTGGGCCGTCGCCGCGGCGCACCGCATCGTCGTGGCGCGGCTGCTCGAGGGCGGCGCGGACGTCGGCGTCTCCACCACCAAGGGCATGACGCCGTTGCTGACCGCGGCGCAGCAGGGCGACATCGCGACCGCGCGGCTGCTGATCTCGGCCGGGGCGGACGTGAACCAGCCGGGCGCGGACGGCACCTATCCGCTGCCGTTCGCCATCGTCGACGGCCACGACGAGTTCGCGCTGTTCCTCATCGAGCAGGGTGCCGACCCCAACCAGACGATCGGCGGCATCCCGGCGCTGGCCGCCGCGGCCGGCAACACCGACCCCTGGACCTTCCACTGGGACCGCGAACATGGCGGCGCCCAGTACGCCGTGCGCGAACGGGCCGGCGGCGGCCGCATCTACCTCACGCCGGCACAGCGCCTGCCGCTCGTGGAGGCGTTGCTCGCGGCCGGCGCCGATCCCGATGCGCGCATCGGGACGTCGGTGATGCTGATGGACTACATCGGCTACCCGACCAAGGGCGCGTTCGAGTCGTTCTCGTGCGGGACCGGCGACCTGCGCGGCGCCACGCCGCTGTGGGTGGCGGCGCACGACGCCAACGGCCAGGGCTACGTGCCGGTGCCCGCGGCCGTGGATCGCGACAACGCGAAGCATCACGCCGCGATCATCGCGCGGCTGCTCGCGGCCGGCGCCGATCCCTCGCTCGCCATCGACGACGGGACGACGCCGCTGATGGCGGCGGCCGGCCTGGGCCAGTGCACCTTCCGGCCGGATCTCGAGCGCGGCCTCCGCTCGCGCGGCGCCGAGGCGGCGGTGCGGGTGCTGCTGGAGGCCGGCGCCGAGATCGACGCGGTCAACGAGGCGGACTTCACGGCGCTGCACGGCGCGGCGTACCGCGGCCTGAACGAGGTGGTGGAGTACCTCGTGGCCCGCGGCGCCGACATCGACGCCCGCGACTACCGCGGCCGGACGCCGTACCGGCTGGCCGAGGGTTCGAAGCAGTCGTTCCAGTTCCAGGCGTTCCCGGAGACGGCGGCGCTGCTCGCCGGGCTGGGCGCCAACACGCGGCTTGGCGTGCCCGGCACGGTGCAGGGAACGCGCCGACCGGGCCGTGGCGGACACGCAGGTTCCGTGACTCGAAAGACCCGAAGAGACTAGATTCCAACGATGCGATATCTGGCGGCGGCAATGGTGATGTGCACGGGGGCCGCGGTGCTGGCCCAGGACTATCCGCTCTTCAGCGGGGACGACCTCGACGAGGCGATGAAAGGGGTCGGGCGGCAGTTCTCGCTGCTGACCCGCATGGTCGAGGTGGGCGACTTCGAGGAGGCGAAGGTGCGGGTGACGCGGGCGCGCGAGCAGCTCTCGCCCACGATCACCTTCTGGCGCAAGAACGAGCGCGACGATGCGATCGGCATGGTGCGTGCGGCGACCGGCCGCCTCGACGACCTCGACGTGACGCTGTCGGAGCTGACGATCGACCCGGCCGCCGTCAGCGCGGCCCTGAGCGCGGTCGACGCGGCCTGCCAGGCCTGCCACGCCGCCTACCGCGAGCCGGACCCGGCCGGCACCGACGCGTTCCGCCTCAGGCGCTGGTCCGGCGGCTGACAGCCGCAAGCCGCGCACCGCGCGGCTCGGCGGGAGCGGCGCGGGGCTGTGGGGTCCCCGCAAGCGGACGCCGGGGGTTCGGGGCGCAGCCCCGTCTGATTGAGGAAGCGGAGGCGCATGGTGAAGTCCACAGGCATCCGGCGGATGGCGGTTGGCGGCGTCGTGGCGGGCATGATGGTCGCGGCGGCCGGTCTTGCCGCGGCGGCGCCCGACCTGCGGCTGGTCGACGCGGCGGCGCGGCAGGACGCCGCGGCGGTGCGGGCGTTGCTCGACGAGGGCGTCGACGTCGGCGCCCGCCGGGCGGACGGCGTGACGGCCCTGCTCTGGGCGGCGCACTGGGGCGACGTGGAGACCGCCCGGCTGCTGCTGGCGGCGGGCGCCGATCCGAACGCCGCCGACGACCACGGCGTCACGCCGCTGGCGCGCGCGGCCGAGAACGCGAGCGCGGCGCTGGTCGACGTGCTGCTGGCGGCGGGCGCCGACGCGAACGCAGCGCAGCGCAGCGGCCTGACGCCGCTGATGGTGGCGTCGCGCACCGGGAGCGTCGGGGTGGTCCGGGTGCTCCTCGAGCACGGGGCCGACGTCAACGCGGCGACCGCCGAGCAGGGGGCGACGGCGCTGATGTGGGCCGTCGCCGCGCCCCACCGCGCCATCGTCACGGCGCTCCTCGCGAGCGGCGCCGACGTCGAGGCTTCCACCACCAAGGGCATGACGCCGCTGCTGACCGCGGCACAGCAGGGCGACATCGAGACGGCGCGGCTGCTGCTGGCGGCCGGCGCGGACGTCAACCGGCCCGGGGCGGACGGCACCTACCCGCTGCCGTTCGCCGTCGTCGACGGCCACGACGACTTCGCGCTGTTCCTGCTCGAGAACGGCGCCGACCCGAACAGCCGGATCGACGGCATTCCCTCGCTGGCGGCCGCCGCCGGCAACGTGGACACCTGGCTCGCCGGCTGGGACCAGCGGCACGGCGACGCCCGCTACGTCAGCCGCTACCGCTCGCGCGGCGGCCGGATCTACCTGACGGCCACGCAGCGCCTGCCGCTCGTCGAGGCGCTGCTGGCGGCCGGCGCCGACCCCAACGGCCGCATCACCACCTCGGCCATGCTGATGAACTACATCGGCTATCCGAAGAAGGGGGCGTTCGAGCGCTTCGCGTGCGGCACGGGCGACCTGCGCGGCGCCACCGCGCTCTGGGTGGCGGCATTCGGCGCGGCCTCGGAGGGCGCGTACCGCAGCAGCGCCGCCGGCTCGGAGAACTATCGCGTGGAGAGCAGCGCCGAGATCGTGCAGGTCCTGCTCGCCGCCGGCGCCGACCAGTCGCTCGCGACCGACGACGGCACCACCCCGTTCATGGTGGCGGCCGGCCTCGGCCGCTCGACGTTCCGGCCGAACTGGACGCGAGGCATGCGCTCGCGCGGCGCCGAGGAGGCGACGCGCGTCCTGCTGGAGGCGGGGGCCGAGATCAACGCGGTCAACGAGGCGGACTTCACCGCCCTGCACGGCGCGGCGTTCCGCGGCCTGAACGAGGTGGTGGAGT
Source organism: uncultured Vicinamibacteraceae bacterium (assembly GCA_964348425.1). Taxonomy (GTDB): domain Bacteria; phylum Acidobacteriota; class Vicinamibacteria; order Vicinamibacterales; family UBA8438; genus JAAXGX01. Next base: position 6,925 of record CAYGCV010000111.1, on the reverse strand, counting down.
ACCTGGTCGCGCACGGCGCCGACATCGACGCCCGCGACTACCGCGGCAGGACGCCGTTCCGCCTGGCCGAAGGCTCGAAGCAGTCGTTCCAGTTCCAGGCGTTCCCGGAGACGGCGGCGCTGCTGGCGGAGCTGGGCGCCGACACCCGGCTCGGCGTGCCCGGCACGGTGCAGGAGCGGGCCGACCGCGCGGTGACCGACGTCGCGGTTCCCTGACGCGCCGCCGAAATCCGGCGGCCTTGCGCGCCTTGCCGATGCCAGGAGTCTGCGCCGGAGAACCGTGCAGGGCGCGTACAGCGCGCCTCGGCGGGAGCGGCGCGGGGCTGTGGGGTCCCCGCAAGCGGACGCCGGGGGCTCGGGGCGCAGCCCCGTCTGATTGAAGCTAGTGGAGGATGGAACGATGGCTGCAATGATCCTTCGGCGGGCAGGAGCGCTGTTCGTGGCCGCCCTGGTGGCCACCGCCGGCCTGACGGCGGCGGCCCCTGATCTGCGGCTCGTCGATGCGGCCGCCCGGCAGGACCTGGCGGGGCTGCGGCTGCTCCTGGACGCGGGCGCCGACGTCGACGCGCGCCGCGCGGACGGTGCGACGGCGCTGCTGTGGGCCGCGCACTGGGACGACCACGAGGCGGTCCGCCTGCTGCTGGCGGCGGGCGCCGACGTGAACGCGGCCGACGACCACGGCGTGACGCCGCTCATCCGGGCGGCCGAGAACGCGAGCCGGGTCCTGGTTCCCGCGCTGCTGGCGGCGGGCGCGGACGCGAACGCGGCGCAGACCAGCGGCCTGACGCCGCTGATGGTGGCCGCCCGCACGGGCAGCCGGGCGACCGTCCGCGCGCTCCTGGCGCACGGCGCCGACGTGAACGCCGCGACGGTCAAGCTGTCGGCTACGGCCCTGATGTGGGCGGTGGAGGCGCCCCACCGCGACATCGTGCGGCTGCTGCTGGAGAGCGGCGCCGACGTCCATGCGTCCACCGCCAAGGGCCTGACGCCGCTGCTGACGGCCGCGCGCAACGGCGACATCGACACCGCGCGGCTGCTGCTCGCCGCCGGTGCGGACGTCGACGGCGTCGGCTCGGACGGGACGCACGCGCTGCCGTTCGCCATCATCCACGGGCGCGACGACTTCGCGCGGTTCCTGCTCGATGAGGGCGCCGATCCGAACGGCACGATGGCCGGAATTTCGGCCCTGCACGCGGCGGCGGGCGTGGTTGACCGCTGGCTGATCGACTGGGACCGCAGCCACGGCGCCAGTCGCAGGTCGGGCGGGCGGCGCGACAACGGCCGGGTGAGCCTCGACCCCGACCGCCGGCCGGCGCTGGTCGAGGCCCTGCTGCGCCACGGCGCCGACCCGAACCGGCGGATCACCACCACGGCCATGCTGATGGAGTACATCGGCTACCCGAAGAAAGGGGCGTTCGAGCGTTTCGCGTGCGGCACCGGCAACCTGCGCGGCGCCACGCCGCTGTGGGTGGCGGCCTTCGATGCGGCCGGCAGCGGGTTCTACCGGCGCGCCGGCACGGCGGATGCGGCGTCCCACGCCCGCGCGGGCGCCGCGGTCATCGAGGCCCTGCTCGCCGCCGGCGCCGATCAGGGCCTGACGACGGACGACGGCACCACACCGTTCATGGCGGCGGCCGGCCTCGGCCGCTCGACGTTCCGGCCGAATCAGACGCGCGGCACCCGCTCGCCCGGCGCAGAGGAGGCCGTGCGGTTGCTGCTCGCGGCGGGCGCCGACATCAACGCGGTGAACGAGGCCGACTTCAGCGCGCTGCACGGCGCCGCGTTCCGCGGGCTGAACGAGGTGGTGGAGTACCTCGTGAGTCAGGGCGCCGACATCGACGCGCGGGACTTCCGCGGCCGCACGCCGTTCCGTCTCGCGGAGGGCTCGAAGCAGTCCTTCCAGTTCCAGGCGTTCCCCGACACGGCGGCGCTCCTCGCGGACTTGGGCGCCAACACCCGGCTCGGGGTGCCCGGCACCGTGCAGGAACGCGCCGACCGCGCGGTAGCGGACGAAAATTAAGGCTCTTCGGACGGCGGGACGCAGGCGAAGTTCGCGGCCTCGTCGGTGCTGCCGCTTCCGTTCCACCGGGCGACCTCCGGATACGGGCAGAGGGGCCGGGTGCGGTCGACGGCGCCGTTCCTGACGCGCGACGCCACGATGCGGGCCGGCGCCTCGCCCTGCTCCACCCAGCGCTCGAGGGCGGTCAGCGCGTCGAACCGATCGGGGCCGGGACCGCCCCGGCAGTGTCCCATCCCGGGCGCCATGAACAGGCGGAAGAAGTCGCGGGTGCTCGCCAGGGCCGTCTCCCGGTCCTGTCCCGCGCCGATCAGCGAGACGACGTCCTCGTAGTAGTCGATCGTTCCCAGCGGCGAGATGTCGGCGTCGCTCCAGCCGTGGTAGACGATCAGCTTGCCGCCCCGGTCGCGCAGCGGCCGCAGGTCCGGGTCCGCCGCGTCGAGGTCGCGGCCGACCTTCTCGAGGGCGAAGGCCAGGTCCTCGTCGTAGTCGAACGACCGGAAGTCCCAGTCCGGGTCCTCGAACACCATGTGGCGGAAGAAGCCCTCGGCGGCGAGCCAGTGCAGGCTGGTGAACGGCGCGTCGCCGGTGACCCACCGCGCCCACCCGCCGGGTGCGGCCTCGCCGCCGGGAACCAGGCCCGGGTAGAGCAGATCGCCGCGCCGGTTGCGGCTGCCGGACCAGATGTCGCGCACCGCGTCCACCTGCCGGGGCGTGAGGCACGTGGCGGTGTCCTGACCGTCGGCGCAGGTCAGCTCGGCGGGGTCGAAGCGGCAACGGCGCGGGTCGTCGAGCACGCCGTCCTCGATACCGTCGAGCGCGTCGCAGGCGGCGTCGACCGCGCTGGCCAGCAGCGGCAGCCCGGCGGCCGGAATGTAGCTCTCGGGATCCGCGAGCGTGGCCAGCGCGTACCAGAGATGCGCGCCGGCGTAGAAGCGCGTCCAGTCGTGGGCGGGGTTGCCCGCAATCAGCCCGTCGTAGTCGTCCGGGTACCGCTGCGCCTCCATCAGTCCCTGCTGCCCGCCCTTGGAGCACCCCACGTAGTAGGAGTAGGCCGGCGGCGCGCCGTAGTGGGCCTCGATGATCGCCTTGGCGTTGACGGTGGTCAGGTGCAGCGCCCGGTGCCCGAAGTCGGCGACGAGATCCGGCCGGCCGAAGGCCCACGTGGCGTCGAAGGTGTTCTCGGTGACGTGGCCGGTGTCGGTGGCGGCCGCGGCGTAGCCCCGGGCCAGCGCGGCGGCCATGCGGTCGTAGCGCAGCGAGCCGGCCATGCCGCCGTTGCCGATGCCCTGGAACTTCCCGTTCCAGCCCGCCTGCGGCAGCCAGACCTCGAAGTGGATCGCGGGCGCCGTGCGGCCCGCCGCGCGGCAGAAGGCCGGCACGTCCACGGGCGCCGCCCCGGCCGCCGGCGTGAACGATCCCGCCGGCACCCGCTCGGCGGCGGTGATGGTGGTGTCCGGCAGCTCGAGCGCGGTCAGCGCCGCGCACGGCGCGGGCGGGGCGGCCTGCCCGGCTGCGGTCGGCGATCCACCGCCGGCGACGGCCGCCAGCGACGCGGCCGCCGCAACCGAGACCACGGCGCGCAAGGCGAGTCGGCAACGCATGGCAGCCCTCCTCCCGGCTATCTCGGGAACGGCGCGAGCCCCGGCTCGACGCCCTCCCTGAGCGGCGTGCGCGCGGTGTTCATGACCATCGCCAGCAGCGAGTAGTAGCCCATGATCCCGATGGTGTCGATGACGCCGATCTCCTCGAACGCCGCGACCATGCGGGCGTAGGTCGGGTCGCTGACCCCCTTGTTGTGGAACAGCTCGGTGCAGAAGTCGTACAGCACCGCCTCGTCGTCGGCCATCGACGCGGGCCGCCGGCCGTCGGCTATGGCCGCGATGATGGCCGGGTCGAGCCCTTCGCTCTCGGCGATCGACGCGTGCGCCGCCCACTCGAAGTTCTGCGTCCAGTGGCGCGCGGTGAGCAGAATCACCATCTCGCTGAGCCGCGGCGGGAGCACGGTGTTGTACCGCGCGTGGTCACCGACGTTGCGGGCGCGGCTCAACATCTCGGGGCTCCTGAGCAGCGGCACGAACGGTCCGCTGATGTTCGGCCTCTGACGTACGCGCTTGAACTCCTCGACGGCCGCCTTCTGCTCGGCCGTCATCTGGTCTTCCGGAATCGGGGGCATCCGGTCCTGGGCTGTGGCAGGCATGGCGTGCATGAGCAACACTACGAGACCGGCGAGCACCGCGCTCATCGCGTGCCGAGCGTCTCGATGACTCATTGTCTCCCTCCCTCTGCGTGTCGGCGCCAATGGTATCGTATCCGCGTGCCCTTCGGGTTCGCGGCTGCTCCCCCGGCGATCGACGGCCCGTGATGACGGTGTCGGCGCGGCTCCCACTGCTCGCCATCCTGCTGCTCCAGGTCGCGCTGCTCACGATCGGCATCGGCCGCGACTACCGCCTGAAGCACGAGGACAACAACGCGCTCCACGCCACCTTCGCCCGGTCCCACCTGCGCCTGGGGCTGCAGGCGACCCGGGGGCAGAACTACTTCTACTCGCCGGAGACGGGTTACGGCCTGTTCTACGCCCACCATCCGCCCGGACCGGGGCTGGCCCTGGCGGCCGTGTATCTGGTGACGGGGCGCGACGGCCCGCTGGTCACTCGCGCCACTGCCGTGGCCAGCCACCTGTTGGCGACGGTGCTGTTCTTCGGCCTCGTCCGGCGGCTGCTGGCGCGGAGACGGGAGGCGCTCCTGGCCACGCTGGTGTTCGTCCTCCTGCCCGAGTCGGCGTTCTTCGGCCGCATGCTGAATCACGAGGTGCTCGTGCTGCCGGCCGCCATCCTGCTCGTCTGGGCCTGCTGGGAGTCGCTGCAGGCCGAGGGCCGTGCGCCGGGTTGGCGCATCGCCGCCGTCGCGGCCTGCGTCTGGGCGGCACTGGCGGGGTGGGCCGGCTTCTTCACGATGGGCGCCTGCGCCCTGTACCTCGGCTGGCAGGGCTTCGTCCGGCGCAATGCGCGCGGTGCGGCCATGCTCCCGTGGCTGATCGCAGCCGGCGCCCTGCTCCTCGCCGCGAACCTGGCGCATCTGGCGTGGGTGCAGGAAGGCGGCGCGGGCTACCTGCGCGACCTGCTCGCTTCGCGGATGGGTCTGACCGGCGAGCAGCATGCCGCGTGGGCGCTGGGGCGGTTTCTCGAGTTGCACTGGCGGTACTTCAGCCTGACGGGGATGCTGGCCGCGGGCGCCCTGGCGTACCGCGGCCTGCGCGGCCTGCGGCCGGCGGCGCCGGGGGACCCCGCGGTGGAGGTCGGCTGCGTCTTCCTGCTGGCCGGAGTCGGATACGTGGTCGTGTTCAATTTCAGCGCGGTGTGGCACGACTACTGGCAGTTCCTGCTGCTGCCGGCCAGCGCCATTGCCCTGACGCTGGCCGGGCGGTGGCTGGTCGCCGGCGTCGGACAGCCGGCCCGCCGCAGACTCCATCTGGCCCTGCTGGCCGCCGCCACGGTCGAGATCGTGGCGACCACCGGCATCACCCTCGCGCAGCGCCACCTGAACGCCGAGGCATATTGCCTGGAGACCGTCGAGCGGCTGCGACGGCAATGGCTCTGACGGCGCGGCCAAGGCCCGCGGCGCCCGGCCGGGTGCGGTACGCCGGCAGCCCGGTGGGCGCGGCCCGCGGTGTGGAGGACGAACGATGCGGGTCGGATTCATCGGTCTCGGCGTGATGGGGCGCCCGATGGCGGCCAACCTGTTGCGAGGCGGTCACGAGGTGACGGTCTACGCGCGGCGCACCGCGTCGCGCGCGCCGCTGGTCGACCAGGGTGCGGCGAGCGCGGCGACCCCGGCCGAGCTGGCCGCCGGCTGCGACGCGGTCTTCACGATGGTGACCGGAACGGCCGACGTGGAGTCGGTCCTGCTCGGCGCCGGCGGGGTCGTGCACGGTGCGCGGCCCGGCAGCGTGGTCATCGACACGAGTACCATCGATCCGGCGGCGACCCGGACGATCGCGGCGGCGCTGGCCGATCGCGGCGTCGACATGCTGGACGCGCCGGTGTCGGGCGGACCGCAGGGGGCCCGCGACGCGACGCTCTCGATCATGGTGGGGGGGCGGGCCGACGTCCTGGCGCGCGTCCGGCCGCTGCTCGACTGTCTCGGCGCGGCGGTACGCCACATGGGCGGGCACGGCGCGGGTCAGGCGACGAAGGCGTGCAATCAGCTCCTGCTGCTGGTGACGGCGCAGGGCGTGGCGGAGGCGCTGACGCTGGCGCGGCGCGCCGGGCTCGACCCCGCGCAGGTCCGCGAGGCGCTGCTGGCCGGGATGGCGTCGAGCCGCGTGCTCGACTTCTTCGGCGACCGGATGGCGCGGCGCGACTTCGACGCCGGCATCGAGAGCCGCCTGTATCACAAGGATCTCGACATCGTCCTGCGGCTGGCCCACGACCTGGGCGTCGCGCTGCCCGCTGGCGCCGTCACGATGCAGCTCGTCAACGGCCTCCACGGGCAGGACCGGGGACGCGACGACCTGTCGGCACTGATCACGCTGGTGGAGGCGCTTCACACGCCCCGCACGTGAAGGTCCGCGCCGCCGGCCGGCGCGCGGCGGTGATCACGGCACGCCGACCGCTCAGTCCACGTCCAGCGGCTCGCCGCGCCAGGCGGGCGTCGCGTCCCGCCTGTAGTCGCGCTTGAACTCGGGTGCCGCCCTTGCGCAACCGCCCGCGCAACGTCCAGCGCCTTCGCCCGCGCCTCCGAGAGCAACACCACCGGATACCGGCCCGCCCCGTGACCAGACGACAACCAGCGCCGGCGGTGCGACGCCTGCACCGCCTGGCCACGCTCGGCGAGCGGACCCGCCCCGGCGCGAGCCGGCGGCGTGGGACGTGAGCGCTCAGAAACCCGGCGGGGCCTCGTCGGCGGA
>CAYGCV010000110.1:0-12408 GCA_964348425.1 uncultured Vicinamibacteraceae bacterium | reverse complement strand
CGACCGGCCCCACCTCGATCTCGCGCTGGACGCGGCGGGCGGCGCCGCCCGACGAGGTGAACAGCGACACGCCGTTGCCGTACGGACTGGCGTTGACCAGCTCGATGGCGTCGTCGAGGGTCGCGACCTCGGAGGCCACCAGCACCGGGCCGAAGATCTCGTCCCGGTAGATCGACATGTCCGGCGTGACGCCCGCGAACAGCGTCGGACCGACCCAGTTGCCGTCGGGATAGCCGGCCACCTCGCAGTCGGTCCCGTCCAGCAGGCACCGCGCGCCCTCGGCCTTGCCGCGCTCGATGTAGCCCAGTATCCGCTCCCGCGCGCCGCGGGTGATCTGCGGGCCGTAGGCCGCGCCCGAGTCGTCCCAGGCGCCGGGACGCGCCGCCGCCATCGCGCCCTTCAGATCGTCCAGCCAGCCGGCGGCCTCGCCGACCAGGACCGCCGCGCTGATCGCCATGCAGCGCTGGCCTGCGGCGCCGCAGGCCGCCCCGACCAGGCTCGCGATGGCCTGCTCCCGGTCGCCGTCGGGCAGGACCACCAGGTGGTTCTTGGCGCCGCCCAGGGCCTGCACCCGCTTCCCGTGCGCGGCGGCCTTGGCGTAGATCTGCCGGGCGACGGGCACCGACCCCACGAAGCTGACGGCGCGCACGTCCGGATGGGCCAGCAGCGCGTCGACCTGCTCCCGGCCGCCGTGGACCACCTGCACCAGCCCGTCGGGCGCGCCGATCTCGGCCAGCAGCTCCATCAGCCGGTTGGGCACGGTCGGGTCCTGCTCCGAGGGCTTCAGCACGAACGTGTTGCCGCAGGCGACGGCCAGCGGGAACATCCACAGCGGGATCATGGCCGGGAAGTTGAACGGCGTGATCCCGACGCAGACGCCGAGGGGCTGGACCAGGCTGTAGGTGTCGATGCCGCGGGCGACGTTCTCGACGGTCTCGCCCATCATCAGCGAGGCGATGCTGCAGGCGTGCTCCACCACCTCGATGCCGCGCCACACCTCGCCGCGCGCATCCTCCCAGGTCTTGCCGGTATCGCGGCACAGGCGGCGGGCGATGTCGTCCTGGTTCCTCTTCAGGATGTCCTGGTAGGCGAACAGCAGCCGGGCGCGCTCCGGCGTCGGCACGCCGCGCCACGTCTCGAAGGCCCGCCTGGCGCCGCGCACCGCCCGATCCACCTCGTCGGCGGTGGCGAAGGGCACCTCGCAGAGCACCTCCTGCGTGGCGGGATCGGTCACGTCGATGCCGCCGGCGCAGCTCTGGACGAACCTGCCGTCGATGAACAGCTCCAGCTTGCTCATGGCAGCGGACGGCGCGCCGGTCAGGGCACGGCCACGTCGGGGAACAGCTCGTCGGTCGCCTGCGGCTGGACGCCGAGCGCGTTGAGCGACATGGACACGAGCCGGTAGTTGGCGACGGTCATGACCACGCTCATCATCTCGCGCGTGTCGTAGCGCTCGGCGAGCGTATCCCAGGTGTCCTGCGCGACGATGCCGTCGCGGTAGATCTCGTCCGCCGCGTGGATGTGGGCCGCCTCGAAGTCGTCCCAGCCGGCCGCGGGCCCCAGCGCGATCCGTTCCGGCTCGAGGCCGTGGTCGCGCGCGCGCCCGACGCTGCCGACGTGCTTGGCCCACTCGTAGACCGCCTGGCAGTTCCAGCCGATGCGCAGAATCAGCAGCTCGCGGAAGTACGGCGTCAGGGGCGAGATCCGGTTCACGTAGCCGGACTGCCCGTTGCGCGCGGTCTGCAGCGCCGGATAGCGCGCGAACGTGCGGCGGACGCGGATCCCCTCGCCTTCGAGCGGCGCCACGCGCGGCTCGGCGAGCGGCGGCTCGGGCGCCGGCACGTCCAGCCGGTACGGCACGTCGGCCGGGAAGCGCGCCTGCGCGTTGTCGTCCGGCTGCACGCCCCACGAGTTGTAGAGCATGGCGATCAGGGTGGTCTCGTTGACCGCCATCACCGCGTCGAAGAGCTCGTACAGATCGTAGCGCCCGGCCAGCGTGTCCCACGTTGCGTCGCGCACCGAGGAGTTGACGTACAGCTCGTCCGCGAGCCGCACCAGCGCCGCCTCGAACGGGTCCCACCCGGCCGCGTCCGGCCCCTGCGCGATGCGATGCACCTCGCCGGGCTGGATGCCCGCCGCGCGGGCCGTCGGCACGTGGTCCGCCCACAGGTAGCTCGACTGCGTGAGCCACGCCGTACGCAGGATCAGCAGCCCGCGGTGCCGCGCCGACAGGCTCGAGTCCATCGACGTGAAGAGGACGAACGGCATCACCGCCTCGACGAGCTCCGGGACGCGCAGCATCGTCCGGAACGCGTTGCCGATGCGCACCTGCGACGCGTAGCGCTCGACGAGCGCCCGCTGCGCGGCGGTCCACTCGGCCTCGGGCAGCGGCGCAATGCGCGGCTCGCTCAGCCGGACGAGCGGCGCGCTCCCCGGCATGTCCGGGCGGACCTGCGCGGCCGCCCGGCCACCGCCGGCGCCGACGAGCACCGCGGCGACGAAGAAACCGACGACACCGGCGTAACGGCGCGACGTGATCACGCGCATGGTCATCCTCCCAGCAAGCAGCAACGGACTCGCGTAACGATAGCACCGCCGCACAGACAGGGTGACGGCCGGTCTGTCAGCAGACCATTGAACAGGGTTCTACAATGGGTGTCTCAAATGACCATCAAGTTTTCCCAAGACATCGTGCCGTTAACGGATCTGAAGGCCAACCCCGGGCGCGTGATGAAACAGGTGGCCGAGTCGCGCCGTCCGGTGCTGTTGACCAACCGGGGACGCGGCGTTGCGGTGGTGCAGTCCGTCACCGAGTTCGAAGCGGCCGAAGAGGCTCGCGCGTTCATGCGCGCGGTCGTCGAAGGGCTGTCCGACATCGAGGAGGGACGCAAGCTGGACCTCCGTGACGTCAAGGCCCGGAGTTCGACCGGCCGTTGCTGAGGGAGATCATTCATCCGCCGTTTCGAATCGTGTACCGGCGTGATTCGGAAGCTGTTCACGTCGTCCGGGTCTGGCGCGGCGAACGGCGGATGCGTCTGCCGGACGAGTGACCTGCCGACCGCACGTTGCCGCGCGGGTTGCCGGCCCGCCGGCACGTTTCATGCCGCCGCTCGGGTCACTGCCGAGCCAGGCTCCGTATGTAGTTGACGACGTGCCAGATCTCCTCGTCGGCGAGCGGTCCGCCGAAGGCGTCCATTGCGAAGTCGGGGCCGATGCCGTCGCGGATGACCGTGAAGATCTCGCCGTCGCTCGACCCGTGCTGCCAGACGCCGTCGGCCAGGTTCGACGGCCGCGCGCCGTACGCCGCCGCGGCGCTGGCCAGCCGGCCGTCGCCCCGTCCGGTCGCTCCATGGCAGGTGGCGCACAGCCGGTCGTAGGCGGCGGCCCCGGCGGCCAGCGACTCCGGCGTGCCCGCGGCGGGGTTCACCATCGACTGCGCGTCCGGATGTTCGTGCGGCCCGGCGGGATGCCGGTCCGGGTCCAGCTCGCGGAGCAGGCCGACAGTGCTCTCGCGGACCAGCGCGGCGCCGGCGATGCCCTCGCGGTAGACCGCCATCTCCGCCGGCGTCCGGCCCCGCTCGTTCACGGCGTGCGGGTCGGCCCCGTGCCCGACCAGCAGCTCGATCACGCTGTTCATGCCGTGCGACGCGGCGGCGTGCAGCGCGCTGTCGCCCGCCGCGTTGGCGGCGGCCGGGTCGCCGCCCAGCTCGATGGCCAGCGCGACGGCCTCGTGGGCGAGCCGCTCCTCGGCCGCCGGAATGCGCGACCCCTGCTCGGCCGACGCGACCGGGTTGTACGACGAGAAGTCGCGGCGGTCCTTGATGAACGCGCTGCCGCCGCCCCGGCTGTAGCCCAGGCCAGCGGCCGCCATCAGGGGCGTCGTGCCGTCGTTGCTGGCCAGCCGGGTGTCGGCGCCGGCGGCGGCCAGCATCCGCATCATGTCGGTCTCGAGGAACTTGGCGGCCAGCCAGTACGGCGTGGCGCCGAGCCAGCGATTCATCAGGGCAAAGTCGTGGCTCCAGCGCCTGACCGGCGTCGGCTGCGTGAGCCTCGCGTTCGGATCGGCACCGTGCGCCAGCAGCGCCTCGACCAGCGCCAGGCCGGCGGCGGGATCGGGATTTCGCACGCGGCGGTCGCGCAGGTTGCCGCGCAGCACCGCGGCGTGCAGCGCGGTGTAGCCCAGCGGCGCGGCGTTGGCGTCCGCGCCCTGCTCGAGCAGGAACGCGGCGAGCGTGCCGTGCCCGCTGTGCGCGGCGATCACCAGCGGCACGTTGCCGTCGGCCGCGGGGTCGTGCAGGTCGGCGCCGGCCGCGAGCAGCAGCCGGGCCGACTCGACGTCGCCCGAGCGCGCCGCGAAGAGCAGCGGCGTGCTGCCGCCGATGGCGACCTGCCGCAGCGGAATGCCGGCCGAGGCCGAGCCGGCGGACCGGTTGCCGCCCATGTTGTAGACGCGGTAGCGGACCTCGGACCGGGCCCGGATGTCGGCCCCGTGCGCGATCAGCGCCGCCGTGACGCCGGGATGGCCGTTGGCGACGGCCCACATCAACGCCGACTGGCCGCGCGTGTGCTCCGTGGCGTTCGCGTCGGCGCCGCGCCGCAGCAGGCTCTCGACCGCCGCGACGCTGCCGGCCCGCGCCGCCGCCATGAGCGGGGTCTCGCCGCTCGTGAGCGCGGCGTCGGGATCGGCGCCCGCCGCGAGCAGCGCCTCCACCAGCCCCGCCTGACCGTTGGCGCCGGCCATGAGCAGCGGCGTCATCCCCAGCTCGTTCGCGGCGCCGGCGTCGGCGCCGGCCGCGAGCAGGAGCCGGGCGGTGTCGAGGTCCTCCCGGTGGGCCGCCCAGTGGAGCGCGGTCGCGCCGTCGGCCTGGGGCTCGTTCACGTCGGCGCCGGCGGCGAGCAGCATGCGCACCGCGGCCGCATCCTGCGCCTTCACGGCATCGACCAGCCGCTGCGGCGATCCGGACTGACCGCTCACGGAAGCGGCCGCGGCCGCCAGCGCCACCGCCAACGCGAGGAGCCGCGCCCGGCAGCCGCCCGCGTTGCGACGCGGGCCCGGCCCGGGGACCGGGGACGCTTCCCGTCCGCGGCTAGGCGGCCAGGTCGAGGCGCCCCGTGCTGTCATGAATCCGGTCCATGCGCATCCCGAACTTCTCGAGGACGGTCAGGTGCAGGTTCGCCAGCGGCGGCTCGTCCGGATAGCGCAGGTGCCGCCCGCCCGGGAACCGGCCGGCCCCGCCGCCCACCAGCACGAGCGGCAGGTTCCACGGCTGGTGGTCGCCCTCGCACATGCCCGCGCCGTAGTAGAGCAGCACGTGGTCGAGGAGCGTGCCGTCGCCGTCGGGCGTCGACTCCAGCCGCTGGAGGTAGTAGGCCACCTGCTCGGCGTGGTGCAGGTTGATGGCGGCGAGCTGCCGCTGGCTCTCGGGGCTGTGCTCGTGCGACAACGGGTGGTGCCCGCCCGGCGCGCCGATCTCAGGGTACGTGCGGCTGCTGAACTCGCGGCCGACCATGAAGGTGATGACGCGCGTCAGATCGCTCTGGTACGCGAGCACCTGCAGGTCGAACATCAGGCGTGCGTGATCGGCGAACGTGGGCGGCACCCCGGCGGGCTGGTCGAACGCCGGCAGCTCGCGGCCCACCTGCTGCTCGGCGAGCTGGATGCGGCGCTCGATGTCCCGCACGGCATCCAGATACTCGGTCAGCTTGCTCGCATCGCCGGGACCGAGGCCGCGGCGCAGCTCGGCAATCTTGTGGGTGACCGAGTCGAGCAGGCTGCGGTTGCTCGCCAGGCGCGCCGACCGCGCGGCAGGGTCGGTGCTGCCGCCGTCGCCGAACATGCGCTCGAAGACGACGCGCGGGTCGTGTTCCATCGGCAGCGGCGTGGTCGGGCCGCGCCAGGACAGCGTGTGGCTGTAGGTGCAACTGTAGCCGCCGTCGCACGTGCCGGCCCCCTTGTCGCCCGACTCCAGCGACAGCTCCAGCGAGCCGAGCTGCGTCTCGCGGCCGAGCTCGTTGGCCAGGAGCTGATCGAGCGAGATGTCCGCGCGGAAGTCACTCCCCTCCTGGCCGAACGGCCGGGGAATGGCCCCCGTCAGGTACTTGGTGGCGCAGCGCCCGTGCACCGCGCCGCTCCGGGCGGTCAGCCCGTTCCTGTTCTGGGTCAGCCCGGTCAGCACCAGCAGCCGCTCGCGAAACGGCGTCAGCGGCCGGAGCGTCGGCGTGAGCTCGAAGTCGGCACCCTCGGCCGCCGGCGTCCAGTTGTCGATGACCACGCCGTTGGGAAGGTAGACGACGCCGAAGCGCTGGATGGGCCGTGCGGCGGTCCGCGTCAGCGCCGTCAGGGCCGGCACCATGCCGTCGAGCAGCGGCAGCGCCACCGTCGCGCCGATGCCGCGCAGCACCGTGCGCCGCGGGAGAGCCTTGCGGGTGACGATCATGATTCCGACCTCCGCATCTGGAACGGCGTGCTGCGGGCGATGCCCAGAACGATGGCCGACCAGCGGTAGTCGTCGGCCGCGGCCTCGCGCGCGACCGCCCGCACCACCGGGCGGTCGTACGCCTCCAGCCCCCGCCCGAGGGCGTACGTCAGCAGCTTCTCGGTGAACGTCTCGACGAACTGCTCCCGGCGCGCGGCCAGCGCCGCGCGCAGCTCCGCCGGCCCGTCGAAGCGCGTGCCGTCGGCCAGGACGCCGGACGCGTCGACCGGCAGCCCCGCGTCGTGCGTGCGCCACTCCCCCACCGCGTCGAAGTTCTCGAGGGCGAAGCCGAGCGGGTCCATGGGCGCATGGCAGCTCGCGCAGACCGGGTTGCGACGGTGCTGGGCCAGACGCTCCCTGACCGTCTGCGGCTCGCCGTGCTCCCCGCTGTCGGGCAGGCCCGGCACGTCGGCCGGCGGCGGGGGCGGCGGCGTGCCCAGCAGGTTCTCGAGCACCCACTTCGCGCGCAGGACCGGCGACGTGCGGTTGCCGTAGGACGTCACGGCCAGGATGCTGCCGTGCCCCAGCAACCCGCCGCGCCGCTCGTCGGTCAGGGTCACGCGGCGGAAGCGGCTGCCGCGCACGCCGGGGATGCCGTAGTGCCGGGCGAGTCGCTCGTTGAGGAACGTGTAGTCGGCCGTCAGCAAGTCGACGACGCTGCGGTCCTCGCGCAACTGGCTCTCGACGAACAGCTCGGTCTCCCGCCGGAAGGCGTCGCGGAGGTTTTCGTCGAAGCCCGGAAAGAGGTTGGGGTCGGGCACCAGCCCCTGCACGTTGCGGATCGACAGCCACTGGCCGGCGAAGTTGTCGACGAGTGCCCGCGCCCGGCGGTCCGCCAGCATCCGGCGCACCTGCCGCTCGAGCACGCCCGGATCGTGCAGCGCGCCGCCGGCGGCCAGCGCCAGCAGCTCGTCGTCGGGAATGCTGCTCCAGAGGAAGAACGACAGGCGCGAGGCCAGCTCGAGCCCGCCGAGCCGGTAGCTGCCGCCGGGCGCCGCGCCCTCGGGATCGCGCTCGATGCGGAACAGGAACTCGGGGTCGATCAGGATGCGCTCGAGCCCGGCCCGGATGCCGGCCTCGAAGCCGCCCGCGGCGTACGCGGCAGCGTAGAACGGCATCAGCGGCCCGAGGTCGTCCGCCGTCACCGGCCGCCGGTAGGCTTGCCGCGTCAGCGTCGAGAAGATCGTGCGCGCGCAACGGGCTTCCGCCGCCGCGTCGCCGGCGGGTGGCCGGCACGTGAAGATCCGCTCGCGGCTGGCGGTGCCGCCGGAGCCGGTCACGTGGTACGGGCCGTCGATGGACACGCTCTCGACGCCCGGTCCCTCGGGTCTCGGCGACGTGTCGGTCAGCTCGGTCACCGTCGCGCCGTACTCGCGCAGCGGCGGCTGCAGGACGCCCTCCTCCTCCCACGACTTGCCGATGAAGGCGACGCCGACGAGCCGCGTGCCGGCCTTCACCGTGACGCGCAGCTCGAGACCCGCGTCGGCCCCGGTGTAGTAGTCGTCCCAGTCCTGCGTGGGGTAGCCGGCGCCGCCCGCCGCCATGAACGTGCCCGAGAAGGTCAGCGGGGCCGGCCTGCCGGGCGCCTCGCCGCCAATCGTGTACAGGGCCACCCGGGTGCCGTCGACACGCACCTCGAGGTCGTGCGCCTCCTCCAGGTTGACGATGTACTCGTAGACGCTGCGCTTGAGCCGGATCCGGATGTCGTAGTCGCCGTCGAGCGGGAACCGGTGGCGGACCGCGATGCCGGCCCGCGACCCGAACGGCAGATCCTCGCTCATCCGATCGTTCTGGGTCATGTCGATCGGGACGGGGTAGGCGCGCGACGTGAAGCCCGGCCCGATGCCGGGGTCGCCGACGGCCAGCCGGCTGATGCGGTGCGCCGCGGACAGGTAGCGCTCCATGAGCGCGGGCGACAGCGTGAGCGTTCCCGCCAGGTTGTCGAACCCGTGGCCGGCGACGTCCGCCGGCAGGAGCGCGCTGCCGTCCACCTCGAGCGCGAGCAGGTCGCGGACGGCGTTCGCGTACTCGGCGCGGTTGAGGCGGTGGGTCGGCACGCGGCCCGGCTCGGGTCGGCCCGCGGCCGCGCGGTCGAGCGCCGTCTCGAGCCAGCGGCGGAGGCGTTCGGCCTCGGCCGGCGCGGGCCGGGGCCGCCCCGCGGGCGGCATCATGCCCGCGCGCAGCTTCTGGACCACCGCCTCCCAGCGCGCGGGCGCCGCGCCGACGTCCGCCGGGTCGAGGCGGTCGAGCGCCAGCCCGCCGGTGTTGAGCCGCTCGTTGTGGCAGGTGACGCAGTAGCGGTCCAGCAGCGCCCGCTGGGGCGCCGCGGCGGACGCGACCGCCGCGGCGCCGCCCTGCGCGGCGGGAGAACCCGGGCCGGCCGGGGCGGCCGCCTGGAGCTGCAGGCCCCAGACGCTGGCCAGGACCAGCCCGCAGCAGCCGATGGCGACCCTGCTCATGCTCATCCGCACCCGTCAGGCGCCGCGCGCGGCGTCCCCGGCGGGGCTACTGCGCCACCGGGAATCCCCCCCGAACGTTGCCGTGCGGCTTGAGCGCGGCGATGCCGGGACCGGACGGGTTGCCCAGCGTGAACCACAGCACGCCCGACCGATCGGTGTCCAGCTTCGGCGTGTGCGCCCGCAGCTCGGGGAACGGGAAGTAGGTGAACTCGTTGGTCGTCTGGTCGAACTTGACCAGCGAGTTGTAGATCATGTTCTCGACCCACAGGTTGTCGTCCGCGTCCGGCCAGACGTCGTACGGGTTGCCGTCCTTGAGCGGCAGCCTGTACTCGGTCACCTCGTCGGTCACCGGGTCGATCTTGGTGATGGCGTTCCCGTAGTAGTGGGCCGCCCAGATCTTGCCGTTGCTGTCGATGGCGGGGCGCCGCGCCGGGTTCGCCATCGGATAGGACGTCCACTCCTGGGTCTCCTGGTTGAACATCAGCGTGGCGGGCGTGTGCAGCCCCACGGCCCACACCCGGTCCTGACGGTCCACCACGATCCCGTAACCGCTGAAGCCGGAGAGCGGCTCCCACTCCTCGAACTCCTTGGTCCGCGTGTCGAAGCGCCCGATCTTCCCCGCCGAGGCGAAGTAGGTGTACCAGATGTAGCCGCGCGAGTCGGCCCAGCAACTGTGCGGGCCGCCGCCGGACACCGGCATGCGGTGGCGCGTGATCTCGCCGGTCGCCGGATCCAGCTCGCCGAGGTGGTCGCCCGTCAGCTCCACCCAGTAGACGGTGCCGTCCATCTCGATGATGCCGTGCGGCGTCACGTTGATGTTCGCCGGGTTGTCGATCCAGTACTCCGTCGTCCGCGACTCGAAGTCGCGCACCCGCGTGTCGACCCGGAGGATCGAGTTCGACCCGTTGCCGGACACCCAGATCACGCCCGGCTCGACCAGGCTCGCGAACACGCTGTGGATCGACCAGGTCGGCGGCCGGCCGCGCACGTCCCGGCGGGGCCCGCGGTTCAGCTCGTACTGGATGTAGACCGCGTCCGCCAACTGCTCCTCGTCGCGCACCAGCGGGTCGAGCAGCAGGTCGCGCTGCGTCGAGTCGGGCCCGAAGTTGTCGGTGAGGTAGCTGATGATCAGCTCCTTCTCCTCCTCCGAGACGGTCTCGTGGGTGATCTGCGGGACGCCCGGCGCCATGTTCGCCACCCGGCCGTCCACGTCGAACATGCGGTTGACGGCCCGCCGCCAACCCGCCTCGTTCTTCACGCCGCGGTTGTGGAAGGCCGCCGGCCCGTGGCAGCCGAAGCACGACTGCAGCATGACGTCCCGCGCCGGGTGCGGCGGATACAGCTCGTCGAAGTCCACCAGCTCCGCCCCGGCGGCGTTGACCTGCCGCCCGCCGTAGTTGGCCCGCGCCTCCGCGCCGCCGGCCGCGGCGCCCTGCGCGGCCGGGGGCCCGGTCGCGGCGAGCGCCAGGTTGGCCGTCGTGGTCTCGAAGGCCGCCACCTGCACCGTCCTGACCAGCGGCTCGAACCCGGGCTCGATCACTTGCAGCTCGTACGTCCCCGAGGGCAGGTTGTAGATCCGGTAGCGCCCCTCGACCGTGTAGACGGTGTAGGCTATGCGCCCCACGGTGTCCCGCGCCTTCACCCGGAACGCCTGGACCTCGCCCGCGTCGACGGTCACGATGCCCGAGAGCGTTCCGGTGCCCTGGGCGGACACCGCCGCCGGCAGCCCGACGGTCGCTGCCAGAACGACAGCCAGCACCGGAATCCATGCTCCGCGGCCTGGCCCGCCAATCGTCGCCTGGCGGCTCCGCTCGGCGCCCAACCAACCCTCCCGACGCCCCCGCCGTTCTCCGGCGCGCACTCCTGGCGAGATGTGACGTGCCCTCATCGTTTCCCCCTCATGACGTGCCGGCTCCGCGGCTGACCTATTCTACATCCCGGTTGCACTCCGATACCGCTCGATAACGCGTCGATGCGTGAGGGCATCTGGGTTACCATGAGGCACGCGAACGACTGAACAGGAAGGCTGAGTGCCCATGACGGCCAGAGGCTCGCTGGGGTGGTTCGGGTTCGCTCTCGGTCTTGCCCTGGCGGCTGGCGTTACCGGCGGCCAACTGCGTGCGCAGGTCCCGCCCGCGCAGGATGTGGCGGCCGCTCCACGCGCGCTGCTGGATCGGTACTGCGTGGCGTGCCACAACGACCGCACGCGGGAGGCCGGGCTGACCCTGCAGTCCATCGACGCCGAGCACGTCGGCCGCGTTCCCGGGCAGGTCGAGGTCTGGGAGAAGGGCGTGCGCAAGCTGCGCGCGCGGGCGATGCCTCCGCCGGGGCGGCCGCGGCCCGAGGCGGGCGCCTACGACGCGGCCGCCGCCGCGCTGGAAGCGGCCCTCGACCGCGCCGCCGCGGACAATCCGAATCCCGGCCGGCCGCCGATCCACCGTCTGAACCGCGTCGAGTACCGCAACGCGATCCGCGATCTGCTGGCGCTGGACATCGACGAGCGGGCGCTGCTGCCGCCGGACGAGTCGGGCTACGGGTTCGACAACATCGCCGACGTGCTGGCCATCTCCCCCGTCCTGCTCGATCGCTACATGGCCGCGGCCGGGAAGATCAGCCGGCTGGCCCTCGGCGACGCCGCGATCCGGCCGGCCGTCGAGACCTACACCGTGCCGTACACGCTCTGGCAGGAAGGCCGCATGAGCGAGGACCTGCCGTTCGGGTCGCGCGGCGGCCTCGCGGTGCGCCACCACTTCCCGCTCGACGGCGAGTACGTCATCCGCCTCGAGCTGCAGCGCGCCTACGGCAACCACATCCGCGGGCTCCAGGAGCCGAACGACATCGAGCTGCGGCTCGACCGCGCGCGCGTCGGCCGCTTCACCGTCGGCGGCGAGGGGGTGCGGGCGCCGTGGAACGCGGTGTCCCGGCCGACGCTCTACGAGCAGACCGCCGACGAAGGGCTGGCGGTGCGCCTCGACGTGAGCGCGGGCACGCGTCTGGTCAGCGCGGCGTTCGTCGACCGCGCGGCGGTCGCCGAGGGCGTCCTCGAGCCGCGGCCGGCGGTGTCGAGCCTGGCCTATTCCCGCGACCGGAACGCGGCGATGGCCCTCGACAGCATCGAGATTGCCGGTCCCTACGGCGGGTCGACGCCGGCGGACACCCCCAGCCGCCGGCGGGTGTTCTCCTGCTACCCCGCGGCGGCGGCCGACGAGGCCGGCTGCGCGGCGGAGATCGTGTCCACCCTGGCCCGCCGGGCGTTCCGCCGCCCCGTGGACGAGGCGGACACCGCGCCGCTCCTGGCGCTGTACGCGGAGGGCCGGCGCGAGGGGGGCTTCGAGCGCGGCATCCAGCTCGCGGTCCGGGGCATGCTGATCGACCCCGAGTTCCTGTTCCGCATCGAGCGCGATCCGGACGGGGTGCCGCCCGCGACGGCGTATCCGGTCAGCGACCTGGAGCTGGCCTCGCGCCTGTCGTTC
>CAYGCV010000109.1:0-12610 GCA_964348425.1 uncultured Vicinamibacteraceae bacterium | reverse complement strand
GATGCGCCCGATGCTCGGGGGGCCCGTGCCCGGCGCTCCCGCCTCGTCGAGGAACTGCGCGCCGTGGGCCTCGGCGACGAAGATGCCCCCGTCCGGCGCGATCTGCACGTCGCTCGGCTGCGTCAGGTGGGTGGGCGGGTCGCCCGCCACGCCGGGCGTGCCCAGGGTCAGGAGCACCTCGCCCGCCGGGCTGAACTTGAAGACCGTGTGGCCGCGGCCCGACGCGGTGGGATTCTCTCCCAGGTTGGCGGCGCTGACGGCGTCGGCCACCCAGACGTTGCCGTCGCGGTCCACGTCCATGCCGTGCGGCCAGTGGATGAGCCCGCCTCCGAAGGCCGTCACGACGTTGCCGTCCGCGTCGAGCTTGACGATCGGGTCGAGGTCGGACTCGGCGCACGAGTTGACGCCGCAGCGGTCCCCGGCCCAGATGTGCACGCCGTCGATGTCGACGTTGACGGCGCTCACCGACCCCCAGGAGCGCCCGTCGGGAAGCGTGCCCCAGGCGCGGATGGTCTCGTACGGATTCGGTCCGTCGTTGATCGGCTCGACGGCCGCGTGTTCCGGCGGACCGGAGGCGCCGCGCTGGGCGGCGGCGGCAGCCGGCAGCAGCAGTAGCAGCAGCACGGCGCCGGCGAGCGCGGCGTGCGGCAGGAGGCGGACGAACAGCCTGGTGTTGGTCATCACTCGTTCCATTCCAGATAGGGTTCAGCCGGTCGCAGCGGGCTCAGCGGCGCGTCCCGGCAACGTCCATGGCGACGCGGAACACCGTGTTGCCCGACGTCACGTACAGGGTCTTCATGTCCGGGCCGCCGAAGGCGAGGTTGGTGATGGTGTCCTGCGGGATCGGAATCCGATTGACGAGCTCGCCGGCCGGGGAGAAGACGTAGACGCCGGCCGGGTTGTCCAGCGTCTCGCTCGTGTCCCGCGTCTGGTTCATGCCGGCGGCGACATAGACGTTGCCGTCGACGTCGATGCCCATGCCGTCCCCGCCGCGGCCCGGGGCGAAGTCGTGGAAGACGCGCGGATTGGACAGCTCGCCCTCGGCGCTGAGGTCGAACTCCCGAATCCGCCGCGGCTCGCCCGCGCCGCGGTTGATCTCCACCAGGTACAGCGTGCGGTCGTCGAGCGACAGGATCAGGCCGTTCGAGCCCTGCACCAGCGGCGACGCCGCGATCTTCGTCACGGTGCCGTCCGTGTCGAGGCGATAGACCTCGCCCGACCCGCTGAAGTAGATTCGCCCCTGGGCGTCGAACGACAGGTCGTTCGGCACGCCGAAGTCCACTGCGCCGGAGCTGTCCGCGAGCACCTCGATGTCGCCGGTCTCCAGATCGGTCCGCGTGATGCGGCCCGGGGTGCCGCGCTCCGGGTCGCCCCGTTCGGCGGCGAGCAGCCTGAACTCTGCGTCGAGCCGCAGGCCGTTCGGACGGTTCGCCGGCTGGCGGTACGTCGTGACCCGCCCGTCCGTTCCCAGCGTCAGGATCCGGTCGTTGGTCAGGTCCGTGAAGTAGACCGTCCCGTCCGGGTGGGCGACCGGCCCTTCCGTCATCACCACGTGGACGTTGGCGAGATGCTCGGCGGTCTGCGCGGCGCCGGGCGCGCCCGCGAGCAGCACGAGGCAGACGGCCGTGAATCCGATACGGACAGGTGACCTGGTCATTGGGTGTTTCCTCCCGGGAGTCGTCCTCCCGCAACCGTGCGCCTGCGCTACCTGGACTACGGCGCAGACTCCTGACGGGCTGCGTCGCGCGCCAGCGCACCGCTGAGGGCGGTGACGATGGCGTAGTTTCCCTCGTGGCACGCGTACTCCAGTATCCCGTCCGGGCTGTCGATCGTCGTCAGGGGCACCGCGCCCGTCCAGGGCGCCGTGTACAGGTTCGGATCGTCGACCGTGAACCGGTAGTCGATGAACTCGTCCGACACTCGCGTGAAGCGTTCGGTGAGATTCAGGGCCCGGCCCGCGCCGCGGTAGGTCCCGCTGCCGCCCCCGCCGTGGGGGATGAGGCTGAATTCGTAGCCGACGAAGTTCTTCGTCTCGACCACGAGCGTGTCGCCTTCCCAGCGCCCGCGCGAGTCCCCCAGCCACTGGCGCATGTCGGGAGGCAGCGGCGGCCCGCCGTCCAGGGGAATGATGCGGGCGTCGTGAATCATCTCGTAGACGATGACGACGTACCCCGGCGTCTGGAGGATGTGGTAGACGTTGTTGTAGAGCCGCGGGAACATCGCATCCGGCAGGCCGCGCGAGATGCAGCGCATCCACACGGTGACGTCCTCCACCCAGGCGCCCGGCCGCGGCTCGTCCTGCGAGAGGCCCCGGCGCGCGTCGCGGCGCGCGTCCCAGCGCTGCTGCGCGGCGGGCGTCAGGGGCGGCAGCTTGCCGTCGGCGGGGTCGACGACCAGGTGGCTGAGGTCGATCGGCGGCGTGGCCCGGTTGGCGCGGGCGCCCTCGCCCCAGATGTCGCCGTCGTAGCCGAGGCTGGCGGCGCCGGGGAGCTTCGGACGCGCCCGTCTGGCCCGTTCCGTCTCCGCGATGTCCTCCGCGGTCTGGAACTCGAGGGGCGTCGCGTTCCACGCCGTGTTGTTCCAGATGCCCTGCAGGTCGGGGTCGCCCCACGCCGTCCGCGGCTGCACCCAGGCGCCGTCCCCGGCCGCCGCGGCGACCGCATCCGTCACCTGCGCCGCGGCGCCCTGCCCGCCCAGCAACAGGATCGCGCCCGCAATCACGAACCGCACCGCACGGAGATATCTGCAACGCATCATGAATCTCCCATCGATCTCCCATCCCGGTGGCGCGACGATGGCAGCGCCCGGAACCCGCCCGTAGCTTACCGCGGGGTGCCTGGCTCCGCAATCAGCTCGAACCGGTCGGGAAGCGCATCCCCGCCTCGCGGGCACACCCTTTAGGCGCCGCCGTTCGAAATGATCGCTAGGGTCCAGCCGCCCGGAGCGGTAAACTACTCTTTCTGGACACCGCCTCCCGGGGCGGGTCCCGACGGCACGCGAAGCACGTTCTCGTCCGGCGTCCGACATGCGAGCGGGTTGCTCGCGAGAGAGGAGATTCTCCGATGGCTGTGCATCTGCCCGGGAGACCGGCGTTCGGGCTCGGCGTCGCCGTCGCGGTGCTGGCGGCCGTGCTCGCAGGCGGACAGGGCGCGGCGGCCCAGGACGCGGCGGCGTCCGACCAGGTGACGTTCAACAGGGACATCGCGCCCATCCTGCAGCGCGCCTGTCAGGACTGCCACCGGCCCGATTCCATCGCCCCCATGTCGCTGCTCACCTACGAGGAGGTGCGGCCGTGGGCGCGCTCCATCAAGGCCAAGACCGGCCTGGGGCCGCGGCCCGGCGTCATGCCGCCGTGGTACGTGGACAAGACCATCGGCATTCAGGAGTACAAGAACGATCCGTCGCTGAGCCCGGCGGAGATCGACCTCATCGCGGCCTGGGTCGACGCCGGCGCGCCGCGCGGCAACCCGGCCGACCTGCCGCCCCCGGTCGAGTTCAACGACGGCTGGACCATCGGGACGCCGGACCTGGTGCTGTCGAGCCCGGTGATCGAGATGCCGGCCACCGGCTCCGACTGGTGGGGCACCGTCCCCGGCGAGATTCCGACCGGCCTGACGGAGGACCGCTACGTCTCGGCGATCCAGATGAAGGAGGTCACGCTCTCGATGGAGGGCGACAAGGACCTCACGTCGGTCGGCGGGCGCTTCATCATTCACCACCTGAGCTTCTACGCCCTGCCCGAGGGCGTCGACAGCCTGGCGGATCGGCCGGCCGACGCGGTGGGCGAGACGCACGAGGTGGGGCGCAACGAGGACGTCTTCGACCCCGGCGTGGGCAGGCTGATGAAGGCCAACTCCCGGCTGGTGTTCGGCAGCGCCCACCTGCATCCGAACGGCCGGCACACGCAGGCGCGTCTGGACATCGGGTTCAAGTTCCATCCCCGGGGCTGGCAGCCGAGCCGCACCATCCGGCAGCGCGGCCTGTTCGGCAACAGCATGAACCTGGACATCCGGCCGAACGAGGCCGACCAGAAGTTCGAGGCGTTCTCCGTGCTCCCCGAGCACGCGCGCATCGTCTCCTACGAGCCGCACATGCACGCCGCCGGCGTGCGCATGTGCCTCGACGCCATCTACGGCTCCGGGGTGACGTTCGAGACGCTGAGCTGCGTCGGCTACGACCACAGTTGGGTGCGGGTCTACAACTTCGCCGACCACGTCCAGCCGCTGCTGCCCAAGGGCACCATCATGCGGCTCACGGGGTACTTCGACAACACCTCGGCGAACCCCAACGTCACCGAGCCCCGCAACTGGTCGGGCATGGGGCATCGGTCGATCGACAACATGATGAACGAGCTCGGCGAGGTGCAGCTCCTTACCGACGAGGAGTTCCAGCAGGAGATGGTGGACCGCGTGCGGAAGCTCGGGCTGCAGCCCGGCGAGGCCGTGCTCGGCTGCCCCCTGTGCGGCGTCGTCGCGCTGCGCGAGCGCCAGGCCACGACGACGAACCAGCAGGAGTAACGGCGTTAGGCGCGCTCGGGGCGCAGCCCCGTCTAATTTTGGGAGGCCGACACGATGTACGAAGGAATCTGCTGCGCCGGTTTCCGGACCGCGCTGCGCCGCGCCGCGGTGGCCGCGCTCATCCTGCTGCTGGGGGCCTGGGCCCTCGGCGCCCAGGGTGTACCGTATTCCGGCCAGGACATCGCGCCCGTGTACGAGGGGTGGCAGGACAACCCCGACGGGTCGTTCGACATGCTCTTCGGGTATTTCAACCGCAACCAGGAGCAGGAGCTGGACGTGCCCGTCGGGCCCGACAACCGCCTCGAGCCCGGCGGACCCGATCGGGGCCAGCCGACCCACTTCTACCCGCAGCGCAACCGCTTCGTCTTCCGCGTGCGGGTTCCCCCGGACTTCGGGAACCGGGAGCTGGTGTGGACGCTCACCAGCAACGGACGGACGAACACCGCGCACGGCATCCTGCACCCTGACTACTACACCGACAACATCGTCATCATGAACAACCAGGGTGCGGGCGGCAGCGGGGGCGGCGCCAACTTCATCAACAACAACACGCCGCCGAAGCTGCTGGTCGCCGGCGCGCCGGCGCGGACCGCCGTGGTGGGGCAGCGGGTCGCGCTGTCCGCGGTGGCGACCGACGACGGCATCCCGCAGCGGCGCGAGGTGCCGCTGCTGCTGCCGTGGGAGGAAGGGGACATCCTCGAGCGCCGGATCGGCTCGCGCTGCTGTCCGAACTCGGCCAGCGGCCTGCGGCTGTCCTGGTTCGTCTATCGCGGGCCGGCGGAGCACGTGGCGTTCGACCCGCCGCAGTTCGCGCAGTGGGAGGACTACCGGGACGCGCGCAACTCGCCGTGGTCGGCGGGCTGGGCAGTGCCGCCGATCCCCGCGGACAACCGCTGGACGGCGGAGGTCACCTTCGCCGAGCCGGGGCAGTACGTGCTCCGCACGCTCGCGCACGACGGGGGCTTGATGGCGTCGCAGGACATCACCTTCACGGTGAAATAGAGGTGAAATAGAGAAAGACAAGGGAGAATCGACATGCAGAAACAGGCTCGATCCCGGGTGGGCGTGCTGCTCGCCATCGTGGCGGTGGGCGCGTTCACCGCCTTCACGTTCGGCCAGCCGGCGACGACCGCGGCCGTCCAGAGCAACTTCGTCGGCGGCGAGCCGAGCAGGCCCGACTCGTCCGACATGCGGGCCGTGCGCCTGCGCTTCGAGGCCGGGGTGCGCTCGAACTGGCACGCCCACGCCGGCTGGCAGATCCTGGCCGCCGAGGAGGGCCGCGGCCGCACGCAGGAGCGCGGCGGCGAGATCATCGAGCTGGTGCCCGGCGGCCGCCCGATCTTCGCGGCGGCGGGGGTGGAGCACTGGCACGGCGCGTCGCCCGACGAGCACGTCGTGCAGCTCACCGTCCTCGGCGGCGGCGACGGCGGGCCCACCTCCTGGTTCGGGCCCGTGAGCGAAGAGGACTACCGGGGGCAGTAGCCCGCCGGGGTCGCTGTCGATCGCGGTGGCGGCGCGTCGGATCCGCGGACCGCGGACCGGGCGCCGCCGCCGTTGCGTAGGAGTCTGCGCCGTAGAACGGCGCGGACTCCTGTAGGGTTGGTTGGGTGCCGAGCGGAGCCGTCAGGCGACGATTGGCGGGCTAGGCCGACCGCCTCGCAGGATGGACCCGCTCGTGCGACGGAGGCGCACCGGCACGCGCTTCCGGCCGGTCGTGATGCCGGTGTCGATCCCCCCCTGCCGCCACTACGGCCAGCCGCCGCTCCCCGCACTGCAGCCAGCTCGCCATGATTGACTGGTTCGCCCGCAACTCCGTCGCCGCCAATCTGCTGATGGTGTTCATCATCGTCAGCGGGGTGATCGGGCTCCTCAACGTCCGCGGCGAGGAATTCCCGACGGTTGCGCTCGACATGGTGACCATCGAGGTTCCCTATCTGGGCGCTGCCCCCGAAGAGGTGGAAGAAGGCGTCTGCATCCGGATCGAGGAAGCGATCCAGGGCATCGACGGGATCAAGCGGATCACCTCGACGGCAGCCGACGACAGGGGCACGGTCCTGATCGAAATCGAGCTGGGCGCCGACGTGCGAACGGTGCTCGATGACGTGAAGAACCGCGTGGACGCCATCGATACGTTCCCGGAGCAGACCGAGAAGCCGATCATCAGCGAGATGCTGCCGCGCACCAAGGTGATTGACCTCGCCGTATCCGGCGCGGTCGATGAGCGCACGCTCAAGGTCGTCGCGGAGCGGATCCGCGACGATCTCGCGTCCCTCCCCCAGATCTCGCAGATCGAGCTGGTGAGCGCTCGGCCGTACGAGATCTCCGTCGAGGTGTCCGAGGCCGTACTGCGGCGCCACGCGCTGACCTTCGACGACGTGGCCCGGGCGGTCCGTCGGTCATCGCTCGACTTGCCTGGCGGCGCGGTACGCAGCGAAAGCGGCGAGATCCTGCTCAGAACGATCGGCCAGGCGTACCGCGGCGAGGAGTACGAGGACCTCGTGCTCCTCGCCCGCGCGGATGGCACCCGGCTGCACCTGGGGGATGTCGCGACGGTTGTCGACGGATTCGCCGAAACGGATCAGTCCGCCAGGTTCGATCTGGAACCTGCGGTGCTCGTCTCGGTGCTGCGCAGCGGCGAGCAGAGCGATCTCGAGATCGCCGACCTGGTTCTCGACTACGTAGAGCGCAGCGCGCCGACGCTGCCGCCGGGGATCTCGCTCACGGTCTGGCAGAACACGGCACGTATCCTGAGCGACCGGCTGTGGCTCATGGCGCGCAACGGAGCAACGGGGTTCGTGCTGGTCTTCATCGTGCTGGCGTTGCTGACGGAGCTGCGGCTCGCGTTCTGGGTCAGCCTGGGCATTCCCATCTCCTTCCTGGGCGCGTTCATGGTGATGCCGGGGCTCGATGTGACGGCGAACTTCGTCTCCACGTTCGCGTTCATCCTGGTCCTGGGGATCGTCGTCGACGACGCGATCATCGTCGGGGAGAACATCTTCCGACATCGGGAGGCCCATGGCGACAAGCTGCGGAGCGCCATCGAAGGGGCGCGGGAGATTGCAACGCCGGTCGTGTTCGCGGTCCTGACGACCGTCGCCGCATTCTCGCCGATGTTCTTCGTTCCGGGAGAGTCGGGCAAGGTCGCGCGCTTCGTCCCTCTCGTCGTGGTGCCGTGCCTGCTGTTCTCGCTCGTCGAATGCCTCGTCATTCTTCCGGCCCACCTCGCGCACACGGGCGCGCCGCGAGAGGACGCGTGGCGGCGGTTTCAGAAACGGATCGCGGACGGGCTCAACGCACTCGGGCGCAGCGTGTATCGCCCGGGCCTGGCGTTTGCGCTCCGCTGGCGCTATCTCGCGCTCGCCACCGGCGTCGCAACGCTGGTTGTCACGGCCGGGATCGTGCTGAGCGGGCGGGTCGCGTTCCACTTCTTTCCCGCACCCGAAGCCGAGCTGATTACCGGTGCGGTCACCTTGCCCGAAGGCACACCCGCTGCCGCGACGTCGGTCGCGGTGGCCAGGCTCGAGGCGGGGGCGCAGCGGCTCCGCGGCGACGTGCTGGAACGGACCGGACAGGACGTCTTCCGCCACGTCTATGCGGCCGTGGGGGACCAGCCGATGGGGGACGAGGGTCCCGGGACTGCCACTGCCGCGGATACCGCGGCTTCCCACGTCGGGCAGGTGATGGTCGAGCTGGCGCCGGCGGATGAGCGAGCGCTGCGAGCCGAGGAGCTGGCGAATCGCTGGCGGGAGCTGACCGGGCCTATCCCGGAAGCAACCAGCCTGGTCTTCGGCACGTCCGGGCCGACCGCGGGCAACGACGTCGACGTCATGCTGGTCGGTCCCGACGTCGAGCAACTCACCCGGGCGGCCAACGCCGTCAAGGCGCAACTGCGGACGTACGCGGGTGTCTACGACATCTCCGACACGTTCCAGCGGGGGAAGGAGGAGGTCAAGCTCGGCATCACGCCTCACGCCGAGCGGCTTGGCCTCAGCCTCCTCGATCTCGGCCGGCAGGTGCGCCAGGCGTTCTATGGGGAAGAGGCCCAGCGGATCCAGCGCGGTCGCGACGACATCCGCGTGATGGTCAGGTATCCCAGCGACCAGCGGCGCTCGCTGGGGAACCTCGAGGACATGAGAATCCGCACGCCTGAAGGCGGCGAGGTGCCGTTCCGCCTCGTGGCGGCGGTCGAGCCCGGCCGCGGCTACGCGTCGATCAAGCGCGTGGACAGACAGCGGGCGGTCAACGTGACGGCCGCGATCGACGAGAGCACGACGACGAGCGCGGTCGTGACCGCGGCGCTGGAAGGCCGCATTCTCCCTGACGTGCTCGCCGCGCACCCCGGCGTGCGCTACACGCTCGAGGGCGTCCAGGCGGAGCAGCAGGACTTCCTGGGCGGCATCCTCATCGGCTTCACGCTCGCCCTGTTCGGCATCTTCACGCTCCTGGCCATTCCGCTCAAGTCGTACGTGCAGCCGCTCATCATCATGAGCGCGATCCCGTTCGGTTTCGTGGGCGCGGTGTGGGGACACATCATCATGGGCGTCGACGTCTCGATGATGTCGGTGATGGGCCTGGTCGCGCTCGCCGGCGTCGTGGTCAACGACAGCCTGATCATGGTCGACTTCATCAACCGCAATCGCAGGGACTCGAGCGTTCTCGCGGCCGTCCAGCAGGCCGGCGCTGACCGCTTCCGTCCCATCGTCCTCACCTCGCTGACGACCTTCGCGGGACTGGCGCCGATCATGTTCGAAGGGAGCTCCGTGGCGGAGTTCATCCTGCCGCTGGCGGTGGCGTTGGCCTTTGGCGTCGTGTTCGCGACGTTCATCACGCTCATTCTGGTACCGACCCTGTACCTGGTCATGGAGGATGCCGGATGGCTGCTCAGGAGTGTCTACCGTCACGTCGGGCGTCTCGCTTCCGCCTGATCGCGATTCTGGCGTTGATCCCGCTGGCGCAGCAGCCGCAGTCCGCCGCCGCGCAGGAAGCGGGCGATGTCGGCTGGCCGCTGCACAACTTCGACCTCGCGAACACCCGCTTCTCGCCGCTCGACCAGATCGACGCCTCCAACGTGGACCGTCTCGTGCCGGCGTGGTCGCTGGACGTCGACCCCGACACGGTCGGTCAGGAGACGCCGCTGGTCGTCGACGGCGTGCTGTACTTCAACAACGGCACCAGGCTGTTCGCCGTGGATGCCGGGACGGGCCGCATCCTGTGGACCGTCGAGGCCGAGCTGCCCGCCCTGCTCACGGCGCGGAATGCCGATGCGGGCGGGACCGGCGGCCGGGGGCCGACGTACGGCGGGGGCCGCGTCTATGCCACGGTCGGGGCGCTGCTCTACGCCGTGGACGCGGCGGCAGGCCGGCTGGCGGAGTCGTTCGGCGGGCAGGGCGCGGTCTCCATGATCGCCGACGCGCTGGCGTTGAAGTACCCCGACTGGTATCCGAGCGGCGTCTACGACCCCAGGACGTTCGGACACCGCCTGACCGCGCCGCCGCTGTATCACGACGGCACGGTCTTCGTGGCGACCGCGGGCAGCGCCAACCTCATCCGCGGCGGCCTGCTGATCGCGCTCGATGCCGCGACCGGGGCCGTCGAGTGGGCGTTCGCCACGATTCCCCAGCGGCCCGCGGACGCGGGGTGGGAGCTCGCGAAGGATACCTGGGGCTCGGGCGGACGCTGGGGCGGAGGCATCTGGACGCAGCCGGCCATCGATCCGGACCTGGGCATGATCTACTTCAACGTCGCGAGCCCCACGCCCGACTTCTACGGCGCCGAACGGCCCGGCCTGAACCTCTTCACCAATTCCATCGTGGCCCTGCACCTGGAGACCGGCGAGCTCGCGTGGCACTTCCAGACGGTTCACCACGACCTGTGGGACTTCGATTTCAGCAACGGGCCGGTCCTGTTCGATCGCACGGTCGACGGCCGGCGGGTGCGCGGCATCGCCTCGTTCGGCAAGCACTGCTACGCGTACTTCCTGGATCGCGCGACGGGGCGGCCGATCAATCCCATCGTCGAGATGCCGGTTCCGACGACGACCGACGTCCCCGGGGAACGGCCGTGGCCGACGCAGCCCATCCCGTACACCGCGCACGGTACGCCCCAGCAGCCGCTGTGCAGCGTCTATCCGGTCGTGGACGATCCGGACGAGGCCGCGCGGGCGCGGCCCCTGTTCCATCCGTTCCAGATGAACGAGCGCATCATCCACTCCCCGGGATTCGCCGGCGGCGCGACCTGGGGCTCGCCGTCGTTCAGTCCGCGGACGGGCCTGGTGTATGCCCTTGGCAAGAACACGGCGAGCAGCATGCAGGTGAGGGTGGCGCCCGCCGACAGCCTGGAGCCGGAGCCGACCTCGCCCGGCTTCTGGGAGAGCTTCGAGCCCGCGGGCCGGACGACGATGAGGACCACCTCCACGCTGGCGGCCTACGACCCGGTGACCGGCACGCAGGTGTGGCGCGCGGAGCTGCCGATAGGAACGAACACGGGCAACCTCGTCACCGCGGGCGACCTCGTCTTCCAGGGTGCGGGCGGCGAGCTCCTGGCCTTCGATGCCAGGACGGGCCGGCAGCTCTTCCGGTCGGCGGTGAGCACGGTCACCGGCAGTCCGCTCACCTACGAGGTGAACGGGAAGCAGTACGTCGCGGCGGCCACGGGCTCGACGCTCGTGACGTTCAGCCTGCCGCCGGCACGCTGACTGACGGGAGCCAGCGTGTACCGCGTGCCGTGATCAGTCTTGGCACCGTGTTCCCATGCCGCGCCGAAGTCGTCGCTGCCCGGCATGGAGAACATGCAGGACGCAGAACGTCCACGTGTTCACCACCGCGCCCGGCCGCCGGCAAGCGCGACGCACACCATCCCGGGACTCGTCATTCCCGGTGTTCGGCGCTGCTCGCGCCGCCAACCACCGACCTCGGCCGCGGGCAGGATTCGGGCGCACGCGAGCGCGTCCGCTCGGCATCGTGGTGGAGCAGCGGGATGCGGAGGCGCCGACGGACATCGGGCATCTTCGTCGGTCTGATTCCCCACCGCGCGCGTGCGATCTGCACCGTGCAGGCGAACGGCGTTCGTGGCGGGCGCAGCCGGTTACCGGGAGCAACAGGCGTGCGGGACGCTTCGGTCAAACGGCGCGTTGTGACCGCCGATGAACTCTGCACCGTCGATCCACGAGTGAAGCGTCGGCTACAATTCGACGAACGTGGGCTTGGTGGACGGGTCAAGTCCGGCCACTGGTGGAGACCGTGACTTCCGGCCATTTCCAGCGTCCCGAGACGGGATGCTGAATTCTACTAGTCGCGGGCTGGGGACCCCGGGACTTCGAACAGCAGCTCGTCGTGGACGACAAGGCGAACCCGATCTGGCAGGATACGCTGCTCGCCTCCATTGAGCGCCGCGACGCGCCGGAGGTCGCGGCGAGGGACCACGAGGCGAACACCGGCGCCTACATCCGCCCTATCCGCTCCGAGGGCACCGAGTGCAAGCGCTCCGTGTTCGACGTCTATTCGGAGCACGCGAGAAAGACGCGCTGGGCGGAGTTCGTGCCCGCCATACGCAACAAGGTCATGTGCCTCCAGGCGGTGGACCAGGAGGAGTGGCAACACCGCCTGAACGCGATGCTCGCCGGGTAGCCGTGTTTCAGGCACTGATTGGTCGCATGCGAGTTGCGGAAAAGGCATCTGGACCACCATGACGCGGTATGCGGGAGAGATGACGAAGCTCGCCGCGACTTTCGAGTGGGCGGCGACGGCCGACCTCGATCCTCTGCGCCGAGCCGTCCGCACCGCTGGCCTCTTGCCGCTCCGTGCCGTTGGTTCCGGCGGCTCCCTCACCGGTGCCCATGCGCTGGCCGACCTCCACCAACGGTATACAGGCCGTCTCGCCGCAGTCGCCACGCCCCTCGAAGCGGTGGACGAGTCACTGGATGCGACCGTCGCCACTTGGCTGTTGAGCGCGGGGGGCGGGAACATCGACATCCTGTCGGCCGCAAGGACGCTGATCCTGCGTGAGCCGCGCCAACTCGGCGTCCTCTGTGGCCGGGAGGCCAGCCCATAGGCGCTAACTTGTTAACGCCACGTGCTCCGGCGGCTGCTCGGCCC
>CAYGCV010000108.1:0-12676 GCA_964348425.1 uncultured Vicinamibacteraceae bacterium | reverse complement strand
GGCCGGATCGACGCGCCCGAGGCTCATGAGGCGCTCGAACGAGATGCCGAGCGCTGCGCGCTGGGGACCGAGATGCTCCTCGACCAGCTCGGCCTCGAACCGGTCGTGCCCGGCCGCCACGGGCGTGTGCGTCGTGAACACCGTGCGGCGGCCGACACGCCGGAGGGCCTGCTCGAAGTCGATGCCCTCGCGCTCGATGCGCCGGCGCGCCATCTCCAGGACGGCGAACGCGCTGTGGCCCTCGTTGAGGTGCAGGACGCCCGGCACGATGCCCAGCGCGTGCAGGGCGCGCACCCCGCCGATGCCCAGCAGCAGCTCCTGGCGGATGCGCACGCGGACGTCGCCGCCGTAGAGACGCGCCGTCAGGCTCCGATCCGCCGGCGCGTTGTCCTCGACGTCGGAGTCGAGCAGCAGCAACGTTCGGCGGCCGACCGCCGCGCGCCAGACGCGCGCGTGCAGCATCCCGTCGCCCGTCTCGATCGCCAGTGCGACCGGACGGCCGTCGGCGCCCGGGGCCGGCTCGAGCGGGAGCCGGGCGAGATCGACCTCCGCGTATTCCTCGCGCTGCCACCCGGCGGCGTCCAGGCGCTGCCGGAAGTACCCCTGCCCGTAGAACAGCCCGACGCCGACCAGCGGCACGTCCAGGTCCGACGCGCTCTTGATGTGGTCGCCCGCCAGCACGCCGAGCCCGCCCGAGTAGATCGGCAGCGATTCGTGGATGCCGAACTCGGCCGAGAAGTAGGCGACCGGGTGCCGCCGCAGGATCCCCGCCTGCATCGCCCCCCAGGTGGACGTGCCTTCCAGGTACTCGCGCAGGCGGCGATACGTGTTGTTGATGCGCGTGGCCAGCACGCGTTCGCGGACGCGCTGCGCGATGAGGCCGAGCGGCATCTCCGACAGCAAGGCGACCGGGTTCTGTCCGAGCTCCGCCCAGCGGACCGGATCGAGGTCCCGAAACAGGTCGACGCAGCCCGAGTCCCAGCTCCACCACAGGTTGCGCGCGAGCGCCCACAGGCGCTGGCGGAGCGGCGCAATGAACTGATCGCGATCGCGAATCCCGGCCACAACGGAACCGATCTCGCGCGCGGCAGCCTGGAGTGACGCGACGTCCCGCTCGGAGAACGCCCGCTTCTCGATCGTCTGGACGATCAGCACGCCCTGCAACAGCTCGCGGTCGACCAGCGGTACGCCCAGGAAGCCGTGATACGGATCCTCGCCGGCTTCCTTGAAGTGCTTGAAGCGGGGATGCTGCCGGACGTCCGGCACGGTGACCGGGTGCATCCGCTCGGCCACCAGTCCCGCCAGTCCCTCCCTGAGCTCCATGCGGACCCTGCCCACGCTGTCCTCGCGCAGGCCGACGGTAGCGGCCAGCACGATGTGGCTGCGGTCGGCCTCGAGCAGGTAGATCGAGCAGACGTCAGCGGCCAGCCGGGCGCGGAGTCGCCGCACGTCCGCTTGCAGGCCTCGCGGCGAATCCTCGCTGCGTACAGTCGTCTCCTGCGTCGCCATGGGAACCGGGGAAGCATCGTTGGGGGAACCGCCCCAAGTCAACCCGGGGAGCCCGGCCTCGCGGTCCGCCGCCTACCGGTGGACCGCTGCAGTCGGGTCGCGGCTGGAGGCGCGAGCGCCGGGACGCCCGCGCCCGAACCGGATGGATCAGGCCGCGCGCGGATCGCGCCGGGCGCCCGCCGCCACGGCCCCTTCACGGACCGGCTCGGCCAGGAGTCCGAGGCTGAATGCGGGTTCGCGTCCAATCGCCAGCAGCGACTCGGCGATGCGCTCGGGACGCCCCCAGTCGTTCCACTGCACGCCGTCGAGCGGCAGAACGGCGATCCGCTCCGCCGCCTGCTGCAGCAGCTCCGACGAGAAGTTGGCCCGCGGCAGCTCCCGATAGATGGCCTCGAGCACGTCGGCCTCGCGCGGCGTATCGATGGCGGCCTCGAGCGCCGTGAAGTACGGCGTGAGGCGACCCAGCCGTTCGGCGGCGACGTCCCACAACGTCCGCCCGCGAGCGACCAGGACCAGCGTGTTCCAGAGCGCCCCCTGGGCGAACAACGCCGCTGCCCGGGCTGGCGGCGGCTTCTCGACGAAGGCCCGCGCCGCGCGCAACGGCTGCGACGGGTCGCTTCCGAGCTCTTCGGCCGGCACGATCCACCCGTAGTCCTCCTCGAGGTCGGCGGGCGTCGCGCCGAGGAGAATCATCCGCTCGGGCAGCCGCGCGACGGCGCGGACTGCTTCGCGTACCTTCTCGACGAACAGCCATTCCGGATGCACGAAGTGATCCGACGGGAACAGCACGACCGTGGTGTCCGGATCCCGGTGCAGGGCGTGCACGAGGCCGAACAGCACGCCCGGCGCCGTGTCCAGATTCCGCGGCTGAAAGAGGAAGACGCCGTCCGACGGGCGCGGGCGGCGCGACTGCAACAGGTCCCGGTGCCTGCGCCCCGCGACCGTCATGATGCGGTTCGGATCGCACAGGCACGCGGCCCGGTCCAGCGTATGGTCGAGCATCGACCGCGTGCCCGCGAACGTGCAGTACTGCTTCGGGACGTGGCGGCCCAGCCAGCGCTCGGTGAACGGCCGCAGGCGCTCGCCGTCGCCCCCCGCCAGTACCAGGGCCGTCACGCCCGACATTCGATTCGTGTGTGCTGTCATCTCCAGCTTCCGTCACCCGTGTACCCGACTCCGGAAATCAGACTACCGGCGCGGCGTGACCTGCCGGTGTCCGACCAGTTGCCATCCCGTTAAATCGCGGCGACCCCGCCGGACGGTCGTTGCTGTCCTGCAGCAAGGATCGGGCCAACTCCCACACCCCCCGGGTCGGCACCGCGCCGATGGCCGTTTCAGCCCCGCGATTGCTGATCGCTTTGACGCTCCGTCCGGCCCTGCGCACGCCGACCGGCGAGCGACAGGAATGTCGTCGCGGGGCATGCCACCGACGCTTCTGTAGGACAGGATCCCGCAACCGAGGAAGGATCAGACCTGCTTCAAGAAGATCACGCCGAGCGGCGGCAAGGTGAGAGCTAGTGAATGCGGCCGGTCGTGACACGGCGGACCGGCGGCGATCGCACGCCCCAGATTGCCGCACCCGCCGCCGCCGTAGCACGCTGCGTCACTGTTGAGCAACTCGCGCCAGACGCCGCCGACGGGGGCTCCTACACGATAGTCGTTGCGGGCTACCGGCGTCCAGTTGCAGACCACCAGGAGCACCTCGCCGTGCCGGCTGCGCCGCAGGAAGCTCACGACGCTCTGCGCCCGATCATGGCAATCGATCCACTCGAATCCGGCCGGCTCGAAATCGACCTCGTGCAGCGCCGGCTCGCTCCGATGCAGCCGGTTGAGGTCGCGCACCCAGCCTTGGAGCCCCCGGTGGAGCGGCGCGTCCAGCAGTTGCCAGTCGAGGCAGGCGGCAGGGTTCCACTCGCGCGGCTGGCCCAGCTCGCCGCCCATGAAGAGCAACTGCTTGCCCGGATGGCCGAACATGTAGCCGTACAGCAGCCGCAGGTTGGCGTGCCGCTGCCACTCGTCTCCCGGCATCTTGCCGAGCAGCGAGCGCTTCCCGTGCACGACCTCGTCGTGCGACAGGGCCAGGACGAAGTTCTCCCGGAAGGCGTAGGTGAGGCTGAACGTCAGGTCGTCGTGGTGGTGCGGGCGATAGACCGGGTCCTTCGACGCGTACAGCAGCACGTCGTTCATCCACCCCATGTTCCACTTGTAGCCGAACCCGAGGCCGCCCGCGTCCGTTGGGTGCGTCACCAGCGGCCAGGCGGTGGACTCCTCGGCAAGCGTCATCGCGTCCGGGTGGGTGGCATGGACCTGCTCGTTCAGGCGGCGGAGGAAGTCGATCGCCTCGAGGTTCTCGTTGCCACCGTGCCGATTGGGCACCCACTCCCCTGCCTCGCGGCCGTAGTCGAGATACAGCATCGACGCGACCGCGTCCACGCGCAGGCCGTCGATGTGGTACTCGGCCAGCCAGAAGAGGGCGCTCGAGATCAGGAAGTTGCGAACCTCGCGGCGGCCGTAGTTGAAGATGAGCGTGCCCCAGTGCGGGTGATCGCGCTGCCGCGGGTCGGCATGCTCGTACAGGTGCGTTCCGTCGAACCGGGCCAGGCCGTGCTCGTCCTTCGGAAAGTGGGCCGGCGCCCAGTCCATGATCACGCCGATGCCGCGCCGGTGCAGCGCGTCGACGAACGCCTTGAAGTCGTGGGGGGCGCCGAAGCGGCTGGTCGGCGCGAAGTAGCCGACGGTCTGATAGCCCCACGACTCGTCGAGTGGATGCTCGGCGATCGGCAGCAGCTCGACGTGGGTGAAACCCAGGTCGGATACGTAGTCGGCCAGGTCGGCCGCCAGCTCCCGGTACGTGGGGCGCGCCCCCGCCCGGGCATGGCGCCAGGAGCCGAGATGCACCTCGTAGATGGACATCGGCGCATCGCGCGCATTCCGTTCGCGCCGGTCTGCCAGCCAGCCGCCGTCGCGCCACTCGTAGCCCGACAGGTCGCAGACCCTCGAGGCCGTGCCGGGCCGCAGCTCGCTGGCGAAGGCGTACGGATCGACCTTCTGCGCGGCGCACCCGCCGCAGCGGCTGGCGATCTCGTACTTGTAGAGGTGGCCGGGCCGGGCAGCGGGCACGAACGCCTCCCAGACGCCGGCCTCGGCACGCGGCCGCATCCTGTGCGCCGCCGCGTTCCAGGCGTTGAAGTCGCCCACGACCGCCACGCGCGCCGCGTTCGGCGCCCATACGGCGAAGTGCGTGCCCTCCACGCCGTCCTGCCGACCGGGATGTGCGCCGAGCTTCTCGTAGCTCCGGTAGTGCACCCCCTCCGCCAGCAGGTGCAAGTCGTAGTCGGTCAGCAGCGACATCCCGAGGTCAGCTTAGCAGCCCGCGGTGAAGGCCCGCGTCGCACCGGGACGGGCTGCTACACTGCGAGGTTGCGTTCGCCCTCGAGCCTGATTCATGCGCGTCGCCATCGCCGCCTCCGAAGCCGCGCCGTTCGCGAAGACGGGCGGACTCGCCGACATGGTCGGTGCGCTGGCCTCCGCCCTGGGCGACCTGGCGACCGACGCGACGCTCATCGTGCCGGCCTACCGCAGCGTCCTGGACCGCGGCCCGGAACCCACCGGCCTCGCGTTCGACGTGCCCGTGGCCGGCGCCGCGGTGCGCGCCGACATCCTGCGGGGGTGCGTGGGACGCACGCCGGTGTGCTTCATCCGCGCCGATCGCTTCTTCGACCGCGATCACCTCTACGGTCCCCCCGGCGCCGACTACGGCGACAACGCGGACCGCTTCGCCTTCTTCGCGCGCGCCGTGCTGCAACTGCTGTCGGAGGGCGATCCGCCCGACGTGATCCATGTCCACGACTGGCAGTCGGGCCTCGCGGCCGCGCTCCTGAGATTGCAGCCCGAGCGCTACCCGCGCCTGGCGGCCGCGCGCACGCTGCTCACCGTGCACAACGTCGGCTACCAGGGCCTGTTCGACACGGACGCCTTCCGGCGGTTGGACCTCGACGCCAGAGCCTGCTGGCCCCGCTTCGAGTTCTACGGCCGCACCAACTACCTCAAGGCCGGCGTTGCACTCGCGGACCTGGTGACGACGGTGAGCCCCACCTATGCGGAGGAAATCAAGACCGAAGCGCAGGGGTTCGGGCTCGACGGGGTGTTCCGGGAACGCGCCGGGCAGCTCGTCGGGATCCTGAACGGCGTGGACTACGCCCTCTGGGATCCGTCCGCCGATCGCTTCATTCGGAGCCCGTATGCCGCCGGCGACCTCGCGGGCAAACGCGATTGCAAGGTCGACCTGCAGCAGCGGGTCGGCCTGCCGGTCGCCGACCGCCCCGTGGTGAGCGTGGTGGCCCGGCTGGCCGAGCAGAAAGGGATCGACATCCTGATCGGCGCGCTCGACGAGCTGCTGGCGCGCGACCTGCAGTTCGTGCTGCTCGGCACGGGCGAGGCACGCTACGAGGCCGAGCTGCTGGCCATCGGACAGCGGCATCCCGGGCGGGCGGCGATCGAGACGCGCTTCGACGAGGGCCTGGCCCACGTCATCGAGGCGGGCAGCGACATCTTCCTGATGCCCTCGCGCTACGAACCCTGCGGGCTCAACCAGCTCTACAGCATGAAGTACGGGACCATCCCGGTCGTCCGCGCCACGGGCGGCCTGCGGGACTCGGTCAGCCCCTTCGACGGGGCGACGCGGCAGGGTACAGGCTTTCTCTTCGACGACTACTCGTCCGGCGCCCTGCTGGACGCCGTGGACCGGGCGCTCGACTGCTATCGCCAGCCGGATCTGTGGCAGGTCCTGATGCGGACCGCGATGTCGCGCGACTTCTCCGTCCAGCGCGTGGCGGCGCGCTACCTCGACGCCTACCGCCGACTCGCCGGGTCGGCCGGCTCCTGATGAACGCGGCACAGGCGTAACTGTGCCGTGTCGAGGCGCTCGAGCCGGCCACACGTCAGAACCGCACGCGCAGGCCGGCGAACGCGCTCCGGGGGGTGCCCGGCGAGACGAAGCGCGGATCGCTGGCGTTCGGCACCTCGGAGAGGAACACCTCCAGCTCCGCCAGGGCGCCGAACGTCCCGTAGCGCCGGTCGAACAGGTTGTCTACCCGTGCGAACACCTCGACGCGCTCGCCGGCGCGGTACACCGAGCGCAGGTTGGCGATGCCGTAGCCCGCGAGCCGGGCCTGATCGTTGCCCTCGTCGCCGACGAAGACGCGGCTGGACGCGGTGACCGTCTCCAGCATGACGTCCCACGCGTCGAGCACCGCGTAGCGCAGGCCGGCCTTGAAGCTGTGGCGCGGGATGCCCGGCATGTGGTCGCCCGGCTCGACGGCGACGAAGCCGCCCTCGGTGGCGGCGTCGTTGACCTCCTCGTCGCCGGGCAGCTCGAGGGGCGAGCGGAACGTCGCGTCGACCAGCCCGTAGCCGGCGTACCAGCCGAGCCGGCGGACCTGGCCGTTGAGCTCCGCGTCGAGACCGATGCGGCGCGTGTCGCCCGCGTTCTGGAAGTAGCCGGTGCCGATCAGCTCCGGCGACGCGACGAACAGGATGTCGTCGGCGATGGCGGTGTGGTAGACGGCGACCGACCAGTTGAGCCGCCAGGCCGACCCATCTCCGGCGCGGCCGCGCAGGCCCCCTTCGACCGAGCGGGCCACGGCCTGCTCGAGCGGCGGGTCGGAGACGAACGCGTTGGGCACGCGGCACGGCTCGGCCGGGTCGGCGCAGCTCAGCTCGGCCGCCGTCGGCGCCCGATTCGATTCCCCGTAGCGGCCGAATACCGACACGGCGTCGCTGAACTGGTGCACGAGGCCGGTGCCGACGTTGAAGCGCGAGAAGGAATGCTCGCCGTCGAGCGACGTGCCGAGGCGGTCGGCAATCTCGATGCGCGCGTGGTTGAAGCGCCCCGACACGGTGAGGTGCGTGCGCTCGGTGAACGACAGGGTGTCGCTGAAGTACAGCCCGACGGCGCTGTTCGCCGTGTCGAGCCCGGTGTTGAACAGGTCGTCCGGGGCCTCGCCGTAGATGCCGGCCAGCAGCCCGGAGCCGGCCACCGTGCGGTCGGGCGTGAGTGTACCGACCTCGCTCGTGAACGTGAAGCCGACGTCCGCCAGATCGGCCGAGACGCCCAGGGTGAGGACGTTCTCGCCGGCGCCGACCGCGGTCGCCGCGGTGGCCTGCACGGTGGCGCCGTAGCCCTTCGACCGCGTCGTGGTGCGGTTGTATGCGGCGTCGCCCTCGGCATCGTCCGCGGTGATGAAGCGGCCGGTCTGCACGTCGACGAGCGGGCGCGCCTCGTCGTCGTCATCGTCGCCGTTGTCGTCGTGATCGCCGGCGCCGCGATCGCCGTCATCGTCGTCGTCATCCAGCGCGCCGAACGCCATCGCGTCGAGGTCGTCGTCGTCCTCGTCACCGTCGTGCCCGTTCTCCCCCGCCTCGTCGTCATCGTCGTCGTCGTCGTCCGCCCCGAAGCAGAGCGTGCCCGCCGGCGCGCCGAAGGGCAGGAAGGCGTCGTCGCACTCCTCGAACTCCGCCTCGTCGCCGTTGAGCGTCTTGCGGTCCAGGTCGCGGTAGTAGCCCGTCACCTGCACGGACCAGGCGGGAGACACCGTGACGTCGAAGCGGCCCTGGACGAAGCCGAGACGGTTCTCCGTGGTGTCCGGGTAGGTGAAGACCGCGCTGCGAGCCGCGTCGAGCAGCTCGACGGGCGCCGGCGCGTTGCCGTTGAGCCGGGAGTCGGCGTAGGTGAAGTTGACGCCGGCGTCGATCGTCTCGTCGCGGTACGCCACGTCGGCGACCGCCTGCGTCACCTCCGAGGGGGACGCCACGCGCCAGCCGGTCTCGTCGAACCGCGTGGCCCCGAGGTAGACGGCCCAGGGGCCGTTGTTGGCGCCCCAGTCCGCCGTCGCCGTGTAGCGGTCGAACGATCCGGCGGAGAACTCGGCGCGGAAGCCGGTGTGCTCGAACCCGTTCTTGAGGTTCAGGATCATGGCGCCCCCGAGCGCGTTCAAGCCGTAGGTCGGCTCCGCGCCGGCGCTGAGCTGCACCTGGTCGACGGCGAACTGCGGAATGAGATCGAACTGCACCGTGTCGCCGAACGGCTCGTTGATCCGGACCCCGTTCTGGTAGACCGCCACCCCCTGCGGCAGTCCCAGCAGCGGCGAGGCCGTGAAGCCCCGAAACCGCAGGGTCGGCTGGAACAGGTTGGTGGTGGCGCCCTCCAGCGTGACCGAACCGAGCTGCTCGTGAAGCGCGTCGGCGAGCGACGCCGCGTGCCGGTCCTCGAGCTCGGCCGCGCTGACCACCGACACCGTCGCCGGCACCCGGTCCCGGTCGACGCCCGTGCCGGGGGCGGGCCCCACGCCGACGACGTCGACCTGCTGGGCGAAGGGGGCCAGCCCCAGTTGCACGTCGGCCCGCAACGTCTCCCCCGCGGCCAGCCGCAGGCCGGCGCGCCGCTCGGTGCGGAAGCCTGGCATCGAGACGGTGAGCGAGTACACCCCGTCCGGAAGCGGCGTGAAGCGGTACAAGCCGGTTGCATCGGTCGTGGCGGTCGCCGCCTCCAGCCCGGCCCCGGTCACCGTGACGGTGGCGCCGACCACGACGGCGCCCTGCGCGTCGGTCACCTGCCCCTCGAGCGTGCCGGTCTGCGCCTGCGCGCCGGCCGAGCCGAACGACAGCAGCAGCACGGCGGCCAGGAGCCCCCGCGTTCCACCCACCGAACTCTCCCGCATCGACATCCTCCGTCCCGGCGCGCGCACATCCTTGCCGGGATATTCCGTTTGCTGGGATATTCCGTCCGGGTCGCCTCTGTTCAGGCTGATTGCCAGGCGGCTGGCGGGCCGGCCGGGGCAGACCCGCACCCCGGCACGTTGTACACTGGCGGCCGGCATGCCCAGCGTCCCCCAGGACACCGCGCTCGACCTGGTGCTGCCCGTTCCGCGGCGGGCGGTCGACCCGAGTCCGGCGCACGGCGAGGTCCTGGAGCTGTTCGACGAGTGCCGCGGCGGCGTGCAGCGCTACGTGCGCTCCTTCGGGGTCGGGCCCAGCGACGCCGAGGATGTCGTGCAGGAGACCTTCCTGGCGCTCCACCGGCACCTGCTGCGCGACGGCAACCGGTCGAACCTGCGGGGCTGGGTGTTCCGCGTGGCGCGCAACCTGGCGCTCAAGCGGCGGGCGCGGCGGAGCTGGTCGGCCCGCATCGTCCTCGCCGGCGGGAGCGTCCGGGACCGCATCGACCCGGGGTCGAATCCGGAAGAGCGGCTGCTGGCCGGCCAGCGCCAGTCGCACCTGCAGGCGGTGATCCGGGCGCTGCCCCACCGCGACCGGCAGTGCCTCCAGCTCCGGGCCGAGGGCCTGCGCTACCGGGACATCGCCGCCGCGCTCGGCGTCTCGGTGGGAACGGTCGCCGGCTCGCTGGCACGAGCGGCGACGCGCGTGCGGCGGGCCGACGAGAGCTCTGA
The DNA here is from genome assembly GCA_964348425.1 of uncultured Vicinamibacteraceae bacterium. Taxonomy (GTDB): domain Bacteria; phylum Acidobacteriota; class Vicinamibacteria; order Vicinamibacterales; family UBA8438; genus JAAXGX01. Next base: position 2,720 of record CAYGCV010000108.1, on the reverse strand, counting down.
TCGAATCTGAAAACGATGCGCTGGAACCAACGGCATGCATCCGACGAGGACCTCCTGCTGCGGGAGGAAGACGAGCTGCGGCCGCGGCGGCGGTCGCGCATCGACCGCCATCTGCGCGAGTGCCGGCGCTGCGCCGAGCGCAGCCGCGCCCTGCGGGAGGCGCTGGCCGCCCTCACGGGCGCGTGTCGCGAGGCGCGCCAGGCCGAGCCCGATGCGCCTGCAGCGCGAGCCAGGCTGCTGGCGCGCCTCGCCCGGCAGACGGACCCGGCGGCCCGTGCGGACGGCCCGGCCCCGTGGCCGCGCCTCCTGTGGCAGGGCGGCGCGCTCGCCGCGGCCGGGCTGGCAGCCGCCGCCATCGGGGCGGTGCTGGGCGTCTGGCCGCAGGAGTACGGCGCCGGGCGCAGCGGCATCGCCGACGTCCCCGTCCCGCCGGCAACGGCGCTGCCCCGCCCGGATCTGACGCCCGGCGTCGCGCGCCGCGTGTCCGTCGACGAGCTCTGCCGGGGCGAGCGGGACGCGGCCGGCCCGCTGGTGGCCGCCTCGGTGGCCAGACAGGTCTTCGAGGACTACGGCGCCGACTATCGGCGGGCGGCGGAGTACGAGCTCGACTTCCTCATCACCCCGGAGCTCGGCGGAACCGCCGACGCGCGCAACCTGTGGCCCCAACCCTACGCGTCCACGCAGTGGAACGCCTACGTGAAGGACGAGCTCGAGCAGCTCTTCCGGCGGCTGGTCTGCGAAGGGGCCATCGACATCTCGACCGCGCAGCGCGAGATGGCGACCGACTGGATCGCGGCCTACCGGCGCTACTTCGACACCGACCACCCGCGCGGCGGCGATGCGCGGCGCGACGGATAGCCGCCCGGGCGATGGTTGGGCGCACGCGGGTTGAAGGGCCCGGGACAACCGCTTGGCTGCCACACGACGACCGCCGGGCACCGCCGAGGCGCCCCGGCACGACCCGTTGCTGACCTGGGTCGAGGCGTTCACGGCCGGCCCTGCAGTGGTCGGCGGAAAGGCCTGGAACCTCGCCCGCCTGGCCCGCTACGGCTTCGAGGTGCCGCCCGGCGGCGTCGTGGCCGCCTCCGTCTACGTCGACCTGTTCCGTACGGCGGACATCGCCGCCCTGGCCGCGCCGCTCGCGGCGGTGACCTCCGACGACGCCGGCAGAGCCGACGTGCAGGCGCGTCTCGCCGCGCTCCGCGACCTCGTCGTCCGGACAGGCCTCCCCGCGGACACCCGCGCCGAGCTGGGCCGCTTCCTGAACCGGGCCGGGCTGGACGGGCGGCCGCTCGCCGTGCGCTCCTCCGCCACGGCCGAGGACGGCGCCCGCGCGGCGTTCGCCGGCGTTCACGAGAGCTGCCTCGGCGTGACCGGGCTCGACGCGGTGTGTTCCGCCGTGTCGCGCTGCTTCGCGTCGTTGTGGACGCCGCACGCCGTCGCCTATCGGCGGCGGTTGGGTGTTGCCGACGACGCCACGCCGTGCGCGGTGGTGCTCTGCGAGATGGTGGGCGACCGCCGCCACGGCCCGGTGGCGGCCGGCGTCGCCTGCTCGTGCGACCCGCTGACGGGCGAGCGGCAGGTCGTGACGATCGAGCTGGCCGCGGGGCTCGGTGACGCCGTCGTCCAGGGGGCTGTGGCGCCGCAGCGGTACGCGGTGCGCCGGTCGGGTCCGGACACCGAGGTTGCGCGGTTGGACGACACGGGCGGCGCCCCCGTCCTCGAGGACGGCGAGATCGAAGTGCTGGCGGCTGCCGTGGTGCGGGTCCACTGGGCGCTCGGTGACGGGGACACGCCGCAGGACGTGGAGTGGGCCTACGACGGCACGACCTTCTGGATGCTCCAGTCCCGGCCGGTCACCCGCCTGCCGCGCTGGACCTTTCCGGGCGTGCCCACGGAGACCCCGACCTGGTCGGACGGCAACATCCGCGACTCCTTCCCGCGGCCGCTGACCATGGCCACCTGGTCGCTGCTGGACGCGACCGGGCAGGCCATCGTCTACGCGTCGGCGCAGGCCATGGAGTACCCGCTGCCGCCCGGCATGCAGGTCTTCCGCCGCTTCGGCGGGCGTCCCTACTTCGATCTCGACAGCCTGCAGTGGAGCCTGTACGACTCGATCGGCATTCCGCCGGCCGAGGCGAACCACACCCTGGGCGGATTCCAGCCGGAGCTCCCGGTGCCGGACGGGCACCCGCTCCGAGGCCGCGCCGGCCTCGCCCGCCTGCGGCGCCGACTGCGGCTCGGCCGCCGACTGCGCCGGTTCCACCGGGAGGCGCCCCCGCAGATCGACGCGCTGGTCGCCCGCGCCCGGGAGAGCCGCGCGGCCGATCTCTCCAACCTGAGCGGCGCGGCGCTGCTGGCGCGCTTCCGGGACCTGCAGGCGCTGGGCGTCGCGTATCAGCCGGTCCTGCAGCTCGCCGCAACCTACTACGGGGCCTGGGTGAGGCTGCTGGAGGGTGTGCTCGAGCTGGCCTCGGGCCGCGAAGCAAGGTCGCTGGTCACCCGTCTCCTGGCGGCGTCGGGCAACGTGGCCAGCGCCGAGCAGGCGTACCTCGTCAGGGAGCTCGCCGACAGCGCCGCCGGAGACCCCGCCGCGCTGGGCGCGCTGCGGGATCCCGACCCGCACGCCTGGCGCCGGCTGCCGGCGGACGCCCCGTTCCGCATTGCGATGGAGGACTACCTGGACCGCTACGGCCACCGGGCGGTCTTCGAGATGGAGC
>CAYGCV010000107.1:0-12836 GCA_964348425.1 uncultured Vicinamibacteraceae bacterium | reverse complement strand
CAAAGTACAATCCAATAATTTGGATCTTTCGTGGCAACCCGCTAACCGAAGACGATAAATGTCGTCCTCGAGCGTGAAGGATGTGATACCAATCGATTCTGCGAGGCGGCCAAGTGATGTTGCACCTGCTTCGTCGAGCCGAGTCTTGAGCTCAGCAACCCCACCCCCACCGGTACTCCACGGATGCGTATGGAATTGCTGCCGCGGCACATTCGAGACGCTCACAAAGTCACTCCGAGATTCTGGCTGGTCGATCTGCTGCACAATCGCGGACCAGACAAGCCCCTCGGCCGCGTTATCCGGAATCGCGGGCTCGCCCCGGATTCCCATCACTGCACGGATGTGCGGCGCGACGGGCCGACGGTGCCGAGCGAACAGGATCACCGTCGGCGTCCCGTGGCCGGGGATGTACACGCCAGAAGTATCCACGACATGGGTCAGGTCCCAGCGGGGGATGAATTCTTCGATCAGCTTCCTACCGAACTCTCGTTTCATGAACGAGTTGGCCGTGATCATACCAACGAAACCCGCTGGCTCCGCCGCGCCCGATGCGGGTGCTTGGGCGAGGTCGAAAAAGCGCTCGGTGAACGGAACGGCGAGGGAGTACTTGCCATGGCAAGATCCGAAACGCTGCCGGTATTCGGCGGCCTGCGCTCTGTCCTTCGACGTGATGTACGGCGGATTGCCAACCACGACATGGTAGCGCCGCCCGAGGATAGCGCGGAGTCCCGTCGCATCCTCCGTCCGATAGACGTGACCCAGTGGGTCATGCTCTGGATCGAGGTAGTCCTGGCGTGCACCGGTCAGGCTAGGGCGCGGCCCGTGGAACAGAGAATCACCCGCCGCCACGTGGAGCTTGAAGTCCGGCGCGTCGGCGAGACGCTGCACGCCAGACGCACGGAGCGCGGCGACGCACAGACGGAAGCGGGCGATCGCTACGGCAAACGGATTCAGGTCGACACCCGCCACTTGTCCGAGAACGCGAGCCGCGCGCTCGCGCGGGTTAGTGCCGGGCTCGTGCTTAGCCCACAGCCCTTCCAAGCGCTGGAAGGCGCCCAGCAGGAAGTGCCCTGAGCCGCAAGCCGGATCGATCAGGCGCACCTCGCGGAAGCCGAACTGCTCGATCGCGGGCGTGAGCGTGCGGTCGAGGATGAACTCCTCGACGAACTCGGGTGTCTGGAGCAGCGCGTACTGCTTGCGGGCACTCTCGGAGAGGTCCTGGTACAGATCGCCCAGGAAGCGGGTGTCCCAGGTGGGATCCGTGAAATCGTGCGCGAGGGATCCCGAATCCGGATCGATCCGCTGCCACAACCCGAGCAGGCGACCGGCGGCATCGCCCGAGGGAGAGCGAAACTTCTGGGCGGGTCGCCACAGCGGATTGTGCCCCTCGTCGAAGAGCTGCCCTGCGACCGGCAGCGCCGCAACCGCGTGGAAGACATGCAGCAGGTACTCCCGGTCGGTGTTGGTGGCGTGCGCCCGGAAGTAGAGGGTGTGTTCGTCGAGCGCCCGCTGTCGTCGTTCGCCGGAGCCGGAGAGGCGGGGCGGATCGACGAGCGCGTTGTCCTCCAGGAACCGCACGAAGACGCATCCGAGAATCCAGGCAACGGCCACCTGCGTCAGGCGGTCGTCCCGCCAAGCCGCGTACGGCAAGGCGGTACGTTCGCGCTCGACCGCCCGCCCGTGCTCGTCCCGGAGGAAAACATCCAGCTCGCGGCTTTCCTCGCACCGCTCGTGCAGGTCGGCTTCGAGGTCGGCCCGCAGGTGCGTCAGGTCGACAAGCAGACGACCGGAGTCGATCACGCGGCGCCCCGTCTGTTGGCGGTGCCATCCGGGTAGCCTTGCACGTCGATCACGTCAACATTTGTGGTCCGCATGCCGTTGGCAGCAGCCGATGCCACGACCCGGCAGCTCTGGCCAGGCTGCATCCCGTTTGCCGCGTGTATTCTAGCTGGACTGCCCGTTACTCGATGAAGCCCGGCGAACGGTCATGCCCTCGGCGTTGATCGCCTCGCTGTTCGGACCGACGAGGTGCCTGACTTCGTCGGTGCTGCCCACTCGCTCACGGCCGAGATCGCGGTCGTGCAAGCTGTCAAACAACGCGCCACAAATAACATGCAGTGCGAGTAAAGTTGTTTGTATGCAATAGTTTATAACGTCAATAACGGCGTCAAGAAACATGTCACAATCGGGCGTCATGGACTGGGAACGGTTCAACGGCAGGTGCTGAACCGGAGCCCAGTATCGAGATCGACTTCGGAGCAATCGGCAGGTACTGACCGGAGCCCGAGTCCCGCCGCCCTCGTCAGGCCGGTGGCGAGTTGTCTCGGGCATCGGTGGCTCGCCATCCGGCGAGCCACGCGGCCGGAATGCGCGTCCACTGCGCCGGGGTGAAGACCGGCACGGGCTTGCCGTCGATCATTGGTCGCGACTCCTGCGGATCGCGCGCGACGAGCAGCCAGACGCCCGGCGGGCCGTCCGGCCGGCCCGCGGAGTCGCGCAGCTCATCGAGGAAGCTCATCTGGTCGTAGCGGGCGAGCAGCCCCGGATTCGTGAGCAGCAGGGGGCGCGGCGCCCCGGCAAGCTCCGCCTGCACGCGGGGCAGCGCACGGCGCCCGACCAGCAGCATGAGGTTGGCCCAGTCGGAGCTGTCCCGCGGTCCGCGGTCGGCGCGCAGGACCACTTGCCAGTCCGCGCCGGCCTCGATGGCGGCGGCCTTCATGTGGCGGATCAGCAGCTCGTCCATGCTGCGTGCGTCGACCGGGAACGCTGACGCCAGCGCGCGCTCAGCGTCGTGGAGGCGGCGCGGCGATACCGTGAGAGCCAGAAACGATCCGCTCTCCAGGGCTCTGCGGAGCCGTTGCTCGAAGTCGTCAAGGTCGCTCCACGGGGCGGTTCCCGCTTCGGCAACCCGTGACGTCCGGCCGGCCGATTGCGTATAGCTCGTGCCCGAGGAGACGGTCACGAACTCCCGGCGATGCGATGTGTAGGCACCCCGGCCGCTGTCGGCGTCCGGCGTCCAGACCAGATCGCTCCCCGCCTGCCCGAGCAGTGTGTCGAGCGCCGGTCGATCCGGCAGCGGCGCCGCCTCCGGATAGCGGCCGGCAACGCGCTTCCGGATCTGGTCGGGCGTCAGCGTGTGCGCGCCCGCGAGCGCCCCGAGCGCGAGCTTGAGCGCCCGCTCCGCCGCCATCCCGCGCGGATACAGCTCGAGCCGGCTCGAAAGCGCCGCCTCACGCGAGACGGCGGCGGCAAGCGCCAGCAGCCGATTCGGGGCGGGCATGGTCGTGCCGGGCGGCACGGCGACTTCATGGAGCGCCTCGACCACCCGTGCCGGCGAGGGCAGCGGATCGGTGCCGGCGAGCGTGTCCGCCCGGTGGCCGAGGCGCTCAGCGTAGTCGGCCAGTCCCTGGCCGTCGAGGCGCGGTGTGCCGTCGTCGTCGATCACGTCGCGCGCCAGCAGCACGCCGGCCGGGGCAGCGACCCGGCGTACGATCCAGCGTGGCGCGGCACGGTGGCGCTCGACTTCGGCGGCCGCGCGAACGCATGCGGCCGCGTAACGAGAGCGGAGCGGGTGCCCCTGCACCGAGCCGCGGCTGGCGAGAAGAGCGGCGGCCAGCTCGCGGTGCGTCATCACATTGCCCTGCGCCCCGAGCATCTCCACCATGTCCTGCCGCAGGCGGGTCAGCGCCCGCGCCTTGCTCCAGCGCTGGCGCGCCCGGGCAACCGCGTGACCGACCGCCACCGGCGTGATGCCGAGCGCGCGCGCCACTTCGCTCTGGCTCGGCCACGTCGCGGCCGGCTCGTCCCCCAGACCCAGCAGGGCCGCCAGCACATCCGTGTCGGCCTTGGTCTGCGCAGTCCGCCCGGCGGGCAGCAGTTGGCGCCACAACTCGTCCACGCTCACGCGTACGCCGTCGTCAGGAATCGCACCCGCGTCTTCGGCCGGTGCAGCCTTCGGCCTCCTCGCCGCGTCCGGAAACCGCTCGGCCAACCGTTTGGCCAGGTCCGTCAACTCCCGCCGCGTCTCGTTGCCGACGCCGCGCATCCGGTTCACGTGGATCAACGGAAACCGCAGCAGGTCCTCCACGGTGCGGACGTCCATTCGCTCGACGGCGCTCAGGGCGCGCGCGCTGAGGCCGAGCGCGCTCAGCAGGGTGTCGAGGCCCGCCTCCCGGACCGGTACGAGGAGCGGCGTCGGACTCGGCTGATCCGAGACCGTCTCGGGGCGCACCGCGGCGAGGAAGAGCTGCTGCCAGGCGCGCAGCATCTCCTGGGCGTTGTCGAAGCGCCCGCGGTAGTCGCGGCGCAGCGCCTTCTCGAAGAACGCGGTCAGCCCCTCGCGAACCGCCGGCTCGAAGGCGTCGGCGTCAATCGTTGCCTCGCAGTCGAGAACGGCCGGCTCGCTCTGCCCGTCGCCCCAGCGCGGGAGGGATCCGGTGGCCATCTGGTAGAGCGTCACGGCTGCTGCGAACCGTTCCGCGTAGGTGTCCCAGCGCGGGGGCGTGCGCGTTTGAAGGAACGGGTCGAGGTAGTCTCGCGTGCCTGCCAGGATGTTCTCGGCCGGTGTGCGCGCCAGCGAGAAGTCGAAGAGCACCAGGTGGAGCTGGTTGCCGATCTTCGCGGCTCCGAGGTTCTCGGGCTTGATGTCGCGGTGGGAGACGCCCTGCGTCTCGAGCCAGTCGATCGTCGTCAGCAGGTCGCCCCCGAACCGCTCCAGCAGCTCCAGGTGGAGCCGACCCTCCGCACGGAGGCGGTCGGCGAGCGTGGCGTCTCCCGCCCGCGCCATGAGCAGGCCCACGCGGTCGCCGAACCGCAGCACGTCGTCCAGCTCGACGATGAACTGATGCCGCAAGGAACGAAGCACCTCCGCCTCGGTCTCGAGGCGGCCGTTGCTCTCGGGAGCCAGCGCCACCTTGAGCACCTGCTCCCGTCCATCTCTCTCGACGAGGAGCGCCAACGCCGTGGCTCCCTTCCCGAGACGCCCCCGGACAACGAGTCCATGCTCGACCTCGTCGCCCGGACGCGCATCGAGCGGGTCGGGCCGAAGTTCCTCCGGACGGGTGATTTCCTCCTCGAAGCGTTCGAGCTCGTCGAGGAACTCGCGGACCGACTCGAGGCGCGCCGTCACCTCCGGGTACGTTGCGTGCTGCACGAGAAGCTGCAGGTGCTCGCCGGCGCCGTCCTGGACGGAGGAGAGCTGCAGGCCCTGTTCCCGCTGGAGCCGCTCCGTCATCTCCAACAGGCTGGACGCGGGGGGTCCGCCCGCGAAGAGGTGATAGGCGATGGCACCGAGCGAGAAGACATCGAGCTGCTCCCCGGCGGAGGCTCTCTCGGTCACCGCCTCTGGCGCCATGTACACCCAGGTCTGGTCTTCGACCAGCGCGTCGAGCCGCGTGGCTCCCGAAGTGACCGGTCCAACCGTGCCGCTGTCGGACGCCTGACGCGCCCCGGTTTGCCAGTTGAAGACCTGGACGCGCGGCAGCGACGCCTCCGGATCGAGCACCAGGATGCTCTGCGGCGAGAGCGCGCGGTGGATCAGGTGCTTCCCGTGCGCGTAGCTGACCGCCTCGGCGACCTGCCGCAGGAGGTGGACGCGCGTGTCGACGTCGAGACGCGCACCCTTCTCGGCGAGCCAGTGATCGAGGCGCTGGGAACCGGCGCGGTGCTCGAACACCAGCGCGGGACCGAGGACGTGCTCGGTGTACGCCTTGGCCGCGACGATGCCGTCGTGGCGCACGTCCATCAGGATCTGGTACTCCCGGCGGGCGGCGCGCTGCAGGGCTGCACGGTCATCGTCCGCAGCGCCGGGGGGAACTCCGTAGATCCGGACTCGCGCTTTCTCCCCTTCGATGGCGACGTGCTCGGCCGTCCAATCCTGGTAGTTCGGACCTTCGAGCAGCAGCTCGTCGAGCCGGTAGTCTCCAACCCGCCGCGCACGCTGCGACGGGCGGATGCCCGCCTCCTGCATCGCGCGGCTGATTGCCTTGGCCATCGGGCGGTCGGGGCGCGCCCGGTGTACGGTGCCGCCGCCCTGGCGGGTGAGTGCGGTGACGATACCGGAACGCTCGTCGCGTCCGCTCCCGCTGTCGCGAACATGCACGCGGTCGCGCAGGTCGTCCGGTAGACGGCAGTCGACTCCTTCAGCCGACAGGAAGACATGGGCTTCGAGAAACTGGCTGCCCGTCTTCCGCTGCAGCGCCGGCTGGCGCCGCAGGAGCGAGATCAGCTTCTTGGCCTTGCGGTTCGCGAGCAGAAGCGGGTTGTCGGTCGTTTGGATACGGCCGTCCTGGCGCCAAGCCCACGTTCCCCGGTCGCCCTCCACGACGCCGGGCCGGCTCTTGATCTCGACCAGGTAAAAGCCCTTGGCCGTCAGGACGAGCAGATCGACCTCGTTGATCGACCCGTCGTCGGCGATGAACTCGAAGTTCGACCAGGCCCGGTATGGTTCGTGATCCGGCAGCCGTTGGCGTACGAACGCCAGCGCTTCCCGCTCCCACGGGAATTCGGATTCCGTGATCGTCTGCCAGCGCGGCGAGGTCACGTCCATCGTGCAGCGCAAGGAATCTTACAGGCAATGCGCATCCGCTGGCCGAAAACGCAAGACCCAAGAGGGCCTCTTCAGGCAGTCAGCGCGCCGCCGATGCGCGTCTACCGGTGCCAGGCCCCTGCGCTGGCCGGCTAGATTGGCGAGACCGGCTGCCACGAGGGCAACTACTCGATGACTAGCATGCTGGCCGGCGCGCGCCTTGAGGAGGCCCGGGGACTGCGCCGGTTGAGGGCGGCCGGTCCGGCCGCGGGTATCGGATTTCAGCCTGGGCCGATGGTTCGCCGTGAGTGTGGCTTACCGAACCCCGGGCTCGTCGGCCGCGGGTGCCGGCGTTCGCAGCAGTGCGCCTTCGAGATGCGCCACCCGCTCGGCCAGCGCGGAGACACGCTGCTCGAGGGCGGCCAGACCCGTACGGAGCGCGCCCAGTTCATGGCGCATCTCCCGGCGCATGTCGCGCAGGTCTGCGCGCAACCAGGCGCCGAGGGCGACAACCAGGGCCGGCGTGAGCCAAGGCACGATGGTTTCCATGCCAATACCATACACGGGGCGGGGCATTCTCGCTGCTGTCCGCGACGGAGCACGCCGGTTCGGTAAGCGCACCGGCTCCGTGCGGAGGCCGCTCGCTACGGCCTGCCGCCGCGGCGCTCGGCCGCGCGCACGGCGCTCAGGATGTTCGCCAGCGCGTAGTTCGCCTCGTGGCAGGCGTACTCGAACAGGAGGTAGTCAGGGTCGCGCTCGAGCGGGAACGCGACCGTCCAGGGCCGCGTCCACGTGCGCGGGTCGTCCACGCGCACCTCGTAGTGGAGCGTGCCGGCGTCGCCCAGACGCAAGCGCTCCACGAGACGCAGCGCTGTGCTGGTCGGGTTGCCGTTGCCGTTGCGGGCGTAGGAGCCGGTGCGCCCGTTGGTGTTCGTGGTCTCCACCACGAGCGTCGCCCCCTCCCAGCGCCCGCGCGAGTCGCCCATCCACTGCCGGATGCCCGCGGCGATGTGCGGTCGGCCGTCGAGCGGAATCACGCGGGTCTCGTGAATCATCTCGTGATGGAGGATCACGAGTCCCGGCGACTGCAGGATCCAGATGGCCGACGAGTAGATGTTCGGGAACGAGGACCCCAGCACGCCGCGGCTGATGCAGCGGTCGTAGGGCCGCAGGTCCTCGGGGCCGGCGTGGGCGTACTCGGGCACCGCCCGCGTGCGCCACGCCTCCGCCCGGCGCGCGCCGTCGGCCGTCATCGGCGGCAGCCGGCCGTCCGCGGGATCGACGATCAGCGAGGCGAGCGGAGGCGCCGGACGCCGCTCGCCGAAGCCAAGCGACGGCACCAGCCGCGGACGGGGCCGGGCGGCGGCCGCCGCATTACGCGCCGCAAGCTCCTCCTCCGTCAGAACCGCGCGCGTGCCCAGCTCTGCCGGGCGTTCGAACGGCACCGTGACCAGCGCGCTGCTGAGCCACATGCCCTGGAGATCGGGATCGCCCCAGGGCGTGCGCGGCCCGCCCGGGTCCTGCCCGGCGGCCGGCGCTGCCGCCGGCCGGCCCGCGAGCGGGGCGCCGGCGAGTCCCGCGGCGAGCACCAGGACGACGGTCGAGAGCAGGAGAACGCGTCGCGTGGCCGGCCGTCGCGCGGAAGGCATGGTGGCAGTCGGCAGCGCGGCGCCGCGATCAACCCGCACGGCTCTGCGCCGGCTCGGCGGCGGTCCCGTAGCCGCGGCTCGCCGCTGTCACCAGGCGCGGGTCCCGGCCCTGGGGCCTGGGCACGAGGCTGATGTCCTGCGCCGTCAGCTCCCCCACCTTCGTCGGCGACGGCCGCAGCGCAAACTCCAGAATCAGGCGCCGGCTCGGCAGGTACGCCGCGTTGACGCCGGCCTTCTGCAGCTCGCTGCTGTGCACGAACGTCGACGCGTAGGGCGAGTCCTCGCGCGTGGTGTCGGTCACCCACAGCGGACCGTCGAACGACTTCAGGTAGCGGATGAAGCCGAAGCCCTTGACCGCGTCGTACCAGTGGCACAGACCGCGCACGCGCGAACCCTCCGTGCCCCAGTCGGGTCCCTTCGACTCGCCCGGCAGCAGTCGCGGAATCAGGTAGCCCGAGACGAACAGATCGGCCTCCCGGCGGAGGTCGCCCGACACGTTGTCGAAGGCCACGACCTCGACGCGGCAGCCCATGTTCTGCAGGGCCCGCGCCACCTTGGCGAAGTCGCCGTCGCCGGTGGCCAGCAGCACGCGGTCGATGTTGCGCGCCTCGAGCAGCACGTCGACCGCCATGTCGAGGTCGCTGTTGGCCTTGCCGAACCGCTTGCCGTCCTCGTTGACGTACCACTTGACCGGCTTGACGATTACCTTGTAACCGAAGTCGCGCAGCGCCTCGTGGAAGCTCTCCACGTTGCGCTGGTAGGTGTCGTCCGTCGCGGCCCGATCCTCGTCGAGCGAGGTGTACGAGTTCAGCCGCAGGGCGTCCGCCCCGTCGCGGCAGGCGAACTCCCGCAGCACGTCGTAGCGCAGGCTGCGGCCCCCGTTTCTGGTGATGTTCTCCGTGTCGACATATACACCGATTCGCACGATGCCACGCCCTCCGCCGCCGGCGACGTCCCCGTGACGCGCCCCAACGATTCAGTATACGTGCGCCAGCGCCTCACGGCTTCGGCCGACGGGCGACGGGCCGCCGCGGCCACGACGCCTACTCGGCCAGCCGCCGGCCCGCGATCCACACGGCGTCGATCGCGCGCGTGTTCGTGATGTCGTCCAGCGGATCGGCATTCAGGACGACCAGGTCGGCCCGCTTGCCGGGCTCGAGCGTGCCCAGATCGTCGAGACGCATGACCCGCGCGCCGTTGCCCGTGGCGGCGACCAGCGCCTGCATGGGGGTCATCCCCGACTCGACCATCAGCTCGAGCTCGACGTGCTCGAAGTAGCCCTGCCAGCGGCCCAGCGACGTGCCGCTGTCGGTGCCCATGGCGATGGTCGCGCCGCCGTCGGTCAGCAGCTTGATGTTGCGCTTGGCCTGCTCCAGCATTTGCTTGGTGAACTGGGCCGTCTCGCTGTTGCGCACCCGCTCGTGGGTGGCCGGGTCGCGGATCTCCTCCATGTCCGAGCGGTAGGCGTCGGCGCCGCGCAGGAAGAACGGGTCCTCGAAGAACGCCGGCGTCGTCTCGTACAGGAACACCGACAGGCAGCGCGTCAGCGTCGGGATGTAGCCCACGTCCAGCCGGATCAGCTCGTCGATCAGCTCCTGGTCGACGTCCTGGTCGCGCACGCTGTGGGCCACCACGTCGACGCCCGCCTCCAGCAGCCCCTTCGCGTCGTCGAGGTCGATGAGATGCGCGGCGACCCGCAGGTCGCGCCGGTGGGCCTGGTCGATCAGCGCCCCGTACACCGCCGGCGTCATGTCGCCGGGCTGGGCGTTGAGGCGGGTCTTGATGATGTCGACGCCCAGGTCCGCGACCTCGTCGATGCTCTGCCGGGCCTCCTCGGCCGTCTCGGCGACCACGTTGGGGCCGGAGACGAACAGCCGCGCCCGATCGAGCTGTTCGCCCCGCGCCTGCGCGTCGCGCACCCGCACGCTCTCGACGCCGTCGTCGCCCAGGGTGTGGATGGTGGTGACGCCGTAGTCGGCGTAGAGCCGGAGCTGCCCGAGGCGCTGGTCGTAGAGCGGCAGCGCCGGGTCGCCGTCGTTCAGATGCGCGTGGGCGTTGATCAGCCCCGGGATGATGGTCTTGCCGGAGAGATCGACGCGCTCCGCCCCGTCCGGAATCGACACGTCGTCCGCCGCGCCGACCGCCTGGATCCGGCCGTCGCCGATGAGCACCGTGGCCCCCTCGATCGGGTCCCCGCCGGTGCCGTCGATCACGCGCGCGCCGGTCAGCGCGACCGCCGCGGGCGCCTGCGCGAGCAACGACTGGGCCGGCGCGCCGACCAGCACGAGCAATCCGACCACCGCAACCGCCGCCCCTGAAAACGTGACACGACCCATCGCGCACCTCCTGATGTCGTCTCGACGGCCCGCCGGGCGCCCGGGTGCAATTCGGCCAGCCGTCCTCTTCAACCGCTCAACCTTCCACGAGCGGCGCCAGATCGGTGATCGCCGCCACCACGTGATTCGCCGCGAACCCGAGCTCCTCCGGCGGCGCGGCGGCCGCGCGCTGAATCCAGAACGTGATCAGCCCCGCCGAGGCCGCGCCGTTGACGTCCCACGAGTTGGACGAGACGAAGCCCAGCGCCGACCGGCCCACCCCGAGCCGCTCCAGCCCCAGATTGTAGACGCGCGGGCTGACCTTGAAGATCTTGACCTCCTCGACGCTGATGATGGTGTCGAGCAGGTGGTCGATGCCCGCGCTGCGCGCCGCCGCCTGCAGCATGCGGGGCTCCCCGTTGGAGAGAATCGCCAGGCGCAGGCCCCGGCTCCGCAGGGCCTCGAGCCCGGGCCGCACGTCGGGGAACGCCGCCAGCGACAGATACGCCTCCATCAGCCGCTCGCGCCGCTGCGCGGCGAGATCCAGGCCGAGGCTGCGCGCCGCGTACACCAGGGCGTCCTCCGTCACCAGCCAGAAGTCGCGGTGGCGGCCCATGAGGCTGCGCAGCAGGCTGTACTGGAGCTGCTTGGCCCGCCAGCGCTGCGCCAGCGCGTCGCCCTGCCCGGGAAACAGCTCCTCGCACAGCGCCGTCACCGAGAAGACGTCGAACAGCGTCCCGTAGGCGTCGAACGCGAACGCCTCGATGCCCTCGGCGCGGGCCGGCTGGAAGGCCGCCGCGCGGGCGACGCTGGCGCCAGCCGCTCCCGCGCCGAGGCTCCCGATGAACGCTCTGCGACCGGTCTCCATGCTGCTCCCTCCGGCATGCCGCCGGCGCGCGCCACCCGCGCGGCCGGCAGGTCCGGCACATTATCCCACCAACCCCGGCGGCGCCCCGCGGGAGAAACGCTGCGGCCGGCTCCCGTTTTCGGGCATCATTGGTCGGCAGGTTGGAAAACGATGCCGGTCGGGCGCCGGGCGGGGCCGCGAGGCGGCGCCCGGCGAGCCGGCTCGCGGCCAGGAAGGAGCAGGCCATGCTCGGGATGCGAGGAACCTCCGGATCGGGACGGCGCGCGGGCGCGATGGCGACGGCGATGCTCGCCGCGGCGGCGTTCGCGGCGATCGGCCTCGGCGCGGCCGACGACGGCTTCGTCACCGTCGATCGCTTCGTGCCGCATACGTCGACGGTGCCCGCCAACCAGGGCCAGCGGGTCGGCCTGTTCCTGCGCGAGAAGCTCAGCCGCGAACTGGACGCCCGGATCGCCGCCGGCGAGCGGCCGCACGGCAAGGTGGTGCTGTTCGTCCACGGCGGGTCGATCCCCTCGGTGCCCGACTACGATCTGCCGTACAAGGACTACTCGTGGATGGCGCATCTCGCGGCGGCCGGCTACGACACGTTCGCGATGGACCAGACCGGCTACGGGCTGTCGCCGCGGCCGAAGATGGACGACCCGTGCAACATGGACGCCGACAACCGGGCGCTGGTCACGCCGAACCCGCTGGCGCGCGACTGCGAGCCGCGCTACCCGCACGGGCTGACGACGAGCCAGTCGGACTGGGACGAGATCGGCCGCGTCGTGGATTACATCCGCGCGCTGCGGGGCGTCGACGCGGTGAGCCTGATCGGCTGGTCGGCGGGCGGTCCGCGCACCGCGGGGTTCGCGGCGCGCCACCCGGACGTCGTCGACAAGCTCGTGCTCTTCGCCCCGGGCTACCGGCCGGACCAGCCCTCGACGCCGCCGGCCAGGCCGGCCGGCGAGGCGCCGATGCGCCTGCAGACCCGGGAGCGGCTGGAGGACGGGCGCTGGCGCTCGACCGTCGCCTGCGACGGCCAGATCGATCCCGGCATCCAGAAAGTCATCTGGCAGACCGTGATGGCCTACGACCCGCTCGGCTCGGTCTGGGGGCCGCAGCACGGCGTGATGCGCGTGCGCACTTCCGCCGGCGCCTGGGGCTGGAACCGCGAGTACGCCGCGCGGGTGCGGGCGCCGACCCTGATCCTGGTCGGCGAGCAGGACTTCCTGCTCGAGCCCGACCGGCAGCTCTACGCGGACCTGACCGGCACGGAGCGCAAGGTGCTGGTCGAGATGGCGTGCGCCACCCACTTCGCCGTCTGGGAGACGACGCAGCACAAGCTCCTGCACGAGGCCTCGCTCGAATGGCTCGAGCAGGGAACGTTTCGCGGCAGCGCGGCCGGGCGCTTCGCGGTGGGCGCGGGCCCGACCGGCCCTTGACAGCCGCTAGCAGCCCGTGGTGAAACCGCGCGTCGCACGGAGATAGGCCATGTG
>CAYGCV010000106.1:0-12846 GCA_964348425.1 uncultured Vicinamibacteraceae bacterium | reverse complement strand
GGGGCGCAGGGGTCCCCGCAAGCGGACGCCGGGGGTTCGGGGCGCAGCCCCGTCTAAAGTTAGAACATCGCGATCGGGTTGGCCGGGCTGCCGGTGCCGTTCTTCACGTTGAGCGGCAGCGCCATGAACATGAACTCGTGGCGTCCCTCCTCGGCGCAGGCGTCGGCGAGCGGCTCGAGCAGCGCGTTGTCCAGCAGGGCCACGCCGTAGAAGGTCAGCACGCCGTGCACCGGGTAGGCCAGCCCGTAGTCGTTGGGCCGCGCGTCCATCATGTCCCACCCGAGCAGCGCGACGTCGCGGTCGCGAATGAACTTCGCGCACGAGGCGTGCAGGCCGGGGCGGGCGCCGCCGCCGATGGCGCCGCCGGCGCGCTGGAACGCCTCGCGCCCGCTGTGGACGAGCAGCGCGTCGCCCGGCCCCACCTCGACCCCCTGGGCCGCGGCAATCTCCTCGAGCTCCCAGCCGTGCACCGGCCGGTCGGCCGTCACGTGGGGCTCGCCGCGGTGACGGGGCACGTCGAGCAGCACGCCGCGCGTGATGATGCCGTTGCTCCAGGCCGTGATGGCGCCGAACCTGGCGCCGTGCGTGTCGACCGCGGCGTCGGGATCGCGGCCCTGCCACACGCCGTCCGTGTTCTCCCACACGTGGCACAGCGCGTCGATGTGGGTGATCGTCTGGCCGTGATAGATGAACCCGTAGTAGTCGATGAACGAGCCGGCGCCGGCGCCGCGATCGTTCTTGCGGACGAAGTGCTGCGTCGGCTCGAAGAGCCGGCTCGTCGAGACGGTGCGCCCGTTGCGCACGAGCGCCGCGGCGGCCTGGCGCTTCTCGGCGGTGATCAGGTTGACCGCACCGACCTCGTCGTCCGCGCCCCAGCGGCCCCAGTTGCGCTGATCCTTGTACCAGCTCTCGACCTCGGCCTGCGTCGGCAGCGCCCGGCCGCCCTGCACCGCCGCCGCGGCAGGTCTCGCCGCGGCCGCCGGACTCCCACTCGGCGCGCGGCCGGCCGGGATCGACGACCACGCGCCGGCCCGCTGTCCCAGGGCCACGCCGCCGACCGCCACCGCGCTCTTCAGGAAACGTCGCCGTGATGCAGACATCGGTCAGTCCTTTCTCCAGGCCAGTCGCAATGCGCAACCGGCAATGACGACGGCCATCAGCGCCATCACCGCGAACTTCGCGCCGGTCAGCACCGGGAGTGCCGTGCTGATGGACGATTCCGCCGGATACAGCCGGGCCGCACGGCTCAGCACGAAGTCCTCCACCACCTCGGTCAGCAGGAAGAGGACGGGCACGAACGGCAGCCACGCGACAGGTCCCGCCCCCGTGCCCCCGCGCCGGAGCAGCCAGGCGATCAGGAGCATCGCCGCGCCCCCGAGCAGCAGCGGCGTCAGGATGTCCAGGCGCTGAAACATGACGTAGGCGGCCCGTCCGTCGGCACCGATGGCGCCCAGGAACGCGTGCAGCTCGTCCGCACCATAGCCGAGCTGCTCCTCGGGGAGCACCCCTGCGGGGGCCAGCGCGCGCACGGCCGGAAACGGGCCGGTCCCGAACAGCAGCCCGGTTCCGACGAGCGCCGTCCCGGCCGCCGCGAGCACTCGCCTGCCGCTTGCAACCTGGAGAATCCAGGGCATGCTACCGCCAGAGTAACCCAAACGGGATGGCCGCGAAAGTCTACCCTTCGGGGCGGACGGAGATGGCGATCTTGCCGCGAGCGTGCCCGGCTTCGAGCTGGCGCACGGCGTCCGGGACCCCGCTCAGCGGGCAGGTCCGGCCGATGACCGGCACGACCTTGCCGGCCTCGAGCAGCTCCCGCAGGCGATCGAGATCTGCCGCGACCACCGTCGAGAACAGCGAGCCGAGGGTCTGGCGCACGAACGGCGAGAGCAGCGACGCCCGGAGCTGGCGATCGACCCCGCCGAGCCACCGTCCGCCCTGCTCTCCCCCGATGATGACGAGCGTGCCGGCCGGCGCGAGCGCGCGCCTGAGATGCGAGAGCGAACGATTGCCCGCCGTGTCGAGGATGACGTCGTAACACTGCCGGCCGTCGGCGAAGTCCTCGCGCGTGTAGTCGATGGCCTGCCGGGCGCCGAGCGATCGCACCAGATCCGTCTTCGCCGTGCTGCACACGCCCGTGACCTCCGCGCCGAGCGCCCGGGCGATCTGCACCGCGAACGTGCCGACGCCGCCGGCGGCGCCGATCACCAGCACGGTCTGCCCCGCCTCGACGCGCGCCACGTCGCGCAGGGCTTGCAGCGCGGTGAGAGCGGACGTGGGCACGACCGCCGCCTGCTCGAACGTGAGGTTGGCCGGCTTCGGCGCGAGCGTGTCCTCCTGCCCGCGGGCGTACTCGGCGAAGGCGCCGGTGCAGGTGCCGAACACCTCGTCGCCGGGCCGCAGCCGGGTGACGCCCGCGCCGGCCGCCGCGACCCGTCCGGCGACGTCCTGCCCCGCCACGCGGTCCTTCGGCCGCCGCAGCCCGAAGCCCATCAGCCGCACGAGGTACGGCCGCCCGCTCATGAGATGCCAGACGCCCGGATCGAGGCCGGCCGCGTGGACCTCCACCAGCACGTCGCGCTCGCCCACCCGCGGCCGGTCGATGTCCCGGAGCCGCAGCACGTCGGCCGGGCCGTATTCGTCCTGGACGATTGCCTGCATCCCCGCCTACACGGCCCGCACGCTGACGAGCCGCCCCAGGCCCTCGAAGTCCATCGGATTCTCAAACATCGACGCCCTGATCGACGAGCGTGTCGAGGTCGCGACGGAACCGCGCCGCATCGATTGGCGGTGCGGTAGCCGCAGCCTGAGCAATGATGCCGCGCGGTACGAAGCGGCGGGGCGACACCGGTTTCAGCTCGGCCACCGGCGTGCCGTTGCGGGTCACGATCACGCTGCGACCGGCCTGGACCTCGCGCAGGATGGCCCCCGATTCATTGCGCAGCTCCCGCTGCGTGATGGTGCGCATGTCATGACGGTAGCAGCCGTAGCACAACGTAGCAATCTTCTGTCCGGCCCCTCACACCCGGCCGAAGACGATCTTCTCCTGCCGCAGCATCCGGGCGATCGACGCGAGGAAGACGAGGGTGAGCAGCAACGTGCCGGCGACCGACGCCGCCAGTGCCGGCACGCCCACCGGCTCCCCGCCCATGATGTCGACCAGCAGGAGCTGCTGCGACAGCGCGGGGACCAGCGTCATCCAGGCGGCGGTCTGCAGCGGATAGACAGCCGTCACGAGGCCGGGGAGCATCGGCACGATGAGCAGCAGGCTCACGTACGTCTGCGCCTCCTTGAAGCTGCGGGCAAACGTCGCCACGAACATCTGCAGCGCCGACGCGAGCAGGGCCATCGGCGCCACGGCGAGCGCCATCAGCAACCCCTGGCGTCCGCCGAGGCTCAACTGCATGCCGAGCTGTTCGAGCGGCACGAACCGTAGCATGAGCAGGGTCAGCACCAGCGTCACCAGCGAGGCGACGAGACCGAACACGCACGTCGCGAGCCACTTGCCGCCGGTCAGGGCCGCCCTCGACACCGGATTGACCAGCAGCGGCTCCAGCGACCGGCGCTCCCGCTCGCCGGCCGTCGTGTCGATCGCCACGTTGAGTCCTCCGACGAACGCGGCCACGATCAGGAACATCGGCAGCCCGGTGAACAACCGCGCCGCCGACTGCGCCGGGGTCGCAAGGTCCAGATCGTCGACCCGGACCGCCTGGACGACGCCGGGGTGAACGCCGCGGGCGATCAGGCGCAGTGCGGCGACCTGGCTGCCGTATTCGAGGAGCAGCCCGCGAGTGCGCCGAATGCCCGAGAGCGACGCGGTCCTCGAGCTGTCGTGGACGATGCGCACGACGGCCGGCCGGACCGACCGGAACTGCTCGCCGTACTCCTCGTCTATCACCAGGACGAAGTCCACGTCGCCGTCGCGCACGGCCGCCTCGGGGTCGGCCGGTGGGTCGACGATGACCACGCCGCGCTCCTCCAGCCAGGCGACCAGATTGGGGGCGTGCTCGCGGCCGGCAACGGGCGCCTCGAGGGGCCGATCGGAACCCTCCTGCCGCGCCAGCGCGCCGAACATCAGCGTGAGCATGAGCGGCATCAGGACCGGATACAGCAGCGCCGACATCAGCGAGCGCCGGTCGCGCGCCGCGTCCCTGAGCTCCTTGCGCCAGACGGCGCGCACCTCGCGGCGGAAGCCGGGCCGGCGGCCCCTCACTGGAGCCCCTCGTCGGTGCCGATGATCCGGACGAACGCCTCCTCGAGGTCATTCTCGCCGGCGCGCCGGCAGAGCTCCTCCGGCGTGCCGCAGGCGACGACCCTGCCGCGCGCGACAATCACGATCTCGTCGCACAAGGCCGAGACCTCCTGCATGACGTGGCTGGATAACAGCACGCACTTGCCGGCGGCCCTGAGCTGCCGAATCAGGCCCCGCATCGCCCGCGTGCTCATGACGTCGAGGCCGCTGGTCGGTTCGTCCAGCAGCAGGTTGGGCGGATCGTGCACCAGCGCGCGGCCGACGGCGACCTTCATCCGCTCGCCCGTGGAGAAACCCTCCACCCGCCGGTCGATGATCCCGCGCATGTCGAGCAGCTCGGCCAGGCGCTCGATGGACGCGCCGATCGTTGCGGCGTCGAGCGCGTGCAGCTCGCCCACGTAGCGCAGGTGCTCCCGGGCGGTGAGGCGGGCGTAGAGGCCGTGCGCGTCCGGCAGGACGCCGATCAGCCGCTGCACGGCGCGTGGAGCGGCCACGGCATCGACGCCGTCGACCACCGCCGTGCCGGCGTCCGGACGCAGCAGGCCGTACAGCGCGCGCAGGGTCGTGGTCTTGCCGGCGCCGTTGGGACCGAGCAGGCCGGTGATCCGACCGTCGCCCGCCGTGAAGCTGACACCGTCGACGGCCACGACCTCGCCGAAGCGACGCGCCAGGTCGCGCACCTCGATCATGGCTCGGTCCCGGCCGGCGAGAGCATGAACGGCGGCCGGCGGATCTGCTCGATGCAGCCGACGTCGAGGTTCGCGTGGCTGCCGGCGTCGATGAACCTGGCGACCACGTCGGCCGTGCAACCCCGCGCGATCACACCGTGGCCGGCGCCCGGGGCCACGACGTGCCGTGCGTTGCCGAGCCCGCGCAGCACCTCCTCGCCCCAGCGCGGCGGCGTCACCGGATCGAGAGCGCCGGAGAGCAGCAGCGTCGGCGCCTCCGAGCGCACCGGCTCGAAGTAGCCGGCCGGCAGGTCGGCGGCCGGCCAGACGGTGCAGGCATCGATCCAGGCGACGATCGATTCCCGTCCCAGGACGCCGCCGCCGGCCAGGCGCGCCGCCGCGTCGGCGTCCAGTTGCGACACGTCCTCTGCGCAGATGACGGAGAGAAAGACCGCCGCGTTGAGCATCCCGCCGAACTCGTTCAGCGGGACGCTCTGCGCCAGATACGGCGCGAAGTCGCCCGCGGCGGCCCGAGCGATGGTCCAGGGCAGCAGGCTCGCCAGGGTCGGGTAGTACAGAACGGCCCGCAGGTCGGCCGCGAATCGCGACACGGTCAACGTCGATTCGAACGGCTCGCCGGTCCGCGGATGCGTCGCACCGAGCACGCGCGGACTCGCCTCCAGGTCGGCGATGACGCTCGCGAACGTCCGCGGCAGGTCGGGGAACGCATCCCGGCAACCGGCGTCGGCCTCGCAGTCGGCGAACAGCCGGTCGAGGGCGCCGTGCGCGTCGATGCCCATGTTCGACGGCAGGCGCATGGAAACCGGGGCGAGCCCGTCGAGCACGGCGGTCCGGACCCGATCGGGATGGCGCCGCATGTAGACGAGACCGGCACGGGTGCCGTACGAGCCGCCCAGCAGGTTGATCGTCTCGTAGCCGAGCGCGGCGCGCACCTCGTCGAGGTCGTCCATCGCGACCGGCGTCGTGTAGTGCCGCGGGTCGGCGTGGGTCCGGATCTCGTCCAGGCACTCGCGCAGGCGCTCCAGCGGCAGGGCGTCGACCCGCAACGACTCGTTCGACCCGTCGCCGTCGGAGGCGCTCTCGAAGAAGGCGCAGATCATCTCGTCCGCGCCGCCGGTGCCCCGCTGATCGACGAAGACGAGGTCGCGCGTCCGGCGGACCCTGGCCAGCAGCCGCGCCATCGGCCCCGCCAGCCCGGTGGCAGCCTGGCCCGGACCGCCCGCCAGGAAGAAGAGCGGGTCGGGCTCGGCGCTGTCGGCGACGGCCGGAACGACGACGATCTCCAGCTCGATGGTCCGGCCGGCGCTCGCGGCGCGATCCTCGAAGACGGCGAAGGTTCCGCACCGTGCGGGGACGGACACCCGGTCCAGACGGCAATCCTGCAGCTCGAGCAGCGGCTGCGCGCCCGCGGGGCCCGGCACGAGCAGACCGCCCAGTGCGATTGTCAGGAGAAGCGTTCGCCGCAGACCGTTCCGATGCTTCCCAACCGGCACGTAATTCAAGTATAGAGCGGACCTGATACCATTCGGGCCTCATGCCATCCGCGTCGCGGCCGGAGATGCCGCTCGACCTGGACTCCTGCGCCGTGCGCTCGTTCCGCGAGACGGATGCCGACGAGCTGGCCCGGCACGCGAACAACCGCAAGGTGTGGCTCCAGTTGCGCGACCGGTTCCCGCACCCGTATTCGGTCGACAACGCGCGCCAGTTCATCGCGTTCGCGCGCGGCGGAGAGCCCGAGACGGCGTTCGCCATCACGGTCGGCGATCGGCCGGTCGGCTCGATCGGCGCCGTGCTCCGCGACGACGTGGAGCGCTGCTCGGCGGAGGTCGGCTACTGGCTCGGCGAGCGGTACTGGGGCCGCGGCATCGCGACGGGCGCGCTCGTCGGGTTCACGCGCTTCGCCTTTGCGGCGTACGACGTGCAGCGGTTGTACGCCCTGCCCCTGGCCGCGAACGGGGCCTCCTGCCGCGTCCTCGAGAAGGCGGGGTACCAGCTCGAGGGCCGCCTGCGCCGGAGCGCCATCAAGGACGGCAAGGTGCAGGATCAGATGCTGTACGCCATCCTGCGCGCCGACTGACTACCAGGCGCGGCTGCGCGCCTCCGCCTCGGCGACGATCCGCTCGACGTCCTCCGCAAGCAGCAGCCCGTCACGGTGCAGGTTGCGCGCGGAGCCCGCGACGGCCGCGACGTAGGCGGCGGGGGTGGCGTAGCGCTCCTCGAGCGACGGGCGCGGGTCGCCCTTTGCCAGCCGCTCGGCCTTCGTTCGCGGCAGCGCGAGCCGCTGCCCCGCGGCGTCGCACAGGTCGTTGCCGGCGTACTCCGCGGCCCGCACCGCCCAGCCGGTGTGCGTGGCGAGCGGGGCCTGCACGGCGGGCACGCGGATGCCGGCCACGTCGTGGCCGTCCGCGTCCGTGCGCGGCACCAGCGCCGGGTAGGGCGACGTGATCGCCGGCGGCAGCACGGTCAGGATGCCCTCGCCGGCGTGCGGGCCGAAGTCGAGCAGGTCGCCGGTGCTCATCAGCCCGTCGAAGTGCACGCCCGGAATCTTCGGGAACCCCAGCTCCGGCCGCGGCAGCGCGGCCACCAGCGTCCCGTCCCGGCGGCGCGGCACGCGGCTCGCGGGCGGCTCCTTCCCCGCCGAAACCCAGCCGTCGAGGGCAAGGAGGAGGGCGCGCAGCACCGGCTCGGCCGCGGCCGTGTTGCGGGGCTGCTGGCAGATGCCCCGCCCCTGCTGGCGGCTCCCGCCGCTGTGCGGGAAGCTGGAGAACAGGTAGAGGCGCACGTCCCGCGGCTCGGGAATGTCGTTGCCCAGCGTGTCCGTGTGCAGCAGCGAGGAGGCCTTGACCCAGTACTCGTTCGACGAGTTCGCCTCCAGTATGCGGGGGCAGGTCCCGCTGTCCAGGCAGCGCCGCAGGCGCCCGTCGGTGCGGCCCGTCACCGGATCGTGCAGCACGTTGTACGCGAACGGGAACTGCCGCTCCGGAAACCAGCGCGCGATGTGCTGCCGCTGCGTGCGGTGCGGCTGGGCGAAGCGGTAGTTGAAGAAGCCGCCGCTCGCGCCGCCAATCCAGTTCAGCACGCCGTCGAAGACGCGCCGGCCGGCCTCGTCCTGGTTGAAGCCGAGGTGCACGAAATCGCGCATGAACCGCGCCGGCTGCGAGATGGCGAACGAGTAGGCGTAGCGGATCTGCCCGGCCAGCGGATTGGCCGTCCCGACCGCATCGACGGCGGCGCGCCGGAGGAACGCGGCCACGTCCCGAATGGCCGCGAACCCGAGTCCCGCCACCAGCGGCTCGGTGGCCGGATAGACCAGGTGGTAGAGGCTGCCCTGCCGAAACGCGGTGCCGGCCGGCAGCAGCCGGATGGTGCGGGCGTCGACGTACTCCCAGGCATCCGGGCCGAGCGGCTCGGGCTCGTCGCCGTAGCGGGTGCGCACGGTCAGGCTGGCCTGCGCCGTGTCCAGCGTGGCCGCGGGGTACGAGAGGCGGCCGGCCGTCGTCGTGTCGTTGTCGATGACCAGCTCCTCGAGCGCCGGGCCGACGATGGGCGAGCCGTCCGGGTTGACCGCCACGGGCAGCGTGATGTTCAGGCGCCCGTCCGCGGAGGAAGCCGTCGCGTCCCAGCCGGCCGACACGAACGTGTAGCCCTGGCGCATCAGGAAGCCGTTGCCGGCAGCGGCGGCCGCGGTCGGATCGTTCGCGACGGCCGCCGCCTCGTTCAGCCGGTTCAGCGACAGCAGCCGGCCGCGGTTGTTCACCTCGAAGAACAGCCGGCCGTTGCCCCGCGCGGGGTCCACCGGCCTGAGGATGATCAGATCGGCCGCGTACTCGACCAGGCCGCGCGCGTTGCGCGGCGCCCGCTCGATATCGGCGATCACCGCGTTCTCCGGCGCGGCGGGATCGACCTCGCCATGCACGCGGCCGACCAGCTTCTCGTACGGCCCGACCTCGCCGAACGAGCGCCCTTCGAAGGTGGGCGACTCGACGCGCTCGATCTCGATGCGCGTCACGCGCGCGTCCGACGCAGCCGGGACAGCCAGCAGGGCGGCGACGACGATCAGCAGAACAGGCATCGGCATCATGGTGGAGCCGCACGCGGCGCAGCAGCGGTCTCGTGCGCTCCCGAATCGGAAGTCGAGCTGAAACGACGGCTGCTCAGGGGCCGTCGCCAGCGATATGTCGATGGCGACTATCTCACGGGATGCGGTACTACGCAAGAAGCGGGCGGGAGCGGAAACGCCGTACACACGACGGCCGGCGCGCCCGGGCGGGACGCGCCGGCCAAGAATAGTGCGCGCCGCTGATGCCAGCGGGCGCGCCGCCGGCGTCAGCGGTTCACGTTGATCGTGACGTCCTCGTAGTCGATCAGGCCGCCGTCATGGGCCAGCGCGCGCAGCACGTAGGTGCCGGGCTCGCTGAAGGTGGCCTGCACGGTCCAGCGGTTGTCGTCCGGCACGGGCGGCGTCTCCCAGCCGGTGGACCAGGGCGAGTTGCCGCCGTCGCGGTGGTCCTGCCACACCTTCGTCTGCGGCGGATC
Source organism: uncultured Vicinamibacteraceae bacterium (assembly GCA_964348425.1). GTDB lineage: Bacteria > Acidobacteriota > Vicinamibacteria > Vicinamibacterales > UBA8438 > JAAXGX01. The sequence continues at coordinate 3,372 of CAYGCV010000106.1, read as the reverse complement.
GAACACGACCTCGCCCGGACCACGGTAGCGGAACCACGACAGGCGCAGCCCGGTCGCCGAGTTGGGCACGAAGTGGCTCGTGCCGATCAGCGCCACCGGAATCGAGCGCGGCGCCGGCTTGCCGTCGTCGGCGGCGACCGCGCTCAGGGTGACCGGCTCGCCGGCGCTCACGGTCATCGTCGCCGGCGTCTCGAGCGTCAGGTCCGGGGCCATGTTGCCGATCATGTCCGGGTGGAACCCGGTCTGCCCGCCGGCGCCGAAGTTGGCCATCATGACCGTCTCGTCGACCATGTACTCCGGCCGCAGCGTGGCGTACGCGTTCTCGGTCACGCCGTTGCTCGTCAGCGACCAGACGATCTCGTTGTCGCCGAAGTCGGCCGGCACCGTGACCTTGAAGACGAACTGGCTGCGCCGCGGGAAGAAGTGGGTCGGCTGGCCGAGGTCGGGGCCGCCGGGATCCATGTGGTTGTCCGGGCCCACCGGCACGTCGATCTCTTCCTCCCAGTTGCGGTTGTAGTAGCCGAACCAGAGGTCGATGGAACCGTCGTCGTGCTGCCAGAAGCCCTCGTAGACCGGGGCGATGTTCTGGCCCCGGGCCGGCGCCTGCGCACCGGTCGTGGACGGCGCCGCCAGGACGACGGCGACGCCGAGCGCGAGCGCCGCGGCGGAAACCCTGAGCAGCCGTGAGCAAGGCGTCGTCTGCATCGTCAGCTCACCCTCCCTCGACTACTGGTTCTGTCCCAGCCAGGCCAGGCCCGGCTCCGGGTTCTCGAAGCCGCACAGCGGACAGCCGATGACCGACTCGCCCTCGGTGAGGCCGAGCCGCTCGCGGCGCGTGGCCATCTCCTCGGCGAACTGCTCGTCGGTCAGCGCCAGCGCGGGCGCGATGAGGATGGCCATGTTGTCGATCGAGCGGTGGCCGAGGCCGCCCCAGTTGCGCGGGTCGACGACGTTCTTGTTGGTCGGCGTGTTGTCGAAGTGGGCCGTGATGTGGATCAGCGTGCCCTTCGGCAGCAGCGGCGCCGAGTCGTCCTGGTAGCGGTACACCTTCACCCAGTTGTGGTCGTAGCCGGCGCAGTTGAGCACCTCGGTGCGGCCGCCCCAGATGGCCTCCATGCACATCCTGACGCCCGCCGCGTGCATGTGCGGCTCGAAGGTGGTGAGCTTGATGTGCCGGTCCAGCGTCGTGTACATGTGCACCTGCTGGCCGGCCTGCATGCCGCGCAGGTCGATCTCGCCGTTGCCGAACGTGAGATCGCCCAGCCGCCGCTGCGGCTCGTAGCCCCGCGGATGGAACTTGTAGCCGACGCGCAGGTGCGCGGTCGTGTCCTCGCCGTTCGCGTGCATGTGGACGGACGGAAACACGAGCTGCGAGCCCGCCTTCAGCAGCCGGCCGGCCAGCGCGTCGAAGACCTCGGCGTTGCGCCCGACCTCGTGGGGGCCGCCGATGGTCTGCGCGGGCCGCCCCTCGCCGTCCAGCATCGCGTGCACGGCGTGGTGGAAGATGAACTTCCCGCCGATGCCGCCCTGCACGTCGCTGACCTCCTTGAACTGCACGGCCGAGACGTAGCGATCCTCTTCCAGACCGGTCGGCGTGGGCGCGAGCGCGCCCCACCAGTCGGGGGCCTCGGCCGCCATCGTGATCGACGGCGAGTCGACGATCAGATCGGGCTCGCCAATGTCCCATTCGTCCGCGCCCGCAAAGACGCGCGCCGGCGGCATGTCGGCCGGATTCCCGCGGGGAGCGCCGCCGTCGACCCACGCGGCGATCGTCTCGATCTCCGCCTCGCTGAGCGAGATGTCGTCCTTGAACGCCTGGATGCCGACGTCCTTCTCGATGAACCAGGGCGGCATCACGCCCATGCGGTTCCTGAGCCCGGTCCGCTGCTTGATGCTGCGCGCCCACGGCCGCACCTCTTCGTAGGTGATGAGCGACATCGGCGCGACCGAGCTCGGCCGGTGGCAGCTCTGGCAGCTCCGCTGCAGGATCGGCGCGATGTCCTTGCTGAAGGTCACCTCGCCGGCGGACTGCTCCGCCGCCGCCGCCGGCACGGCGAGCATCGCCGCCGCCAGCACCAGCGCCGACGCGACCGCGCCGACCGTTCTCGAAACCGTGTTGCAGTCTGTTGTCATCGGGACGACCCCTCCACGAATCCAGGATGCCGCGGCGCGTCAGGCGCCGGCGGACGCAAGCGGACTTGCCATTGTATACGAGCCTGCGGCCCGCCGGGTTCCCTCCCCCCTGCCCGCGGCCGCCGTCAGCCGGGAACCCCCGCCCCGCCGCCAGCGTCCAATTCGAGTGTAAGCTAGCAGGATCCACAACGGAGGAGATGAGCTGATGACGATGAGGACTGCCACCCCGCTCGGCGTCTGCGCCGCGGTTGCCGTGATCGTGTCGGCGGCCACCGCGGGCGTTGCCGGCCAGCAGAACGCCGAGCCGTACACGCCGCCCGCCACCGCCTGGGGCGACCCCGACCTGCAGGGCGTCTGGAACAACAACACCGTCGTGCCGCTGCAGCGCCCCGACCAGGTGGGCGACCGGGAGACCCTCTCGGACGAGGAGGTGGCGCAGCGCCGGCAGGCCAGCTCGGACCTGCTCTTCGCCGAGCGCGAGGGCGACACCGGCTTCTACAACGAGTTCTGGTTCGAGTACGGCCTCGACAGCAACCGCACGTCGCTCATCACGCAGCCCGCGGACGGCAAGCTCCCGGCGCTGACGCCGAATGCGCAGCAGCGGGCCAACGAGCTCATGGCGGTGCGCGCCCGCTCGACCGTCGCGCCCGACCACTACCTGGAGCTGAGCGCCTACGACCGCTGCATCTCGCGCGGGCTGCCGGGCGCCATGATGCCCGGGTTCTACAACCACAACTACCACATCCTGCAGACGCCCGACTACGTCGCGCTGGTGGTGGAGATGATCCACGACGCGCGCATCATTCCGCTCGACGGGCGCGGGCACGCCCCGGCCGGCATCCAGCAGTGGCTGGGCGACTCGCGCGGCCGCTGGGAGGGCAACACGCTGGTGGTCGAGACCACCAACTTCACGGACAAGGTGGACGAGCGCGGCCTCTTCATCCCGACCGTCTTCGCCACGGGCGAGAACCTGCGGTTGGTCGAGCGCTTCACGCGCGTCAGCGAGGACGTGATCGACTACCGCTTCACGGTGGAGGATCCCACGGTGTTCACCGGCGAGTGGACCGCCGCGATCCCGTTCAACCGCTTCGACGGCACGCTGTTCGAATACGCCTGCCACGAGGGCAACTACGCGCTGCCGAACATGCTCGCCGGCGCCCGCGTCGCCGAGTCCGCGGCCAACCCCGACTAGGAGTCTGCGCCTCAGAACGGCGCGGACTCCGCAAGGCGCGCACAGCG
>CAYGCV010000105.1:0-12860 GCA_964348425.1 uncultured Vicinamibacteraceae bacterium | reverse complement strand
GGCCCGGTTACGCCGCCGACCCTGGGGGGCACGCGGTAGCGGGTGCCGGAGCGGGCGCGGCAGGGGGTCGGGCGCGGCGTGCGGGAGGGCTCCGGGCGCTGGCGGTGTGCCCGCCGCTACCAGTCGAACTGGCCGCCGAAGCGGTACAGGCGGCCGACCATGATGTCCGAGATGCGCGGGAACGCCCCGCCGGCCTGGTAGCTGGCGGAAAGACGCGTGGCGGCGCTGGCGTTGAAGATGTTGTAGATGTCGAACCAGCCGCGTACCCGCGCCTGGCCGAAGTTGAAGATCTTCGCGAACCGCAGGTCGAGCTGCGTGAGGCGCGGCTCGAACTCCGTGCTGTTGTCGAGGAACGTGGAGGCGCTGTAGATCACCGATATGTCCGGCCGCTCCCCGTAGTACCCGGTGCCGGACGGGAACAGTTGGATGCGCTCGCCCGTGGCTAGCGGGAACCCCAGTTGCTCCTCGACCGACGCCAGCTCCGCAGGTCCTCCCAGGCCGATACGGTAGTCCGACTGCCGGTACAGCCCCGGCAGGTTCTGCAGCACGAAGGCCACCTCGGTCTCGTAGGGCAGCGGCACCGAGCCGTTCAGCTTGAACTGCGTGCCGTAGTCCCACCACGACGGCGACATGTTGCAGAACCCCGGCCGGGCCTGCTGGGGCGAGTCGACGACGAAGCAGTCGTCGGACGCCATCGCCCCCGTGGACATGCCGCCGGTGAGCGTGACGCCGTTGTCCAGGCGGCCGTTGAACGCGATGTCGATGCCGTTGAACCCCTCGCTCATGTCACCGTACTGGTCGGCGAACTCGAAATAGTTGTCCGTGCCCTTGGCCTGCCCCTCGGGGGTGATGGCGTACAGCCCGGTCATCGGCTGTCTGCTGTAGTCCCCCAGGGCCGGATCGACCGGCGCCGTGATGCTGTACTCCCGGAAGTCCTCGGGGCCGATGTTGCGGTTGTCGAGCACGAGGAAGTTCCCGTTCCTGCGGTTGAAGTAGCCGATGTCGACCGACCAGCCGTCGGTGATCTCGTGCTGGATCCCGACCGAGAACTGCCAGTTGTACTTGCGCTTCCCCCAGCCCTCCAGCACGCCGTCGGCGAAGTGGTTCGTGACCACGGGCAGGCCGAACTCGGGGTCGATGATCGCCCCGCACTCGCCGTTCGCGTCGAAGTTGTCGAAGTTGCAGTCCGGGTTGTAGTCGCCGTTGCCGGGCGGCAGCCCCCAGGCCTCGAACGTATTGTCGTTCCAGAACCGTGCCGAATCGACCTTGATGGCCTCCATCGGATTGGCGAACTGCGCCACCGACGTGCCGACCGCGAAGATGTAGCGGCCGTAGTTCACCTTGAGCGCCGTCCGGCCGTCGCCGAACAGGTCGTAGGCGGCGCCCAGCCGCGGGTTGATGTCCTTCCAGTTCGGCAGGTTGTTGATGCGGTCGGTGGAGAAGGCGCCCACGAAACGGCTCGCCGGGTGCGTCTGCGCGGGCACGTAGCCGTGGATCGAGTCGTAGCGCACGCCGAGATTGAGCGTCAGGCGGTCGATCGTCCACTGGTCCTGCGCGAAGAACCCGAGGTCGTCCGCGTCCATGAACGAGTTCCGCGGCGTCCCGAACTGGCGGACCTGGTACGAGAAGCCCGGGTTCAGGAAGCGGTACTCGAGGTTGTTGATGACCCGGGCGGAATTGTGGTACTCCCAGAAGTGCGTGTGCTCGAACCCGGCCTGGAACGTGTGCGACCCCGTCACGTACGAGACCGAGGCGTGCGAGGTCAGGTTGGGGAACTCGTGCGCGAAGCCGTACAGCGCCGGCGTGCTCGTCCAGTAGGCCTGCAGGTTGATGTAGCGGAACGGCGAGAGGATGCCGACCGCGATGTCCGTGGGGCGCGTCTCGGGCTGCGGCCGGGGCGTCGAGTTGTTGAACACGTACGACACGCCGGCCTCGAAGAGCAGCCGGTTGCTGGCCGGCATGGTCCACTTGGCCTGCGTGAGCGACACCGGTTCCTGCGGGAAGTCGACCGAGGCCTTGTAGTCGACCACGCCGAACACCGCGAGCTGCTGGCAGAAGCAGCTCGTCTGCTGGTGGCGCGTCAGGGTGAGCTTGTTCCGCTCGCTGACCTGCCAGGTCAGCCGCAGGGCGTGGTCGCGCTGGACGCTCTCGGTGATGGCCGGGTTGTTGAGGTCCGGCTCGTAGAACACCGGGAACCCCGTGGCCGGCGCGTCCGGCGCCAGGTTGTGGAAGCTGTCGCGCGCGAAGCGCTCGGTGCCCCACCAGCGATGGGCCGTGTAGAACCACAGCCGGTCGTTCACGATCGGCCCGCCGACGCCGATGCCGTAGTCCCAGATGTCCTTGGTCCCCTCGAGCGGCGTCTGCCCCAGGCCGCGGGAGCCGAGCGCCTCGTTCCAGTTCCCGTTCTGGAGGTGCTCGTTCGTGCCGCTCACGTTCACGTAGTAGCTGAACTGGTTGCCGCCCTCCTTCGGGATGGCGTTCATGCCGACGCCGCCGGTGGACGTCTCGGCGTCCATGCCGCCGGTCATCATCACCATCTCCTGGATGGCGGCCTGGTTCATGTACAGGATCTTCCCGGTGCCGCCCCCGGCCGTGACCGAGGCATTGATGGACATCCCGTCCCACAGGATGTCGCCGTCGGTGTGGTGGCTGCCGTGGATGAGGACGTGGCCCCAGGTGTCGCCGAGGCTGCCGCCCACGTCCTGGCCGCCGCCGAGGATGTCCGTGGTCGCGCCCACGGTCAGTGCGGCGTAGCCCCAGTAGGTCTTGCCCGTCGGGATGGTGTCCAGGGTTTCGCGGGACAGGTTCTCCTGGTGGACGACGTTCTGGACGTCGATGATGGGGGAGGCCCCGGAGACGGTCACCGTCTCCTCGACCGCGCCGACGCCCATCGTCACGTCGACGTTGGCCGTGAAGCCGGTCGTCAGCTCGATCCCCTCCCGAATGAAGGTGTTGAAGCCGGGGAGCGTGAACGTGATCGTGTAGGTCCCGGGGCGCAGCCCCTCGATGGCGTACAGCCCGGACCCGTCGGTGAAGGTTGTCCGGCTGCCCTCGATCAGCGCCGGGCTGGCCGCGTCGACCGTGACGCCGGGCAGCACGCCGCCCGTCTCATCCAGGACGCTCCCGGCGATGCTGCCCGTCTGGGCGGCCGCGCCGGTGGAAAGGAAAACGCACGCCGACAGCAGACTCGCGATGCGAACGCCACGTCTCGACACGGTTCCTCCTTGCTGTGACCACGCCATCACGACAACGAGGGGGCGCGCAGACGAGGCTCGCCGTGCCGGTGGCGATTCGTCGTGCGACGCCACCCTGACTGTCCGCCATGTTACGCTGCCGAAACATCGTGTCAAGCGATATTGCTTCCCGGCGAGCGGGCAGCTCGCGGTCTGGCGCGCCCCGGCGCGTCTGGCTATACTGCCTGCTGGACGGCAGTTCCACGTGTCGGGGTCGCCGATGATGCGAACCGCAAGCTTCTTGAAGTGCGTTCTCCGCGGACCGGTCGCCGTGGCGGCCGGACTGGCGGTCCTCCACGCGTTGCCGGCGCTTGCCGCCGGGGCGCAGTCCGACCCGGCGGGCTTCCCGCTCGCGCCGCCAGAGACCTACGTCACCGACGTCGTCGTCTCCGAGGAGACGCAGTCGCGCGCGCAGGACGACTTGAAGGCGAGCCTGCTCGCCGGGGTGCGCGGCTTCGACTGGGACCTGGCGGCCGGCGCCCTCACCGCCGACTTCGAGGGGCGCTTTCCGCGTCCCGAGCAGGGGCGGGCGGTCGCCGACCACACGCTCGCCATCCGCCGCTACGCCGCGGACGGGCTGGCGCCGCTCGGACGCGACGCGCTGCTGAACACGCTGCGCGCGCACGTGGACGCCTGGGTGTCCGTCGACCGCGCGGCGTGGCAGATGTTCGAGTTCCTCCTGGCGCCCGGCCGGGACCGCGCGTTCGCGCTGGCGCACCTGCAGCTCGGCGGCCCCGACGCGGCCGGCGCCCGCGCCGTGCTCAACGCCACCGTCGCGGTCGAGCTCGTCGACGCCGACGACGGTGGGTGGCGCATCCGCCGCCTCGACATCGTCACTGCGACGCGCGTGGACAATCGCGCGGGCCCGTTCCGGGACATCACCGACGCGGTCGGCCTGCACTTCAATCGCTCGGCCGCGAACATCCGGATTCGCCAGGATGCGGCGAACGGCGGCATGAGCCTGATCGATTCCGCGCTGGGCGTGGTGGACTGGAACCGCGACGGGTTCTGGGACATCGTCGCGACCGAGGCGGCCAACCATGCCGTCCTGTTCCTCAACGACGGCCGCGGGGGCTTCGTCCGCGCGGCGCTGCCCTTCCGGGACGACCGGCTGATCCCCAGCCAGTTGCTGTTCGTGGATCTCGACGGCGACGGGCTCGAGGAGATCGTCGGCACGCGCATCGTCTACAGCGGCGCGCGGGCCTGGATGGGCATCTACACGCGCCGGGGCGGCGAGTGGCGGCTGCTCCCGCGCGCCCTGGCGTTCGACAACCCGCCCGGCGTGCGGCGCTACGAGTCGCAGCTCCTGACGGCGGGCGACGTCAACGGCGACGGGCTGCTCGACATCTTCGTCGGCGGCTACCAGAACAACCGCTCGGGCACCGGCGGCCGCTTCAACCGGGTGGACGCCAACGACGGCGACGACAACCTCCTGTTCATCAATCACGGCGGCCTGCGCTTCACGGAGGAGTCCGAGCGCCGCGGCATCACGGGCACGCGCTACACGTACGTGGGGCAGTTCTTCGACTTCGACGCGGACGGCGACGTCGACATCTTCGAGGGCAACGACTACGGCCGCAACGTCGTGTGGGGCAATCGGGGCGACGGCACGTTCCGGGCCCTCGAGGATCACCCGCTGGCGCGCGACGGCGCCTTCACCATGGGCATCACCATCGCCGACTGGGACAACAGCGGCGACTGGAGCGTCTATCTCTCCAACATGTACTCGCACGCCGGACACCGCGTCGTGCGGCTGTCGGAGTCGGTGAGCGAGGCGATGCATGACCGGCTCGGCGTGCTCGCCCGGGGCAACCAGCTCTTCACGCTCGGGCGCGACGGCGGCGCGTCGGGCGACCGCGGCGTGCCGCTGGGCGTCAACGAGGCGGGCTGGGCGTGGGGCTCGCACTTCTTCGACCTCGACAACGACGGCGACAAGGAGATCTTCGTCACGAACGGCAACACCAGCCACGTCGATCCCGAAGCGCCCGACTATTGAACGTTCTTCTGGCGACAGGTTGTCGCCGACGCCGAGGGGCTCGAGCAGCAGGCGCCGCCGGAGCCGGTGCTGGTGGAGCAGGCCGACGGCTTCCGCGGATCGTTCAGCGGCTACGAGCGGGACCATCTGTTCTACCGGCCCGACGGCCCGGGCGAGCCGTTCGTCCAGAGCGGCTACGTGTTCGGGCTGGACGCCGACCACGACGGCCGCGCGGCCGCGCCGGTGGACATCGACGGGGACGGCGACCTCGACCTCGCGCTGCTGACGCTGCGGGGGCTGAGCCTGCTCGAGAACACGTCGGAGCCGCGCCGCTTCGCGCGCGTCCGCCTGACGGCGACCCGCTCGCGGCCCGACGCGCTGGGCGCGGAGGTCGTGCTGACCGCCGGCGGCGAGCGGCGCCGCGACTTCGTCAAGATCACCGAGGGGTTCCGTGCCCAGGTGCCTCTGGATCTCCACTTCGGGCTGGGGGCGGCGGGGGCGGTGGAAGCCCTCGAGGTGCGCTGGCCGTCCGGCGCGGTCGAGGTCTGGAACGATCTGCCGGTCGACCGGCTGCTGGTCGTGCGCGAGGGGGCGGCGGACGTGGACGCGCGGCCCCTGCAGCGCTGGTCCGACGGCACGCGGCCCGTGCTGACCGCCGCGCCCTCGCCCGCGGTCGTCGCGCAGCGCCTGGACGGCGAGCCGGCGTCCGTGGCCGGCGGCCGGCCGGCGGTGCTCAACTTCTGGGCGCCGTGGTGCGCCCCCTGCAACGAGGAGCTGCCGCAGCTCGTCGAGCTGGCCGAGCGCTACGAGGACGAAGTCGACTTCGTCGGCCTGAGCGTCGAGCTGCGGGATCTGGACTCGGTGCGCGAATCGATCGAGCGGTTCGCCATTCCCTACGGGCAGTTCCTGGCCGACGAGCAGGTCATGGCGCGGTTCTTCGGGACGGAGGCCGAGGCGGCGCTCCCGTCCACGTTCGTCTTCGACGGCGAGGGCCGGCTGCGGCGGCTCTTCCGGGGCGCCGTGACCGAGCCCGTGCTCGACGCGCTGCTGGCGTCCTTCCGCGAGGAGGCCGTCAACGAGGTGGCGCTGAGGCTCCTGGCGGAGACGCACCTCGCCGGCGGCGAGTACGAGCAGGCGATCGACTACTACACCCGCCTGGCCGAGCTCGAGCCGACGCGGCTCTACCAGATCAGGCAGGCCTGGCGCCGGCAGCGGGCCCGCGACCGGTTCCAGGTCGGACGCGCCCGCCTGCTGGCCGGGCAGGCCGCCGAGGCGGTCGGCGATTTTCGGGACGCGCTCGCGGTGCTCGGCGAGGACGACGAAGTGCTGGTGCAGCTCGGCACCGCCGAGGCGCTGTCCGGCCGGTTGGCGCTCGCGGCCCGCACCTTCGACCGCGCCCTCGCGGCCGAGCCCGAATCCGTGCAGGCCTGGATCGGCCGGGCGCGCGTGCACGTGGCGCAGGGCGAGCGGGCGGCGGCGCGGGCCGCCTACGAACGGGCGTTGCGGCTGGAGCCCGCCAATTCGAGCGCCCGCCGGGAGCTGGCGAACCTCGGGCCGTGATCGTCGGCCCGCTGCGGAGTCGTCATGGGGCGGCATGGTTCATCGGGCTCGGTCGTGCTGCTGGCCGCGCTGGGCCTGCTGGCGGCCGGTTCCCCCGCGGTCCTCGCGCAGGCAGACTCCCCGTCGCCGGCGGACAGCCATCGCCGGATGCTGGCGGCCCTCGGGCAGATTGCCGACAGCGCGAGGGAGACGAACAGCTACATCGGCGAGGGGCCGGCCATCCGGGCCCGCGCGGAGCTGGCGGCCCTGCCGCGTTCGGCCCCGCGTCCGGCCCGCTGGCGCCTGACGCTGGCCCTGGCCGAGGAGGAGCTGCGCCTGGGCAACGAGGCCGAGGCGATCCGGCTCATCGAGCGGGCCCTGGCGCTGGTGCCCCCGGGGCCATCCGGCATACGCAACTACACGCGCTACCGCCTGGGGGTGGCCTATCTGCGGCTCGGCGAGACGCGGAACTGCGCGCACCATCCCAACGCGGAGGCCTGCATCCTGCCGCTCCGGGGCGACGGCATTCACAGCGACCAGAACCCCTCCCGGCAGGCGATTGCGGCCCTGACTGGCGTCCTCGACGACACGCCCGCGCCGGCGCCGGACAACCTGGAGGAGGAGGCCGTCAAGCTGCACCTGTCCGCGCGCTGGCTGCTCAACATCGCGTACATGACGATCGGGGGCTATCCGGACAGCGTGCCGGCCGCCTACCTGATTCCGACCGGGGCTTTCGGGGCGGTCGGAGACCTGCCGCGCTTCGCCAACATCGCGCCCGACCTGGGGCTCGACGTCTTCGACATGAGCGGCGGCGCGGCGGCCGAGGATTTCGACGGCGACGGCTGGCTCGACATCGCGACCTCGACCTGGGACACGGCGGGGCAGCTCCGGCTGTTCCGGAACAACGGGGACGGGACGTTCACCGAGCGGACGGACGAGGCCGGCCTGCGGGGCCTGTTCGGCGGCCTGAACATCCTCCAGGCGGACTACGACAACGACGGCCACCTCGACCTGCTGGTGCTGCGCGGCGCCTGGCTGCACCAGCACGGCCGGTATCCGAACTCGCTGCTGCGCAACAACGGCGACGGGACGTTCACTGACGTGACCTTCGCGGCCGGCCTGGGCGACCCGCCCTAGCCCACCCAGACCGCCTCGTCGGCCGACTACGCGACCGACCGCGACCTCGCCCTCTACGTCGGGAACGAGAGCTCCCGGGCCCTGCGGGCGCCGAGCCAGCTCTTCCGCAACAACGGCGACGGGACGTTCACGGACGTGGCCGCCGGCGCCGGCGTGCTCAACCACGGCTACGCGAAGGCGGTCGTCTGGGGCGACTACGACGGCGACCGTCTCCCGGACCTGTACGTCTCCAATCACGGCGGCCGCAACCGCCTGTACCGCAACAACGGCAACGGGACGTTCACCAACATGGCGCGCCGGCTGCGGGTCGAGAGGCCGCTCGCCAGCTTCCCGGCGTGGTTCTGGGACGTCGACAACGACGGCGTGCTCGACCTCTACGTGTCGGCGTACATGGCCCGCACCGAGCACCTGGCGGCGAGCGCGCTCGGATTGCCGCTCGACATCGAGCTGGCGCGGATCTACCGCGGGACCGGGGAGGGCGGCTTCGAGGAGGTCGCCGAGCGCTACGGGCTCGTCCGTCCGAACGCCGCCATGGGCGCCAACTTCGGCGACCTCGACAACGACGGCTACCTCGACTTCTACGTCGGAACCGGCTATCCGCCGTACCACAGCCTCATGCCGAACGTGATGTTCCGCAACCGGGACGGCCGGGGCTTCGCCGACGTGACCTACGCGGGCGGCTTCGGCCACCTGCAGAAGGGGCACGGCGTGTTCTTCGCCGACCTCGACCACGACGGCGATCAGGATGTCTTCGAGCAGATGGGCGGGGCCTATCCCGGCGACCGGTTCGGCAACGCCCTGTACCGCAACCCCGGCCTGGGCAACCACTGGCTTGCGATCAGGCTGGTCGGCGTGCGCTCGAACCGCTCGGCCATCGGCGCCCGCATCCGGGCCGACATCGTCGACGCCGGCACACGGCGCTCCGTCTACCGGCACGTCAACAGCGGCGGCAGCTTCGGCGCGAATCCGCTGCGCCAGACGCTCGGACTCGGCCGGGCGACCCGCATCGAGAAGCTGGAGGTGTTCTGGCCTACGACCGGCCTGACGCAGACGTTCACCGATCTCCCCGTCGATCAGTTCATCCGGATTGCCGAGGACGAGCCGGCGTACGAGACGGTTGCCCTCGAGGCAGCCCCCTTCGGCCGGGGACCGGGCCGGCCGCGGCACTGAGCGCCGGGAACAGGGCCCCGTTGCGGCAGCGTGAGATAGAGAGGACGACATGATGAAACCGACCACTCTGCTGGTGGCCGCTCTCGCGGCCTGGACGATGGCCTGCGGCGGCGCCCCGGAAGCGCCGCCCGAGGAAGTGGATGCCGGACCGGCCCCGGAGGCCGCGGGCGAAGGCTCGATTCTCCGGGTCGACCCCCGGCTCGACTCGCTGGTGCCGCCCGGCGCCGTCATCGAGAAGGTGGCCGAGGGCTACGTGTTCACCGAGGGCCCGGTGTGGGTCCGCGGCGAGTCGCGCCTGCTCTTCTCGGACGTGCGGGCCAACGCCATCCACCAGTGGACCGCGGCGGACGGCGCCAGCCCCTTCATCGACCCGGTCTTCGAGGGCGACCGGGAGGGCCTGCGGTCGATCTCGTCCAACGGGCTGACGCTCGATGCCGAGGGACGGCTCGTCATCTGCGAGCACGGCAACCGGCGCATCGCGCGGGTCGAGGCGGACGGCGGCCGGACGGTGCTGGCCGACAGCTTCGAGGGCAGCCGCCTGAACAGCCCGAACGATCTCGTCTACGGCTCCGACGGGTCGCTGTACTTCACCGACCCGTCGTACGGCCTGGAAGGACTCGAGGAGTCGCCGCTGCGCGAGCTCGACTTCAACGGCATCTACCGGCTGAGCCCGGACGGCGAGCTCGAGCTGCTTGTGCGCGACCAGACGCGGCCGAACGGCATCGCCCTCTCGCCCGACGAGTCGACCCTGTACGTCGCCAACTCCGACGAGAGCCAGAAGGTGTGGATGGCGTACGACCTCGACGACAGCGGCGCGTCCAACGGGCGCGTCTTCTACGACGTGAACGACCAGACCGCCCCCGGCGCCGCCGACGGCATGAAGGTCGACCTGCGCGGCAACCTCTTCGCCACCGGGCCGGGCGGCGTCTGGGTGATCGGGTGGGACGGGGCGCACCTGGGGACCATCCTGATGCCGGAGGTGACCGCCAACGTCGCGTGGGGCGACGACGGACAGACGCTGTACATGACGGCGAGCACGGGCGTCTACCGCATCAGGCTCTCCACGGCGGGCCTCGTTCCGGGCAACCCGACGGTGGTCATGGCGACGACCCAGGGCGACATCACGCTGGAGCTGTTCCAGGATCGGTCGCCGATCTCGGTCGGCAACTTCCTGCAGTACGCCTACGCCGGGTTCTACGAGGACACGATCTTCCACCGCGTCATCGAGGGCTTCATGATCCAGGGCGGCGGCATGGGGACCGATCTCATCAACAAGATCACGCGCGAGCCGATCCGCAACGAGGCCGCCAACGGCATCAGCAACACGCGGGGCTCCATCGCGATGGCGCGCACCAACGCCGTCCACAGCGCCACCGCGCAGTTCTTCATCAACCACCAGGACAACGCCCGGCGCGGCCTCGACCACCGCGGCACCGACCCGGCGGAGTACGGCTACGCGGTCTTCGGGCGCGTGACGGACGGCATGGACGTCGTCGACGCCATCGCCGGCGTCGAGACGACCGCGCAGGGTGGGCACCAGGACGTGCCGGTCACGCCGGTGGTGATCAACGCGGTGACGGTGCAGTAGGACGGCGGCGGCAGCGGCAGGAGCTCTCCCCGTGGGGCGCATGCCCGGGCGGTGCGGCGGCCTCGACCCGCGGCGGGGCCTTCACCGGCTCGCCGGCGCGGCGGCGTTGCTGGCCGTGCTCGCGGGGCCGCCGGCCGCCGCGCCACTGCAGGCCCAGACGAGCACCGACTCCGCCACCTACACGGCGACGTTCGAGGGCAACTGGACGACCGACAGCACGCCGGGCGGCGTCGTGTCCACCGCGCACTTCACGACGCTGATCGGCGCGGTGCACAACGCCATGGTCACGTTCTGGGCGCCCGGCGGCATGGCTACCGCCGGCGTCGAGCAGGTGGCGGAGCTGGGCGCCACCAGCACCTTCAGGGACGAGATCGAGGCCAACATGAACGCCGTCTCCGTCATCATGCAGACCGTTGGCGGCGCCGGCACGGGCCGCGCCACGTTCCAGGTCACGGTCACGAAGGACCATCCCCTGGTCACCCTGCTCTCGATGATCGGGCCCAGCCCGGACTGGTTCGTCGGCATCTCGGGACAGTCGCTGCTCGATACTCAGGGCCAGTGGCTGCGGGAGCTCGAGATCGACCTGTTCCCGTACGACGCGGGCACCGAGGAGGGTACCGAGTTCAGCCTGAGCAACCCCGCGACCTCACCGCAGCAAGCCATCGCGAGCATCCGGAACACGGGCAAGTTCTCGGGCGTGCGCATGGCGCGGCTGACGTTCGTGCGCACGGACCCGCCCCCCGAGGACGCGACGGTGGCGGTGGAGTCCGGCTCGGCGGCGGAGGGCTCGCCGGTGTCGTTCACGGTGACGCTGTCGGAGGCGGTCAGCGAGAACGTCGTCCTGAGCTGGAGCACGGGTGACGACGCGACGCCGGACGCGCGGCAGGCCACGGCGGACACGGACTACACGGCCGTGTCGGGCGGCAGCGTGACGATCCAGGCCAACCAGCGGACTGCGACGTTCCAGGTGACGACGCTTGCGGACACCGACCTCGAGGGGGACGAGACGTTTGCCGTGACGGTGACGGCCGGCACGCTGCCGGCGGGGGTGGCGATAGCGACCCCCACCGCGACCGGGACGATCGTCGACGACGACGCGACGGTAGCGGTGGAGTCCGGCTCGGCGCAGGAGGGCTCGCCGGTTCCGTTCACGGTGCGGCTGTCGAATGCGGTCGGCGAGGACGTGGTTCTGGGCTGGAGCACCGGTATCGACGCGACGTCAGGCGCGCGGCAGGCCACGGCGGGGACGGACTATACGGCGGTGTCGAGCGACAGCGTGACGATCACGGCCGGCCAGGAGACCGGTACGTTCGAGGTGGCGACGCTTCCGGACACCGATGTCGAGGGGGACGAGACGTTTGCCGTGACGGTGACGGCCGGCACGCTGCCGGCGGGGGTGACGATAGCGACCTCCACCGCGGCCGGGACGATCGTCGACGAGGACCGGGTGGTCGTGTCGCTGGCGCCCGGCTCGGCGCCGGAGGACTCGGCGGTGCAGTTCACGGCGCGGCTGTCGAAGGCGGTCGGCGCGGACGTGGTCCTGAGCTGGAGCACCGCCGACGACACGAGGCCGGATGCGCGGCAGGCCACGGCGGGGACGGACTACACGGCGGTGTCGAGCGGCAGCGTGACGATCACGGCCGGCCAGGAGACTGCGACGTTCGAGGTGGCGGCGCTGGCGGACGACGTACGGGTGGAGGGGGACGAGACGTTCGCGGTGACGGTGGCCGGGAGCACGCTGCCGGCGGGGGTGACGGTGCCGGCCGGCACGCAGGCGGTCGGCACGATCCAGGATGCGGACCGGGCGATGGTGACCGTCGCCTCCGCGGAGGCCGTCGAGGGCCGGCCCATCGAGTTCCGGGTGACGCTCTCGGACGCGGTGTCGCCGGAGGATGTCGTCGTGTGGTGGCGCACGGCGGACGACGCGACGCCTGGCGCGCGACGGGCCACGGCGGACGCGGACTATATGGCCGCGCCGGACCAGCGGGTCATGATCCCGGCGGGCGAGACCCGCGGCCTGTTCGAGGTGATGACGCGGACGGACGACGAGAGCGAGGACGCGGAGACGTTCGCGGTCGTCCTGACCGGCGGCATGCCGGAGGCGAAGGTGGAGGTGCCGGCCGACACACGCGCCGTCGGCAGGATCCTGGATGCCCCGGGGCCTCAGCCCCATAGGCGCTAACTTGTTAACGCCACGTGCTCCGGCGGCTGCTCGGCC
>CAYGCV010000104.1:0-12897 GCA_964348425.1 uncultured Vicinamibacteraceae bacterium | reverse complement strand
CAGGGATCTCGATGATATCGAGGCGCTGATTCACGGTGACGCCTCCCGGAAACCACGGTTCATGACGGCGCGTACCGATTCCTGACTGCCATGAAGCACCGGATACTGGTCATCGACGACGAGGCCGCCGTCCGCGAGTCGCTCAAGATGATTCTCGAGTACGACGGCTACGACTGCCTGCTGGCGCCGAGCGGCTACGAGGGCATCGAGCGCGTCGGCCGCGACAGCCCGGACCTCGTGTTCCTCGACGTCAAGATGCCCGGCATGGACGGGATCGAGGTGCTGCGGCGCATTCGGGAGCTGGACGCCCTGCTGCCCGTGGTCATGATCTCCGGCCACGCCACGGTGGGTACGGCGGTGGAGGCGACCAAGCTCGGCGCGTTCGATTTCCTGGAGAAGCCGATCTCGACCGAGCGCGTCCTGGTGACCATCCGCAACGCGCTGGACCAGCAGCGGCTGCGGGTCGAGAACCGCAGCCTGCGGCGCGCGGCGGAGGTGCGGCACGAGATGATCGGCGCCAGCCCGGCGCTGGCGGCGGTGACCGAGGCGATCCGCCGCGCCGCGCCCGTGCGCAGCGCGGTCCTCATTCAGGGCGAGAGCGGGGTCGGCAAGGAGCTGGTGGCGCGCGCGATCCACCGCAACAGCCCGCGGGCGCGCGAGCGGTTCGTGCAGGTCAACTGCGCGGCGATTCCGGACGATCTCATCGAGTCGGAGCTGTTCGGCCACGAGAAGGGGTCGTTCACCGGCGCGACCGAGAAGCAGATCGGCAAGTTCGAGCAGGCCGACCGGGGCACCATCTTTCTCGACGAGGTGGGCGACATGAGCCTCAGGACCCAGGCCAAGGTGCTGCGCGTGCTGCAGGAAGGGGAGGTCGAGAGGCTGGGCTCGTCGCGCACGCGGCGGGTCGACGTGCGGGTGCTCGCGGCCACCAACAAGGATCTCGAGGGGGCGATCGAGGACGGCGGGTTTCGCGAGGACCTGTTCTTCCGGCTCAGCGTCATTCCGATGCAGGTGCCGCCGCTGCGCGAGCGGCGCGAGGACATTCCCCGCCTCGTGGAGCACTTCGCGGCGCTGTTTGCCCGCGAGAACAACTTCAAGCCGAAGGCGTTCGCCGCCGGGGCCCTCGCCGCGCTCGAGGGGCAGCATTGGCGCGGCAACGTCCGCGAGCTGCGCAACTCGGTCGAGCGCCTGCTCGTCATGGTGCCCGGTCACGAGATCGACGCCGACGACGTCCGCTCCGTGCTGCGCGTGGGCGAGCGCCCGGGCGGCGGGCGGACGGCCGGGGAGGGCGGCCGCACCCTGCGCGAGTTCAAGGAGATCGGCGAGCGGGCCTTCCTCGTCCGCAAGCTGCGCGAGTTCGGCTGGAACATCTCGAAGACCGCCGAGGAGATCGACACCCCGCGCAGCAACCTCTACAAGAAGCTCGAGCAGTACAATATCCGGCAGGAGACGGACGCCTGACCGCCCGTCGACCGGATCTTTGACATTCCGCCGCAGCCGGCCGGACGACCGCTGCGCGCCTGCGCTGCGGCGCGGGCGCGGGGAGGAAAGTCCGAACTCCGGAGGGCAGTGCGCCGGGCAACGCCCGGTCAGGGCGACCTGAAGGAAAGTGGCACAGAAAACATACCGCCCGCCGCGGTCCCGCCGGGACGGCGGCGGGTAAGGGTGAAAAGGTGCGGTAAGAGCGCACCGCGCCCGCCGCGAGGCGGGTGGCAGGCCAAACCCCGCACGGAGCAAGACCAAATAGGGAGGCATTCGAGGGCGGCCCGTCCGAAGCCTCCGGGTAGGTCGCTCGACCCCGCCAGCAATGTCGGGGCTAGAGGAATGGTCGTCACCGGCGCGGCCGCGAGCAGTCGCGGGGGCGCCGGCACAGAATTCGGCTTACGGTCGCGCTGCGGCGGAATCCTGCTGGGAGGGAAGCTTGCGACGTACAGCGCTCGTCGTCGGTCTCGTCGCGTTGGTTGTGGTCGCGCTGGTTGCGATCGTGTCGACCTTGGCGCCGCGCGCGCAGCGGAACTCGGTCCGGCGGACCGCCGGGTCGGCGTTGACGGTCGACGAGTACACGCCGCGCTCGACGCTGGTGGTGGACGAGCACCCGGTGGCGCGTGCGAAGTTCCCCGTCGTGGACGTGCACAGCCATCACCGCCCGGGATTCTCCGCGGCGCGGTGGGCGGGGATCGTGGCGGAGATGGACGCGCTGAACCTGCAGGTGCTGGTCAACCTGAGCGGGGGGTGGGGGAGCCTGCTGCGGCGCGGCCTCGACACCATCGCCGGCAGCCCGCATCCGGACCGCATGGTCTTCTTCGCCAATCTCGACTTCCGCGGCGGCGTCGGCCCGGGCTTCGGCCCGCGCGCCGCCGCGCAGCTCGAGCAGGACGTGGCGGCCGGGGCGGTCGGCCTGAAGTTCTTCAAGGACTTCGGGCTGAGCGTGCGCGACGAGCGCGGCCGGCGCCTGCCGGTCGACCATCCGGAGCTGGACCCCGTCTTCGAGCTGTGCGCGCGGCTCGACATCCCGGTGCTGATCCACGCTGGCGAGCCGCTGTCGTTCTACGAGCCGGTCGACCGCTTCAACGAACGCTGGCTCGAGCTGACGCTGCTGCCGAATCGGCGCCTGCCGGCCGACCGCTACCCGAGCTTCGACGCGATGATGGCCGAGCGCGACCGCCTGTTCGCGCGGCATCCGCGGACCCGGTTCATCGCGGCGCACATGGGCTGGCACGCCAACGACCTCGGGCGCCTGGGACGGCTGCTCGACCGGTTTCCGAACGTGTACGCCGAAACGGGCGCCATCCTCTACGAGCTCGGACGCCAGCCGCGGACCGCCCGCGCCTTCTTCATCGCCTACCAGGACCGGATTTTGTTCGGCAAGGACCGCTTCCAGGCCGACGAGTTTCCGTACTACTGGCGCACCTTCGAGACGGCCGACGAGTACTTCGACTACTACCGGCGGTATCACGCCTTCTGGAAGCTCTACGGGATGGACCTGCCCGACGAGGTGCTCCGCAGGATCTACTACGCGAACGCGCTCGAGGTGGTGCCGGGGATCCCGCGCGGCCGGTTTCCGCCGGCGTGACGGGCGCGGGCGCGCGGCCGGCCCGTCAACTGCCTGCGCGCCGGGGCGTCACGACCAGCGTCGTGCCCTCCGTGCCGGTCACCTCCACGGGGCAGCCCTGGCCGGGGCGTCCCGCGCCGCGCTCGGGTCTGGCGCGCCACAGCTCGCCGCGCACGCGCACGTACCCAGTCGGATCGAGCGGCTCGACGGTCGTTCCCTGCGCGCCGATGAGATGCTCGATCCGCCGCCGGTAGTCGGCCTCGTAGGCGGAGCGCAGCATCGGGTAGAGCGCGTAGTCCTTGATCACCCACGCCACCGGCACGCCGGCCGCGAGCCACAGCGGCGCACCGAACGAGTCGCGCAGCCACCAGCCCGCCAGCGCGGCCAGCACCCACCCTGGCACCTGGAATGCCGTATACCGCCAGAAGGCCGAGCGTCGCGTCCGCACGGGGGTCGGTCTCGCTGCAAGTGGTGTCCGTAAGTGTAAGGTAGTGGCCGGCCGTGCGCGGGGCGGGGGAGGCAGGGCGTCGTGAAGATCACGTTCAACGGGTCGCCGGGTCCGACGCTGGGCGTCGAGCTGGAGCTGCAGCTCCTCGATCCGGCGACGAAGAACCTGGTTTCGGGCGCGCCGCGCATTCTGGAGCGGTCGGGCGCCGGGGACCACATCAAGCCGGAGCTGATCGAGTCGACCATCGAGCTGAACACCGAGGTCTGTCCCGACGTGGCGGCCGTGCGCCGCGATCTGAACCAGCGGGTGAAGCGGCTGCTCGCCCTGTGCGACGAGCTCGGATACGAGGTCGCGTCGGCCGGCACGCATCCCTTCGCCGAGTGGTCGGAGCAGCGGGTCACGGCGAACGAGCGCTACACGATGCTGGTCGAGCGTTGCCAGTGGCCCGCCCGGCGGCTGATGATCTTCGGCCTGCACGTGCACGTCGGGGTGGAGAGCGGCGAGAAGGCGATTGCCGTGTTCAACGCCCTGAGCACCTATCTGCCGCACCTGCTCGCCCTGTCGGCCAGCTCGCCGTTCTTCAACAGCCTCGATACCGGGCTGACGTCGTGTCGGGTCAAGGTGTTCGAGAGCCTGCCGACGGCCGGCCTGCCGTATCGGCTGCTCAACTGGGGCGAGTTCCAGCGCCTGATGACGACGCTGGTGAACGCCAGGGCGATCGAGTCGATCCGCGAGGTGTGGTGGGACGTGCGGCCGCATCCGAACTTCGGCACGGTCGAGGTGCGCATCTGCGACGGACTGCCCACGCTGGACGACGTGGTGGCGATGACGGCGATGATCCAGGCGCTCGTCGTGTGGCTGGGCGACCGGTACGACGAGGGCAGCTACCTGCCGCTGCAGCGCGACTGGATTCTGCGGGAGAACAAGTGGCGGGCGGCCCGCTGGTCGCTCGACGCCGACATCATCGTCGACGAGTCCGGGCGGCTCGAGCGGCTGTCCGACTCCGTCGAGGCGCTGCTCGGGTCGCTGCGGCCGGTGGCCGCGCGGCTCGGTTCGCTGACCGAGCTCGAGCGGGTCGGCGCCATCCTGCGGGAAGGGCCCAGCTATCGGCGGCAGCGCCGGCTGTACGAGGAGACCGGCCGGTTCAGCGCGGTGGTCGAGGCGCTGGTCCGCGAGTTCCGCGGGTCGATTCGGTAGCAGCTTCCATCAGATGGGGCTGCGCCCCGAGCCCCCGGCGTCGGCCTTCTCTAGACGGAAGTTCCAGAGTCGCGGCTACCGCCGAGCCGCGCCGTGCGCGGCTTGGGGCTGCCATGCGAGCCAGCGTCCGTCGCGGCGTTCCAGCTCGATTGGCACGCCGAAGCAGGTGGAGACGCGCTCGGCCGTCAGCGTCTCCTCGATCGGCCCCGCGGCGTGAACGCCGCCGCTCCGCAACAGGAGCGCGTGGGTGAACCCGCGCGGAATCTCTTCCACGTGGTGGGTCACCAGCACGGTGGCCGGCGCCTCGGGATCGGCGGCCACGCCGCCCAGCAGCGCCACGAGCTGCTCGCGGCCGCCCAGATCGAGTCCGGCCGTCGGCTCGTCGAGCAGCCACAGCGCCGGGTCGTTCATCAGCGTGCGGGCCAACAGGACGCGCTGGCGCTCGCCGGACGACAGCGTGCCGAAGCCGGCGCCGGCCAGCGCGGCGCAGCCGAAGCGCTGGAGCAGCTCGCGCGCGCGGGTCCGGTCGGCGGCCGAGTACTTGTGCCACCACGGCGCCAGGGCGGCGTGCTTGCCGGTGACGACGACGTCCTCGGCACGCAGCGCGGGCCGCAGCATGTCCGCCAGCGCCGCGCTGGTGATGCCCAGTCGCCGCCGCAGCTCACGGACATCGGTACGGCCCAGCCGCTCGCCGAGGACCTCGATGGTGCCGCGGGAGGGATGGACGTACAGGCTGGCGAGCCGGCACAGCGTGGTCTTCCCCGATCCGTTCGGTCCCAGCACGGCCCAGCGCTCGCCGCGCCGTACGCACCAATCGACGCCCTGCAGAATCGCGCGCTCGCCGCGGATCAGATCGACGCCGGACAGGGCCAGCACGAGGTCGTCACGCATGCGGCTGCATTGTACAAACGACACACCCGTCGCTTCCTGGAGCGGTCACCGCCGCCATCGCTGCGGTGCCCCCAAGCCGCGCACGGCGCGGCTCGGCGGTAGCGGCGCGGGGCGCAGGGGCCCCCGCAAGCGGACGCCGGGGGCTTGGGGCGCAGCCCCATCTGGAGGAGGCCGCCGGGGGCTTGGGGCGCAGCCCGATCTGAACGCAGCCCCGTCTGAATTTAGAATACCGGCGTGCGGCGCACGCGCGACGGGTCGTCCGCATCGCGAATCCTGATCCGGCTGCCGAACTGGGTCGGCGACATCCTGCTGGCCCTGCCCGCCCTGCTGGCGTTGCGCGCCGGCCGGCCACGCGCCCACCTCGTGGGCATGGCGCGGCCGCAGCACGTGGAGCTCGCGAGCCGCATCTCCGCCATCGACCGCATCCTGCCGGCGCCGGCCGCCGCCGGCCGCCTGCCGGCCTGGTGGCGCGCCGTGCGGGGGCTGCGCGCGGCCCGCCTGCAGGCCGCCGTGCTGCTGGCGCCGTCGTTCGAGGGCGCGCTCACCGCGCTGGCCGCGGGGATTCCCGTCCGGGTCGGTCACCGCACGGACCACCGGTCGCTGCTGCTGACTCACGCGCTGGACCCCGCGCGCCGGCCGCACCGCGCCGACGGGTTCCTGGAGCTGGTGGGCGCGCTCGGCGCCGGCCCCGTGTCCGGGCCGCTGCCGTTCGGCCTGCAGGCGGCCGAGCGGCGGCACGTGGACCGCCTGTTCGCGCAGGCGGGACTGGATGCGGGAGACCGTCCGGTGCTGGTCAATCCGGCGGCCGCCAAGACCCCCCGCGCCTGGTCGGCCGACCGCTTCAGGCGGCTGGCCGAGACGATCGCCGACCGCCACCCCGGGCTGCCGGTGCTGGTCCACAGCCACCCGCCGTTCGCGCCGCCCGCGGGCTGGCCGCGGCATCCGGCGATCCGGAGCGTGCGCGACGTCACGCTCGTGCAACTGGGCGCCGTCATCGAGCGCTGCCGCCTGTACGTGGGCAACGACAGCGGGCCGATGCATCTCGCGGCTGCCCTCGGTGTCCCGACTGTCGGCATCTACGGCCCGTCGAGCCCGGCGCGCACGTCGCCGCGGGGCGCCGCCGGGACGGCGCACCGGGCGGTCTCGGCGCTGCCGTCCTGCTCGCCGTGCCGGGAACGCTTCTTCGACGAGTGCCCCGCGCCGCCCACGGCGGACGGGCGCCCGCCCTGTCTGGACGCGGTCGCGGTCGAGGACGTGGCCGCCGAGGTGGACCGGATGCTTTCTAGCCCCGGCGGTCCAGCCTGGCTCGCAGCTCCTCGACCTCGGCCTGCAGGCGCTTCAGCTCCTCCGCCATCCGCGGCAGGCGGCCGACGTGGGCTACCTGGGACTTGACGTCCTTGAGGGGACGGGCGGGCGTTCCCCAGTAGATCTCGCCGGCCGGCACGCGCTTGCGGCTCACCACGCCGCCCTGCGAGCCGATCAGAGCGTGGTCGTCGATGCGGCAGTGATCCCCGATCCCGACCTGTCCGCCGACCGTGGCGTAGCTGCCGATCCGCGAGCTGCCCGCAATGCCCGTCTGCGCCGCGATGACCGTGTGGGCGCCGATCCGCACGTTGTGCCCGACGTGGCACAGGTTGTCGAGCTTGGCGCCGGCCTCGACGGCGGTCTCGTCCAGCGTGCCCCGATCCACGCAGGTGCTCGCTCCGAGCTCGACGTCCGAGCCGATCTCCACGCGGCCGACCTGCGGAATCTTGACGTGCCGCGACCCGTCGAAGACGAAGCCGAACCCGTCCGCGCCCAGCACCGCGCCGGCATGCACGACCACCCGATCGCCGAGCTCCACGTCCGGATAGAGCACCGCGTGCGGATAGACGGTGCAGTCGGCGCCCAGCCGGCAGCCGGCGCCGATGTAGCAGCCGGGATACACGACGGTGCGGGCGCCCACGCGCGCGCCGCGTTCGATCAGCGTCCAGGCCCCGACCGCCACGTCGGCCGCCAACGCCGCCTCGTCGTGTATCAGCGCGGTCGGGTGCACCCCCCGAAACGGCGGCGTCGCCGGGAGCAGCCACTGCGCGGCCCGCGCGAACGCCACGCGCGGATTGTCGACCACGATCACGGTGCGCTCCGGAAAGTCGCCGGGGGGGACCAGCACGCACGCGGCGCCGGAGGCGGCCACGCGGTCGAGGTGGCCGGTCTCGGCATACGCGAGCGCCCCGGCGCCGGCCCGCTCCAGGCTGCCCACACCGTGGATCTGCCGGTCGGCGTCGCCCCGCAGCGCGCCGCCCACGAAATCCGCGATCTCTCGAGTGGTTCTCATACGATCTCCCGTGCGAATCATAGTCCCTGCCCCGGCCCCTCCCGCTCGGCAGGCCGCGCGCCGGCCGACGATTCGGGGATAATCCGGGCGGCATGGTTCACGACGAACGGGTGCGATGGGTCTGTCGATAGTCATCCCCGTCTACGACGAGGCGCCGACGGTCGAGACGATCGTCGAGCGGGTCCTGGCCGCGCCGATCGGGATGGACAGGGAGGTCATCGTCGTCGACGACGGCTCCACCGACGGCACGTCCGACACGCTCGCGCGCCTGGAGCGGGAAGGCCGCGTGCGCCTCGTCCGCCACGGGCGCAACCGCGGCAAGGGCGCGGCGCTGCGGAGCGGATTCCGGCTGGTGAGCCAGGACCTCGTCGTCGTGCAGGACGCGGACCTGGAGTACGACCCGCGGGACTACCGGCAGTTGCTGCAGCCGCTGCTCGACGGCAAGGCGGACGTCGTCTTCGGCTCCCGCTTCGCGGGCGGCGGCTCGCACCGCGTGCTGTACTTCTGGGGCTCGGTCGGCAACCGCCTGCTCACGCTGCTGAGCAACCTGCTCACGAACCTCAACCTGACGGACATGGAGACCTGCTACAAGGCCTTCCGGCGCGAGGTGCTCGGGCGGATTCGGATCGAGGAGGACCGCTTCGGGGTCGAGCCGGAGCTGACGGCCAAGTTCGCCCGGCTGCCCGGCATCCGCATCTACGAGGTCGGCGTCTCGTACGCCGCGCGGACGTACGCCGAGGGCAAGAAGATCGGCTGGCGCGACGGCCTGCACGCCGTCTGGTGCATCCTGAAGTACAACCTCCGGCCGGACCCGGGGCCGGCTATTCGCGCAGGTCGTAGCAGAGCAGGCGGGGATTCGTCCCGTTGAAGACGTCGCGGGTGTTCTGCACCACGTAGAGCAGGCCGCGGCTCAGCACGGGGAGGGCCCACGACTCGCGCGCCGCCATGAGCCAGGCGCGGGAGATCTCCGCATGGCCCTGCGGGGTCAGGTCGAGCCACAGCAGGTGGCCCAGCTCGCCCAGGCAGAGGAACTGGCCGTCCGCCGCCAGCAGCGAGCCCCGGTAGGTGCTCATCACGGTCTGCTGCCTGCGGCCGTTCCGCTCGAGCTCTTCCGGCCACTCGGGCACCGCGCGCCAGGCCACCTCGCCGCTGGCGGCGTCGATGCAGACCAGCGAGGCGTCGCCCGGGTTGCGTCCGTCGAACGCGTAGAGGTGCCCGTCGCGGTGGATGGCGGTGTTGAAGTGGATGCCGACGTCGGCCGTGCGCCAGGCGACACGGTGCGTGAAGTCGGGCAGAATCTCGACCAGCACGCTCCCGGTGCGGTAGCTGGAGCTGAGGAACACCTTGTTGTCGAAGACGACCGGCGTGCAGGCGTTGGCCGATTCGTAGGTGCGGCCGCGGAACGGGAACTCGAAGTCCACCGCCCCGTTCGCCGAATCGATCGAGAGCAGCCCGCCGCTCGGCGGCGACGACTCGCCGCCCGCGAAGACGAGCACGCGGCGCCGGCCGTGGATGACCGCCGGCACCGGCGAGGCGTAGCTGGGGCCCCACTCGGTGCCCGCCCGCCACACCTCGGCGCCGGTCAGCTTGTCGAAGGCCGCCACGCAGGGGCCGCCCGGTGCGCCGACGTTGACCACGAGCAGCCCGCCCTCGACGAGCGGCGTCGAGGAGACGCCGAAGAAGTCCTGCCGCACGCGGTACGCGGCGCGCAGATCGCGCGTCCAGACGACCTCGCCCGATTCGAGATCGAGGCAGTGGATCGGGCCCTCCGCGCCGACGGTGTAGACGCGCCCGCCGTCGATGACCGGGCTCGAGCGCGGGCCGTTGTTGTAGCCGTAGCGGTCCCGGAACGCGGTAGGGTAGCGCTGCTGCCAGAAGGCGCGGCCGGACTCCGCATGCAGGCACTCGACGACCTCCGCGTCGCCCAGTCGATGGATGAAGACCAGCCGCTCGCCGGCAATGGCCGGCGAGGCATAGCCGCTGCCCTTGGGCAGCTCCCAGACGAGCGGCGGCGGCAGGTCCCTGCTGAGACGCGTCTCCGTCGACACGGCGTTGTGCGACGGGCCCAGGAACGAGGCCCAGTCGTGGGTGACGGCGTCGGCGGCCAGCGGCTGCGGCGCGCCGTGCAGTCGGACCTGACCTGCCGCGGGCCGCACGGCCAGCGCCTGCGCGGCGAGGAGCTGCAGCATCGAACGGCGCGAGATGGCGGGCATCCGGCGCCATGATAGCCGACAAACCGGCACCCCGGCTTGCCGCCCGCCCCCGATCTCCTGTAGGGTGCCCGCAACACCATCGACGGCCGGCAGCCTGCCGGCTCGGGCGAATGCCGGCAGCCTGCCGGCTCCAGCTCCAGGTTGACGATGTTCAAAGGCATCAGGCGATTGTTGTCGGGCGCGCCGGTCGGGCTGTGCGCGCTGCTCCTCGCCGCCGCCGCCGACCCGGGCCCGACCGCCGCGCAGGTGACGACGACCGGGCACATTCGGGCGCTGGTCACGGATCAGGACGGCCTGCCGATCCCGGGCGCCGCGGTGGTCGCCAGCGCGGAGGACGCGGCGACCACGCGCGTCGCGGTCACCGGCCGCGAGGGGCTGGCGGAGCTGCCGGCCCTGAACCCGTCCGCCCGCTACGCGGTGACCGTCGAGCTGGCGGGGTTCCGGACGGTGCGCCGCGAGGGCGTGCTGGTGCGGGCGGGACAGACCGCGTCGCTGCGGATCACGCTGCCGGTCGGCAACCTCACCGAGACCGTCGTGGTGACCGCCGCGCCGCCGGTCGTCGACGTGACCAGCGCCGTCGTCGCCGCGGACATCACGCTCGACCTGACCGAGGCGGTCCCGACCGGCCGCACCTACCAGAGCTACCTGCAGCTCGTGCCGGGCGTGCTCCCCGAAGACCCCGAGGCGCCCGGCAATCCCGCGTCGAAGTCGGGCCTCAACTACAGCGACATCGGCGGCGACGCCGGCGTGTCGCGCGACAACTTCTACTACATCGACGGCATCAACGTCACCGACGGCGTGAGCGGCACGTTCGGCGCCAACCTGAACACCGAGATCATCCAGGAGCAGCAGGTGCTGACCGGCGGCATCCCGGCCGAGTACGTCGGGGCGCCCGGCCTGCTCTCGAGCGTCATCACGAAGTCGGGCACGAACCAGTTCAGCGGCTCGGTCAACTACTTCTTCCAGAACGACGGGCTCGTCGCCGAGGACAGGAACGCGGCGGACCAGAGCTTCTCGCGCTTCGACGCGGCCGTCACGGGCGGGGGGCCGATCGTCGCGAACCAGGCCTGGTTCTTCGGCAGCTACCGGCGGCTGGAGCGCACCGACGCCGTCGTCGCGCTCGACGGCGTCGACGTCATCCGCACCGTCGAGGACACTCAGGATCAGTTCTACGGCCGCGGCACGTGGGCGCCGGGCACGGCCGACACCCTGAGCTTCACGTTCCTGAACGACCCGACCGACATCAGCGGCCGCCGCGACCGCGACGTGACCAACGCCCGCGACCGGCGGCGGGAGCAGGGCGGCAGCAACTACCACCTCAAGTACAACCGGCTGCTGGGCCGGGTGCTGGTCGAGGCGTCGTACAGCCGGCACAACGGCGAAGTGTCCGACTTCGCGGTGGTGCCCGGTCCGCGCAACAGCATCGTCTTCCGCGAGACGGACGTGCGCACCCTCGAGGACGAGCAGCTCGGCGGGTTCGGGCTCGACGATGTCGACCAGCGCGACACCGAGGGCTACAAGGGCACGGCGGTCGTGCAGGTCGGCAACCATGCGCTTCACGGCGGCGTCGAGCTGCTGCGGAACACCAACTTCCGCGACACCGTGTACGACGGCGGCCTGTACGCGTCGCTGTCCGCGCCGCTGGCCGGGCTCACCGCCGGCGAGCTGATCGCGGGCAGCTTCAGCCGCACGCTGTTCGACCCGACGAACAGCAGCGACTACGGCGGCTTCGTCCGCGCCGTGGACGGGCTGCCGGACCGGGCGGCGTTCTACACGCTGTACGACGGCGACGGCGACGGGACGATCACGCAGGACGAGCTCGCGGCGCGCCTGGTCTACGACAGCACGGCCGGCAATCCGCACGGCGCCGTCAACTACGACCGGTTCGTGCAGACCGAGCTGGGCGCGCAGGAGACGCGCTCGGACGGGCTGAGCTTCTTCGTGCAGGACACGTTCAGCGCCGGCCGCCACCTGTCGTTCAACCTCGGGCTGCGCACGGAACGCTTCGCGCACTTCGCCACCGACGGCACGAACATCTTCACCTTCGACTGGACCTTCGCGCCGCGCCTGAGCGTGTCGTACGACCCCACGGGCGGCGGCCGGCAGCGCATCAGCGCGTTCTACGGCAAGTACTACGATCCGATCCGCAACAACCTGACCAACTTCGCGGGGACCGTCACCGGCTCCGTCCGCGAGGAGCAGGTCTACGCCAACGACCAGTGGGTGACCTACCGCGTGCGGGGCGGCCCGCAGCAGGCCGACGCGCTGTTCGCGCCGACCACGCGAACCCCCTGGACCGACGATCTGCAGTTGAGCTACGAGACGGATCTCGGCGAGGGCCGGAGCGTGCTCGTGCTGTACACGAAGCGGCGCACGCGCGACATCATCGAGGACTACGACATGGCGCTCTACGCCATGCGGCCGGACGGGTCGACGACCTATCCGGGGCCCGTCGAGCATCCCGACTCGCTCTTCCTCGGCCTCGACTACTTCGGCTACGACGTCTTTCCCGAGGCGAACTTCGTCATCGCGACCCTCGCCGGCGGCGCGCGCGACTACCAGGGCGTGGAGCTGACCTTCCGGCAGCGGCTGCAGCGCAACTGGCAGGCGCTGGCCGCGTACACGTACGGCCGCGCCACCGGCAACACCAACTCCGATTCGAGCGCCGACTTCCAGGGCGACGCCATCTGGCTCGACCCGCGGGCCCCGCACCAGTGGGGCGATCAGCCCATAGGCGCTAACTTGTTTTCGGAACGAGACCGGCGTATCCTGACATGCG
>CAYGCV010000103.1:0-13017 GCA_964348425.1 uncultured Vicinamibacteraceae bacterium | reverse complement strand
GAGTAAGGACCCGGAGCATATCGTCGGGGTTCACATAGTCGGCTGGGAGGGAGTGCTGCGGAGCGGCGTGCCGATGGGGCGGTCGATGGAGCATGACGGATTCGGCTACGTGGAGATCCAGGGCACGCGGACGCAGACCCTCGGCTACGGGCTCAACGACTCCCCGGCGGGGCTGGCGGCCTGGATCGTCGAGAAGTACCACGGGTGGACCGATCACGACGGCGACGTCGAGTCGGTCTACACCAGGGACGAGCTGCTGACCAACATCATGATCTACTGGGTGACGGACAGCATCACGTCCGCCTCGCGCATCTACTACGAGAGCCGGCACGGCCCGGGCCGGCCGCAGGACAGGCCGGCCATGCCGACGGGCTGCGCGGCCTTCGTGGAGCGTTACGACCGGCGGGCGCGCACCGGTCCCGAGGCGCGGCAGGTGGCCGAGCAGCGCTACAACGTCGCGCGCTGGACCGAGATGCCGCGCGGCGGGCACTTCCCGGCGCTCGAGGCGCCGGAGCTGTGGCTGGACGATCTGCGCGCCTTCTTCGCCGACCTGCGGTGAACTCGCGGCCCGTCCCGCGTCCGGCCGGCGTCGAGCACCAATCGGACGCGTTCCCCGCACCCGCGCGCCGCGGGTGCCGTCGCTGGAGTTGAGACATGACGACCGACAGTTCAGCTTCGCTCGTCGCAGGCAGCGGTTGGATCCCGCGACTCGGCATGCTCGCCGCCTGCGTCCTGCTGGGCGCGGGCAGCGCGGACGCGCGGATCACCCGCATCGAGATCACCCACGTCGAATCGCCCACCTTCGAGGGCAGGCACTTCGGCACGGTGGGGCCCTACGAGAAGCTGCGCGGCAGGGCCCACGGCGAGGTCGATCCCGACGATCCGCGCAACGCCGTCATCACGGACATCGAGCTTGCGCCGCGCAACGCGCGCGGCATGGTCGAGTACTCGATGGACATCTACATCCTGCGGCCGGTCGACGCGGGCCGCGGCAAGCTGCTGCTCGAGATCAACAACCGGGGGAACAAGCTGTCCGGCATTCTCAACCACAGGCGGCTCGCCTCGGGCGGGCGGCGCAACGACCCGACGGCCGCCGCCGACGCCGGGGACGGCTTCCTGATGGAGCGCGGGTACATCCTGGCGTGGAACGGCTGGGACGTCGGTGCGGCGCCCGGCGACGACCGGCTCACGATCACGGTCCCGGTGGCGCGCCAGCCGGACGGCGCCGCCATCGAGGGACCCTCGTACGAGTACATCAACTTCGACAACGACCGCACGGCCGCGCACACCCTGACGTACCCGGCGGCGACGCTCGACAAGGGCCGCGCCGCGCTGACGGTCAAGCGGCTGCTGAACGACCCGCCCGCGCCGGTCGCCGCGGACGACTGGGAGTATGTCGACGCACGCACCATCCGCCTGCTGCCCCCCGGCACGGCGTTCGAGCAGAGCCACATCTACGAGTTCACGTACCCGGCCACGCAGCCCCCGATTGCGGGGCTGGGCCTGGCCGCCACGCGCGACTTCGTGTCGTTCCTGCGCCATGCGGCGAGCGACGACGCCGGCAATCCCAACCCGCTCGCCGACCGCGTGGAGCACGTGCTGTCGTGGGCGTACTCGCAGTCCGCCCGCTACCTCAACGACTTCCTGACGCTGGGATTCAACGAGGACGAGCAGGGGCGGCGCGTCATCGACGGCATGGAGAACGCCATCGGCGGCGGCAGCGGCGCGGGCATCAACTACCGCTTCGCCCAGACGGCCCGAACGGAACGGAACCGCCAGCACCGCTTCTTCCCGGAGGCCGTCTTTCCGTTCGCGTATCCGGAGCTGCACGACCCGGTCTCCGGCAGGACCGGCGGGCGCGGCGCCCGCTGCCTGGCCTCGGGGACCTGCCCGCGGGTGTTCGAGATCAATTCGGCGAACGAGTACTGGGTCAAGGCCGCGTCGCTGCTGCACACCGATACCGAGGGCAACGACCTGGCCGACCCGGAGCACGTGCGGTTTTTCCTGGTTGCCGGCACGCAGCACGGGACCGGCCGCGCCGGCCGCCGGGGAAGCTGCCAGCAGCTCCAGAACCCGACCGATTCGGCGCCGGCGCTGCGCGCGCTGCTGGTCGCGCTCGACGAGTGGGTGACCGTGGACGTCGCGCCGCCCCGCAGCCGGGTCCCGCGCGTGTCGGACGGCACGGCCGTGTTCTCGGTCCCGCAGCCGGCGACCGTGAGCGGCAGCGTGCCGCGGGCGAAGCTCGGCTTCCCCGCCATTCCGGGCGTCGCCTACACGGGCGTTTTCTCGACGCGCTACCTGCTGGATTTCGG
This sequence comes from uncultured Vicinamibacteraceae bacterium, assembly GCA_964348425.1. Taxonomy (GTDB): domain Bacteria; phylum Acidobacteriota; class Vicinamibacteria; order Vicinamibacterales; family UBA8438; genus JAAXGX01. The sequence goes on along the minus strand of CAYGCV010000103.1, from coordinate 10,705 downwards.
GCCGCGGTTCGCTGACGGCATCCTCGACCGCCAGCCGCCCGCGTTCGGCGGCCGGCCGACCTACCCCGCGTTCGTGTCGCGGACGGACGAAGACGGCAACGAGGTGGCCGGCATCCGCCTGCCGCCCGTCGCGGCGCCGGTGGCGACGACCACCGGCTGGGCGCTGCGCGGGGAGGGCTACGGCCTGGGCGACGGCTGCGAGGCCTCCGGGCAGCTCGTGCCGTTCCCGAAGACCCGCGCCGCGCGCCTGGCCGCCGGCGACCCCCGGCGGTCGCTCGAGGAACGCTACGGCACGCACGACGGCTACGTCGCGGCCGTGACCGCGGCAGCCCGCGACTTGGCCCGGCAGCGGCTGCTTCTCGAGCAGGACGTGCAGCGGTACATCGACGCGGCGGCGGCCGGCGACGTCCTGAGGTGACCTCATGAATCAGCGTCGCGCCGTCTTCGCGCTGTCGACCCTGCTGGCCGTCGGGACGGCGGCCGTGGCCGCCGGCCAGACGACGCCGCCGGCGGCGGGCCTCACGCCGTGGGGCGACCCGGACCTGCAGGGCATCTGGACCGGCCAGACCTTCACGCCGCTGCAGCGCCCGGCCCACCTCGCCGGGCGCGAGCTGTTCACGGAGGAGGAGGCGGCCGAGCTGCGCCGCCTGCTCACGGCCGAAGGGGTCGACCCGCTCGCGCTCCGCAGCGGCGAGCAGCTCGGCGCGCCGGACGCCATCCGCGAGCAGCTCCGTCAGACCCCCGAGAACATCCACTACGACAACTCGATGTGGCTGCGCACGCGGCGGCCCAAGGGGCTCTCGAGCCGGCGCACCTCGCTGGTGGTCGATCCGCCGGACGGCCGCATCCCGCCCCTCACGCGGGCCGCGCGGGGGCGCGCCGACGAGCACGCCGCGGCCAGGCGCGGCCGCGAGTACGACAGCCACGAGCAGCGCCCGCTGCAGGAGCGCTGCGTGCTGTGGGTCATCGAGGGGCCGCCGATGATGCCGCCGCCGTACAACGATCTGCTCCAGATCTTCCAGGCCCCCGGCTACGTCGCCCTGCTGCAGGAGCTGGGCACCAACCGCGCGCGCATCATTCCGGTGGGACCACGCCCGCACATCCCGCCCGGCATCCGCCAGCTCCGGGGCGACTCGCGCGGGCGGTGGGAAGGCCGGACGCTCGTCGTCGAGACCACGAACTTCACGGCCAGGACCCTGTTCCAGGGCGCCACGGGCCCGCGCCCGCCGGTGCGCGCCTACGCCCGCGGCCCGGCGTTGCGCGTGGTCGAGCGCTTCACGCGCGTGGAAGCCGGCACGCTGCGCTACGAGTTCACGGTCGACGATCCCACCACGTGGACGCGCCCCTGGAGCGTGGAGATTCCGATGCAGGCGACCGAGGGACCGCTCTACGAGTACGCCTGCCACGAGGGCAACCACGACATCCGGCACATCCTCGAGGTGGCGCGCGGCGTGGAGGCGCAGGCCGCGGGCGCCGCCGCCGGGCGCAGCGAGCGCTAGAAGCCCGTGGTCAGGTCCCGCGCCGCACCTTGGTCCCCGGTCGGGCGTCTGGTAGTGTAGTGACCGGCGCGCGGGCCGGCGGCGAAGGGGGGCAGGGAGAGAATCCGATGCAAGCGCGAAGGCGGACGCCCGGCCGGATGCGACCGGCGGTACTCCTGGCGGCCGCGGCCGTGCTGGCGGCGGGCTTGGCGCCGGAGGCGCAGCTTCCCGGCGGCAGCATCACCCGCGACACCGGGCAGAGCGTCGCCCCCGTCTACGAGGGCTGGTACGAGACCCGGGACGGCGCGATCGAGGTTTCGTTCGGGTACATGAACCGGAACTGGCAGGAGGCCGTGGACATACCCGTCGGCCCCGACAACCGGATCTCCCCCGGCCCCGCCGATCAGGGCCAGCCGACCCACTTCGTGCCGCGCCGGCAGATCGGGATGTTCACGGTGCGGGTGCCGCCCGACCTGGCGACGGAGGTGACCTGGACGCTCACCAGCCGGGGCGAGACCTTCGAGATTCCCGCCAACCTCGATCCCGTTTACATGATCGAACCGTTGCGGGACGGCTCGCGGCGATTCCCCGGCAACACGCCGCCGTCTGTGAGGTTCGAAGCGGACGGCGAGGCGGGCATGGGGCCGCGCGGCACGCACGCGACGCGCGCCGCGGCGGTCGGACAGCCGCTGGCGCTCGACGTCCGGGTCACCGACGACGGGCTGGGCTCGGTCCGCGGCGACGGGAGGCTGCCGCTGACGTGGATCAAGTACCGGGGCACGGGGCCGGTGACCATCGCCGACCCCGAGCCGCCGGTCGAGAACGGCAGGGCCGGCACGACGGCGACCTTCCACGAGCCGGGGGACTACACGCTGCACCTGCGGGCCTCGGACGGGTCGAACCCGCCCGGCTCACCCCCGTTCCAGTGCTGCTGGACGAACGGCTACTTGCACGTGACCGTCAGGGAGTAGACATGACCAGGAATCAGAGCGGGTCGCGCGTATCGCACGGACGGTCGGCGGCGGCAATCCTCCTGCTCGCCGGCCTCGCGGCGGCGCCGGCCGCCGGCCTGGCGCAGACGGCGGCCGAGCCCGGCGTGACGTTCGCCCGGGACATCGCGCCGCTCCTGCAGCAGCACTGCCAGACGTGCCACCGCGAGGGCAGCATGGCGCCGATGTCGCTGGTGACGTATGCCGAGACGCGGCCCTGGGCGCGGGCCATCAAGAACCGGGTGATCGCGCGCGAGATGCCGCCCTGGCACCTCGACAAGACGGTGGGCATCCAGCAGTTCGTCAACGACATCTCGCTGAGCGACGAGCAGATCGATCGGGTCGTGCGCTGGGTCGACGCCGGCGCGCCGCTGGGCGATCCGGCCGACATGCCCCCGCCCGCGACCTGGCCGGACGACGACCGCTTCCGGCTCGAGGCCGAGCTGGGGCCGCCCGACATCGTCGTCCGGGGCGTCCCCTGGACCATGCCGGCGGAAGCTCAGGACGCCTGGTTCACCCCGGTGGTCGAGATCGATCTGCCCGAGTCGGTCTGGGTGCGCGCGGCCGAGACGAAGCCGTCGCTGGCCGGCCGGCCGATAGCCCATCACGCGTCCACGTACCTCTACCAGCCGAAGAGCCCCGAGCTGCTGGCCGCCGAGCGCGCGCTGCGCAGCGGCGAGGGCACGGTGGAGGACGTCATCCGCGCCGCCACCGAGCAGGAGTACGCCGACGACCTGCTGGAGGTGCGCGAGTTCTTCACCGAGTGGGCGCAGGGCAAGGACGGCGAGGTCTATCCGGACAACGTCGGCAAGATCGTGCAGGCGGGGGCCAGGGTCGAGTTCGAGGTCCACTACCACGCCGTGGGCTACGAGGTGACCGACGTGATGGAGTGCGCCTGGTGGCTCTATCCGAAGGACTCGCCACCCAAGTACAACGCGCAGTTCGTGGCGGTCGGCATCACGGCCGGGCAACTGCTCGAGATCCCGCCCAACTCGGTGACGGAGACCAAGGGCACCTACGTCATGCCGGCGCCCGGCATCTTCCACAACTTCCAGCCCCACATGCACTTCCGCGGCAAGGGGTTCCTGATGGAGGCGATCTACCCGAACGGTCGCCGCGAAGTGCTGAACTACACGTCGCAGTTCGACAACACCTGGCACCTGAACTACGTCTACGACCCGGACTACGCGCCGCTGCTGCCCAAGGGCACCGTCGTGGAAATCACCGCGTGGCACGACAACACGGCGGCCAACCGCAACAACCCGGATCCGCGGCAGTGGGTGGCCTACGGCCAGCGCACGGTGGACGACATGGCCCACGCCAACCAGCAGGTCATCTTCATCACGGAAGAGGACTACGAGCGCCTGAGCGCCGAGCGCGAGGCGCGCGACGCGCGGGCCGCCACCCAGAACCAGAACTGAAGTCATGAGTCATGGCCCGTCCTCCTGGGCGCGGGCGCCCGAGAGGATGTTGGTCATGCCGTAGTTCCCCTCGTGGCAGGCGTACTCGTAGATGGGCGTGGCCGAGCGCGTCATGCGGACCACCGCCGTCCACGGCCGCGTCCAGGTCTCCGGATCGTCGATCGTGAACTCGTAGCGGAGCGTGTCCTCGCCGACGCGGGTGAACCGCTCGGTGACGGAATGCCCGGCGTGGCGCTGTGGTTCTCGGTGAAGGCCGTGGCGCCGTGGAAGTTCGTCGTCTCGATGATCAGCGTGTCGCCGTCCCAGCGGCCGCGCGAGCTGCCCAGCCGCTGCGGAACCCCGGGTGGCAGGTGCGGGCGCCCGTCGAGCGGCACGATCCGCGCGTCGTGGATCATCTCGTTGAAGACGACGACGTAGTCCGCCGTCTGGATCATCTGGAAATAGTTGTTGTAGGCGCTGGGCATCATCGGCGGACCGGTGTTGAAGCCGGCGATGCAGCGCTCGGCGATGCCCCGGCTGTCCCACGAGTCGTAGCCGCGGGCGCGGCGGCCGGCCGGCCCCGCCTGCGGCGTCCGCGGCGGAATCCGCCCGTCCGGGGGATCGACGATGAGCGACGTCTGCCGGTCCTCCACGACGTCGCCGAAGCCGCGGTCGTACCAGAACTCGTTGTAGTTGCCCGTTCCCTCGCAGACGAACGTGGCGCCCTCCTCGGTGTCGTGATCCACGAGCCTGAACCGCTCGCTCTCGTACGCCGCCGACTCCTCCGCCGTCATGACCGCCCTGCCCGCGAACTCCTCGGGCCGCTCGAGCGGCGTGATGGTGGCGAAGTCCCACACTGCCTGCAGATCCGGCTGGCCGAACCCGGTGCGCGGCGCCGTCCACTCCTGCGCCCAGGCCGCCGCCTGGCCGACCGCCAGCAACACGACGGCCGCGACGACCACCCGCCACACGTTCAGATGTCGAGTTCTCATCCGATCCTCCTGTTCCGTCTCGTCATGCGTCCGCGCCGGCGGCGGGTCCGGGCTGGCCCGCCAATCGTCGCCTGACGGCTCCGCTCGGCGCCCAACCAACCCTGCAGGAGTCCGCGCCGTTCTACGGCGCAGACTCCTACCGCCTGTCCAGCAGGCGGGCGCCCATCAGGATGCTGGTCAGGGCGTAGTTGCCTTCGTGGCAGGCGGATTCGTAGATCTGGTTGGCGTGGTCGTCCTGCCTCGTCAGCGGGATCTCGATCGTCCACGGCCGCGTGAACACCGTCGCGTCCTCGATGGTGGCGCGGTACACGAGGCTGTCGGGTCCGACCGGCGTGAAACGCTCCACCAGGCGCAGGTTGCCGCGCGCACCCTCGTAGCTGGTCTTGTCGGTGAAGTTGGTGGTATCGATGACGAGCGTGTCGCCTTCCCAGCGCCCGCGGGCGTCGCCGAGGAACTGGCGGATGCCGGGCGGCAGGTGCGGCCGGCCGTCGAGCGGCACCTGGCGATACGCGCCGCCCTGGTGCCCGTGCTCGTAGTAGATCGAGACCTGCCCCGGCGACTGCACGATCCGGTGCAGCGTCGCCGAGGATCCGGCCGCGGCGAAGCGCAGCGGAATGCTGACCCCGAGGCAGCGGTCGTTGGGCCGATCCTCCGGGCCGTCGCCGCCGAGCTCGTTGTCCTCCGCGAGGAACCGGCCGCGCTCGGAGGAGTTGACGACCGTCTCGGCCGCCACCTGCTCCCGCGCCTCGCCGGTCCAGGGGATTCTGCCGTCGGGCGGATCGACGATCTGCGACGTGCGGCCCGCGCTGATGACCTCCCGCCCGGCCCCGGTGAACGCGCTGTTGTAGGTGCCCGTGCCCTGTCCCCCGCCGCGGCGGGGACCGCCCACCGAATGATCGAGCCGCGCGAACGCCGCGGCCTCGAGCTCGGCCTTCTCCTCGTCGGTCACGAACTCGCGCCCCTCGAACGCGTCGGGCCGCTCGAGCGGCGTCAGGATGTAGCCGCTGCTCCATATCCCTTGCAGGTCGGGATCCCCCCATGGCGTTTGCGGCGCTGCCCACGCCTCGGCGCCGGTGGCAGCGGGCGCGGCACCGGCCGGAGCGGCAGCAGCCACCGCGGGGGCAGCGGGCGCCGCTGCCGGCGGGGCCGCAGCCGCCGCCGGGGTGTCGGTCCCCGCCGGGAAGGCGTCCGCAGCCGGCGCGGAGGGAGCGTCCGCTGCTGCCGGGGCACCCGCGGCGGCGGCCTGAGCCGTCGCGGCCGGAACTGTCGCGGCCGCCGCACCCGCGGCCGCCGGCGGAGCCGTCTCCGCGACCGGGGTTGGCGCCGGCGCCGCCGGGCCGGACACCTGGCCGACCGACAGCAGCGAGAGCGCCAGCGCCCCGGCCGCAATCGCGGCCGCCGCCAGGGCACCCGCAGGCGGACGCCGACGACGCTTCGGAGCCGCCTCGTCCGCGGAAACCGCCTTGTCCGCAGGTGCCACCTTGTCTGCGGGTGCCGCCTTGTCCACGGGTGCCGCCTTGTCCGCAGGCGCCGCCTTGCGCGCGGATGCCGCCTTGCGTGCGGGCGCCGCCTTGGGCGCGGGTGCCGCCTTCTGCGCGGCACCCGCCGCAGCAGGCGCACCGGCCCCGCTCTTCCTGCCGAGGCGGCGCACGACGTCGAACTCCGCCCTGGTCAGCGGCTGGACCGACAACCGGCTGCCCCGCTTCGTGACCATCATGTCCTCGAGCCCCCTGGTGGCCTTCAGCGTCGCGAGCGAGATGGTTTCCGCGAAGCGCTCGACAAACTCGATATCCACCATGTGCCAGAGCGGCTTTTCGGGCGTGCTGCGGGCGTCGAAGTAGCGGTGCCCCTCCTCCCAGGCGAAGTGGTCGGGATAGGCGGTCCGCGAGACTCGCGCGATGCCCGTCACCCCGGACGGCTTGGCGTTCGAGGCGTAGAACAGCACGCCGTCGCCCACCCGCATGTCGTCGCGCATGAAGTTGCGCGCCTGGTAGTTGCGCACCCCCTCCCAGCTCGTCTGGCCGTCGCGCTGGAGATCGTCGATGGTGTAGGCGGCCGGCTCGCACTTCATCAACCAGTAGCGTTGCGCCATCGCTCCCTGCTCTCCTTCCCCGGGGCCGGCCGGTGCGTGCCTGCGCCCCAGCCGGCGCTCCCGGTCAACGGCTCACCACGAACGTGACGTCATCGTACGTTTGCAGCCCGCCATCGTGCGCGAGGCACCGCAGCACGTACGTGCCCGGCTCGCTGAACGTGACTCGCGAGACCCAGCGGTTCCCCGGCGGCGCCGGAGGCGTCTCGAAGCCGACCGACCACGGCCAATTCCCGCCGTCGCGCAGATCCTCCCAGGTCTTGATCTGTGGCGGGTCGAACACCACGGCGCCGGGACTCCGGTAGAGGATCCACGAGAGACGCAGCCCCGTGGCGGAAGTGGGCGCCACCCGTCCACCGGCGGAACGGCCGTCTGGCCGCTGCGGTGCAGCGTCTGGCCGGCGGCGGGCCGCGACATGCCGGGCAGCACGGCCAGCGCCGAGCACGACAGTCCGACGAGCAGGCGAACGGCGCGCGACGGCGTCATCGGGAAAGCATCCGGCGACAAGCCGGTTCCTATTGCTGGTTCTGGTCCTGCGCGCCACGCGCGGTGCCGGGGAACGCGCTCACACCGCACAGCGGGCAACCGACGGCCGTCTCCCCCGCTGCGAGGTTCAACCGCGCACGCCGCGCCGCCACAAGGGGCACGACGCGAAGGCTGCGCGGCACGAATTCCACCTCCTCGATCGACGACGATGCCTGTCACAAGATACCGTACCGGCCCCGCCGGGATCGGCTCCTGCACCTGCCAGCCCGGTGCGCAGCGTGTATAGTACGCAGATTCGGCGTACTGTGTACCATGGGTGCTCTGCACCGCTCTGGGAGGTATCGGAGGAATCCAACGATGTCGATTGCTGTGGATCTAGCCCGTCTTTCAACCACTCTCGCGACGGCGTTGGCGATGTTGGCCGCGCTGGCTCTCGCGCCGGCCGCAGCCGGCGCCCAGGACGCCGCCATCGACGGCACGGTCATCGACGCCACGGGCCTCGTGCTGCCGGGCGTGACGGTGGAAGCGCGCAACCAGGCGAGTGGTGACGTCAGCACCGCGTTCACCGACGGCACCGGCCGGTTCGTATTGGGCATGCTCGCCCCCGGGTTGTACGAGGTGACCTTCACGCTGCCCGGCTTCGGCACGGTTGCGCGCGACGTGGAGGTCGGGGCCGGCGCCATGGTCACGCTCGACGTCGAGCTGGAGGTGCTGCTGCAGGAGACGGTGGCCGTGGTCGGCACGCGCGCCGACCCGCGCTCGATCACCGCGTCGCCGGTGCCGATCGACGTCATCACCGCCCAGGACTTCGTCAGCCAGGGCGACGTGGACCTCACCAACCAGTTGCGGACCGTCGTCCCGTCCTTCAACGTCAACACCCAGCCCATCAGCGACGCGGCCACCATCGTGCGGCCGGCCAACCTGCGCAACATGGCGCCAGACCACACGCTGGTCCTCATCAACGGCAAGCGCCGGCACCGCGCGGCGGTCATCGCCTGGCTGGGCAACGGCATCGCCGACGGCGCGCAGGGGCCGGACCTGTCGGCCATCCCCTCGATCGCCCTGCGGCAGGTCGAGGTGCTGCGCGACGGCGCGGCGGCGCAGTACGGCTCGGACGCCATCGCCGGCGTCATCAACTTCGAGCTGAAGAACGCGCGCTCCGGGGGCAGCCTGGAGTTCCGCACCGGGCAGTTCTACACCGAGAACGACGGCGACCCGGCGACGTGCGGCCCCGTCGGCCGCTCGTGCAACGGCATCGGCGGCTTCGCCCCGGGCTTCACGTTCGCCGGCAACGCCGGCCTGCCGCTCGGCTCGGAAGGCTTCGTGAACCTCAGCCTCGAGTACGGCGGCACGCAGCCGACCAACCGCGCGGTGAACGACGGCGGCACGCAGGCGGTCATCAACGGTGGCAACATGTTCGTGCGCGACACGTCGCGCGTGTGGGGCTCGCCGCTGGTCGATGACGACCTGAAGCTGTTCGCCAACTTCGGCAGCGGGGGCAACCGGGCCGCCGAGTTCTACGGCCACGCCAACTACGCCAGCAAGAAGGTGACCGGCGGCTTCTACTTCCGGAACCCGAACAACCGCGGCAACGTGTACTCGGTCGACGGCGGCGAGACGCTGCTGGTCGGCGACGTGCTGGCCGCGCAAGGCATGGGATCGGCCAACTGCCCGACGGTCGCCATCAGCAACGGCACGCCGGACCCGGTCGCCTTCGGCCAGGTCCAGAGCGATCCGAACTGCTTCACGTTCCACCAGCCGTTCCTCGGCGCGGCCGAAGGCCTGCCGGGCGGCTTCACGCCGCAGTTCGGCGGGGACGTGCGCGACTTCTCGGTGGTCGCCGGCGTGCGCGGGACCACGGTGACCGGGCTCAACTGGGACGTCAGCGGCAACATCGGCCAGAACCAGGTCGACACCTTCATCTTCGACACGGTCAACGCCTCGCTCGGCCCCGAGAGCCCGACCAGCTTCCGGCCGAACCTGCTGGAGCAGACCGAGAGCAGCCTCAACGCGGACCTCTCGTACGCCGCCAGCAACATGATCAACATCGCGGGCGGCGTCGAGTGGCGCAACGAGCAGTACCACCTCGGCGCCGGCGACATGGCGTCGTGGGCGATCGGCCCGTTCGGCGCGCAGGGCTTCAGCTCGGCCTCGAACGGCTACAACGGCACTCGTCCGGAGAATTCCGGCACGTGGGACCGCGCCAACTTCGCGGTCTACGGCGACGTCGAGGTGCACGCCGTCGACAACCGGTGGACGCTGGGCGCCGCCGCCCGCATCGAGAACTTCTACGACACGTTCGGCACCACGATGAACAGCAAGCTGTCCGGAAGGTACGGCTTCACGGACGAGTTCGCGGTGCGCGCCGCGGTCAGCAGCGGCTTCCGCGCCCCGACCCCCGGCCAGCAGAACGTGCTGAACGTGACGACCGAGTTCGACTACGAGATCAATGACCTGGTCAACAACGGCACGATTCCGTCCACCTCACCGATCGCGGCGTTGCGGGGCGGCGGACCGCTGCAGCCGGAAGAGTCGATCAACTACTCCGTCGGAACCGTGGTCGACTCCGGCACCTTCACGTTCACGGCGGACTACTTCCGCATCGACGTGGCCGACCGGCTCACCATCACGCGGAACTACGAGCTCACACCGATCGAAATCGCCTCCCTGCTCGCCGAAGGAATTGCGGAAGCGGGCAACCTGGCGGTGTTCCGCTTCTTCGTGAACGACTTCTCGACCCGCACCCAGGGACTCGACGTCGTCAGCACCTGGACCCCGCTGGGAATCGGTGGACGGACGACGTTCAGCGGCGTCTTCAACTTCACCGACACCGCGGTCACGACCTTCAACCCGGAGAATATCGACAACGACCGTATCGCCGCCCTGACGCTGGGGCTGCCGAGAACGCGCTGGAACGCCGGGGTCAACCACACCGAGGACCGCTGGAGCCTCATGGCCCGCCTGCACTACTACGGCTCCTACTGGGATCGCGAAGATGCGCGCAACCATTTGGGGGCGGCCAATTCGTACCTGTATCCCCTGTATCCCGGCAAGCCGCTGGTCGACGTGGAGGTCGGGTTCCCGTTCGACGATGTCACGCTGTACATCGGCGCTCAGAACGTCTTCAACACATACCCGGATGAGAATCCGTACGCGGTTGACGGCGTAGGCAACCGCTACGGCCAGTTCGGGCCGTTCGGCTTCAACGGCGGCTACTACTACGTCCGCGTCAACTACGGGTGGGGCTCGGCCTCCCTCTGACGGCGGCGCC
>CAYGCV010000102.1:3559-13043 GCA_964348425.1 uncultured Vicinamibacteraceae bacterium | reverse complement strand
GCCGCGCCTCCGCGTCGAGCCGGACGTCGATGGAGTAGCTGGCGTTGCGGGGCGAGGGCGCGCGGTCCGCGGCCGCGGGCTGCGCCGCCGCCGGCTGCCCGGCTGCCGCCGCTGCGCCCGGAACGCCCGGGCCGAGCACGGCGCAGGCGACGGCGACGGCGGCGGTGCGGGAGATCCGGCGCCGCACCCTGCGCGCGACGCGAGCGATCACGCCCGGTAGTCCTCCCGGACGGGGTGGAACACGTCGATGAACCGGCAGGCCGTCAGGGCGCGGCCGGAGTGGACGGCATCCGCGGGCACGACGGCGACCGAGCCCGCGTGCATCTGCCGGGTCCGCCCATCGATCGTCATCTCGAACTCGCCCGCGAGGAGGCTCGACACCTGCTCGTGCGGATGCGAGTGCTCCGGAAGCGTCGCGCCGGCCTCGACGTCCCAGTGGACGATGGTGACCGAGTCGGTATGAATGAACCGGCCGTGAAAGCCGGGCATCGGCTCGCGCGCGTCCAGGCCGTCGAGCGTCACGAACGCCATCAGTCCAGGCCGAACGTGTACACCACGTTGCCCGCCGCGACCGTGACCTGCTGCTCTCCGTTCACGGCGTAGGTGATGGGCGCGGCCTGCACGAGCCTGCCCAACTGCATGTGCCACAGCTCCTCGCCGGTCTCGGCGTCGAGGGCGAAGAAGTAGCCGTCGATGCCGCCGCTGAAGACCACGTCGCCCGCCGTGGCGAGCACGCCGGCCCTCGACTGCGGCGTGATGCGGAACTCCCAGCGGCGCTCGCCGGTGGCCGGGTCGATGGCCCGAATGGCGTTCACGTAGTTGTCGATCGCCTCGACCTGCTGCTGCCCGCCCCCGATGAAGCGGACACCCGCCCGGTAGTCGTCCTCGCGCACGAAGTACTCCGCCTCGCCGTCGAAGGCGTTGACGTAGAAGAGCCCGGTGCGGGGGCTGAACGCGGGCGACCACCAGTTGGTGCCGCCGAGGACGGAGGGCGAGACCACCGTGCCGTCCTCCGTCGGAAACGTGTCGGGCAGCCGCACCGGCCGGCCCTGCTCGTCGATGCGTTCCGCCCAGGTCTGGCGGGCGAACGGCTCGCCGAGCAGGAACTCGCCCGTCGCGCGGTCGAGCACGTAGAAGAACGCGTTGCGGTTGGCCCACAGCATGGCCTTGCGCGGCTGGCCGTCGAACTCGATGTCGGCGAGGATCGGGATCTGGATCGCGTCCCAGTCGTGCACGTCGTGGGGCGTGAACTGGAAGTACCAGGACAGCTCGCCGGTGTCGCCGTCGAGGGCGAGCACCGAGTCGGAGTAGAGATTGTCGCCCAGCCGCATCTCGCCGTTGTAGTCGGGGCCGGGGTTGCCGGTGCCCCAGTAGACGAGGTCGAGCTCCGGATCGTACGAGCCGGTGATCCAGGTCGGCGAGCCGCCCGTGCGCCACGAGTCGCCGGACCAGCTCCGGTTGTCCGGATGGTCCGGGCCGGGAATCGTGTAGGTGCGCCACTCGCGCGCGCCGGACTCGGCGTCGTACGAGTCGAGGAACCCGCGGATGCCGAACTCGCCGCCCGCGATGCCGGTCACCACCCTGTCCTTCACGATGAGCGGCGCCGCCGTCTTGCTGTAGCCCCGCGAGTACTCGGCGACCTCGGTGTTCCAGACGAGGTTGCCGCTGCGCGCGTCGACCGCCACCAGGTGGGCGTCCAGCGTGCTCATGAACAGCGTGTTGCCGAGCACGGCCACGCCGCGGTTGTTGCGGCCGCAGCAGATCCGGAGATCGTCGGGGAGCTCGTGCTCGTAGCGCCAGTACACGCCGCCCGTGGCGGCATCGATGGCCGCCAGGTTGCTGGGCGCCTCCGTGACGAACATGACGCCGTCGACGACGAGCGGGGTGGTCTCCGCGCGGTCGATCACGGGAATCTGATAGGCCCACTTCAGCTTCAGATCGGCGACGTTGCCGGCGTTTATCTGGTCGAGCCGGCTGAAGCGCTGGCTGCTGTGGGTGCCGGAGTACATGAGCCAGTTGTGGGGCTCTTCCGCCGCGTTGAGGAGCCGTTCCCAGGTCACGGGACTGAACGACGGGGCGGTGCCGGGTGCAGGCTCCTGGCCGCTGGCCGCCTGCGCGGAGGCGGCCAGCGCGACGACCATCGCGAACCGTTTCATGAGTCAGCTCTCCTTCCGCAGCGAGAAGAGGTACGCGATCAGGTCGTCCACCTCGGCGTCCGTGAGCGTGCCGTCGGCGCCCGGCATCGAGGAAGTCCGGATGCGGTCGAACGACCGTATCTCGTCCTTCGAGAACGACCACAACTGCTCGTCCGCGTCGATCACGCGCAACGTGAACGTGTCCTCGCTCATTCGGAGCCCTTCGACGACCGACCCGTCGGCGCGCGTGACCGTCATCGTCCACCAGCGCGGCTCGACCTCGGCGCTCGGGTCGAGCAGGTCGGCCCGCAGCTCGTCCGGGTCGCGCCGCTCGCCGACCCGCGAGAGGTCCGGACCCAGCCGCCCGCCGGCGCCGTCGACCATGTGACACGCGGCGCAGTTGCCCTTGCCGGCGAACAGGGCGCGCCCGGCGCCCGGGTCGCCCGGCAGGTCCGCGTCCGCCAGGTTCGGGGTCAGTGAATCGAGGTACGTGATGATCTGCCACACGACGCGATCGGACACGTCGGGGTTGATCCCGAGCATGGCCGTGCCCGGGACGCCGTTGCGGATCACGTCGAAGAGCCCCGCCAGGGTGCTGGTACGGCGGAACCGCCCGGTCGTCAGGTCGGGTCCGTTGGTCTCCGCGCCGCCCTGCGCGTCGTAGCCGTGGCAGAGGGTGCAGTGCACCCGGAAGCTCGTTTCGCCCATCCGCCGGTCGGGGCCGTCGGTGAACGGGTTCTCCGCGTCCTGCGCGCCGGCGGTTGCCACCGCCGCCGTGACGAGCACGGTCACCGCCAAGAGCCTGGACATAGGTACCTCACTGGCCCGCCACGGCGCGGACTCCTGACCCGGAAATCGTCGCTGGGGCATGATACCGAATTCAGGATCACAGGGCGCCCGCGAACAGCAGGCTCCGCAGCATGCGCAGGCCGAACAGCAGGATCAGGGGCGAGAAATCGAGCCCGCCCGCGTCCGGCAGCACCCGGCGGATCGGCGCGAGCAGCGGTTCCGTCAGCGTGTGCAGGAACGTCGCGACCGGATTGGACGGCGGCAACTGAATCCAGGAGATGATGACGGCGCCGAGCACGACGAGCGAGTAGAGGTCGAGCAACGCGATGAGCAGCACGATTCCATTCTAGTGTTCCCCCCGGCCGAAGCGCGACATAATTCCCGCCGCCGGCGATGCGCGCCGGCGCAGGTCTCATGAAGACGCTCCTGATTCTGCGCCATGCCAAGTCCAGTTGGAAGCAGCCGGGCCTCGCCGACCACGATCGGCCGCTCAACCGGCGCGGCAACCGCGACGCGCCCCGTGTCGGCCTGCTCCTCCGCCGGCAGGCGCTGACGCCCGACCTGATCGTCAGCTCGACCGCCGAGCGGGCGCGCAGCACCGCCGCCCAGGTGGCGGACGGGTCCGGCTACGGCGGCACCGTGGAGCTGGATCGCCAGCTCTACCTGGCCGATCCCGAGGCCATCGTCGACGCCGTCCGGAGTCGCGGCGGCGAGGCCTCGCGGGTGCTCGTCGTGGGCCACAATCCCGGGCTCCAGGAGCTCGTGGCCCGGTTGACCGGGAGAGACGAGGTGCTGCCGACGGCGGCGCTGGCGCAGATCGAGCTGCCCATCGCCGAGTGGGCCGAGCTGCGCGCGTTCTCGCGCGGCCGGCTCGTGAACCTGTGGCGCCCGAAAGAGCTGGATGTATAGGGGCCCGAGTCAGACTCACGAGCCGGGCGCCCGCGGACGGAGCGCGTGGTCGAGCTCGACCGCGATGTCCGGGAAGCGCGGGCCGCGCCGGCGCGTGTAGCGCGCGTCGCGGATCGTGACGCGGTAGCCGTCGGGCAGCTCCTCGACCGTGTAGACCGGAAAGCGCAGCCAGGCGCGAATCCCCTGCACCTGCGGAGCGCGCAGCGCGGCGGCCACGATCGGATCGCCCCGGCCGCGCTGCACGGCCGGGCTCCCCACCCGAATCGGATCGGCGCGCAGCCAGTCGACCGCGATGAAGTGGTAGTGGTCCGCGTCGGCCACGACGACGTCGCGGACGAAGGGGTTGGCCGGCAGCGGGCCCGCCATGATGTCGGCGAACGGCGCGCCGCGCGCCTCCAGCCAGCCGGCCACCTGGATCACCGCCACCCGCGACGCGCCGACCATTGCCAGCATGTACACGCCGGCGCCGGCCAGGCAGGCCGTCGCCAGCCGGCTCGTCTGCGGCGCCGAGAGGCCGCGCGCCCGCACGGCGGCCAGCACGATGCCGCCCGCCAGCCACAGCAGGATCGCCGGCCCCGGCGCGTTCCCGACGACCACGATGAGCGCGGTCAGGGCGGCTCCCAGGGCCAGCCAGCCCACGCTGCCGGCCATCGACCGCGTCTGGCCGGCCACGGCGCCCGCGCCAACGAGCAGCCAGACCCACGGGTCGCCGATGAACAGGGCATCGCCGTAGAACCAGCGGCCGTCGAACGGCATGAGAAAGCGGACGCCGTAGGTGTTCAGCCAGTCCAGCGCGGGGTGGGAGGCCACGGCGAGGTACGCCACGGCCAGCAACGGCCCCGGCCGCGCGCGCGGCGGCCGGCGCCGGATGCGGGCCAGGCCGCGGTCGATCAGGCACACGAGCCCCGTCAGCAGCAGCGGCAGCACCACGAGCGCCAGCGCGCCGTGCGTCCACCCGCGGCGAAAGCCCAGGGACAGATCGCGGTCGATGAACATCGTGACCGCGTCCAGGTCGGGCGCGTTCGCGCCCAGGATCAGCGTCGGCGTCGCGAGCGGCGAGAGCCGCCCCAGCGGCGTCCGCGCGAGGCTGGCGCCCACGAGCGTATGAGCGATCGGGTCCACCGCACTAGAATACCCACGGCCGGCCGGCCGCGGCCGCCAGACGAGGACACCGTGACGAATACGCACGCACTCGAGAACCTGCAACTGGCCTTCATCGGCGCGGGAGCGATGGCCGAAGCGATGATCGGCGGCCTCCTGTCGCGCCATCAGCTCAGCCCCGACCACATCACGGCCAGCGACAAGCACGGCGAGCGCCTCGACGAGCTGCGCGGCCGGTTCGGGATCCGGACCACCCCCGACAACGGGGCCGCCGCGCGCGGGGGCGCGGTGGTCGTCCTGGCGGTGAAGCCGCAGGTGCTGCCGGCCGTGTTCGCCGACGTCGGCGGCCAGGTCCGGCCGGACGCGCTGGTGCTGTCGATCGTGGCGGGCACCACCATCGAGTCGATCGCGGCCGGCACGCGGCACCGCGCCATCGTGCGGACCATGCCGAACACCCCGGCGCAGGTCGGCGAGGGGATGACCGTGTGGACCGCCACCGCGGAGGTGTCGCCGCCGCAGCGCGAGCAGGCGCGGGCGGTCGTCGCGGCGCTCGGGCATCAGCTCCACGTCGACGACGAGCACTTTCTCGACATGGCCACCGCCATCAGCGGCACCGGGCCGGCCTACGTGTTCCTGCTGATGGAGGCGCTGATCGACGCCGCCGTGCACCTCGGGTTCTCGCGCGCGGACGCCCGCGACCTCGTCGTGCAGACCATCCGCGGGTCGGCGCACTTCGCCGAGCGGTCGACAGTGCACCCCGCGGAGATGCGCAACATGGTCACGTCGCCCGGCGGAACCAGCGCCGACGCGCTCTACCAGCTTGAGAAGGGCGCATTCCGCACCGTCATCTCGAAGGCGGTGCTGGCGGCGTACCGGCGCAGCGTCGAGCTGGGCCGGCTGAGCGCGAAGCTGGCGGCCGCGCAGCCGGAGCCCGGCGCCTGAGCCGGGCGGCGCACGCGCCGGCCAGACGGGTCATCGTCGCCGCGGCAGCGCGAAGCGTGTCGCGAAGGCCGGCGTAGGCCGGAACGCGACCTCGTCGGACGCGGCGTCCACCTGCAGGAAGCAGGCCGCGATGCCGCGCGCCGCGGCCCAGGCCAGCCCTGCCTCGGGTCCCATCACGTGCAGCGCCGTGGAGAGGACGTCGGCCGCGAAGGCGTCGCGGTGCCAGACGACGACCGAGCCGTGCCGCGCCACCGGCTCGCCGCTACGCGGGTCGAGGATGTGGCCGATGCGCTCGCCGCTGTCGAGGGTGAGGTTCCGCTCCGAGCCGCCGCTCGTGGCCAACGAGCCCGCGGCGAGTTGCAGCTCGGCGACTGGCACGCCGCGCCGTTCCGGATGCGCGATGGCCACCGGCCAGGCGCCGTCCGACCGTTCGCCCGCTACCGCCACCTGTCCGCCGAAGTCGATGAGCCACGCGCCGGACGGGCCGCGCAGGGCGTCGCGCACGCGGTCGATCGCCTCGCCCTTGCCGAATCCGCCGGCGTCCAGCGCGACGTCGGCGCGCCGGACAACGGTGCACGCCGCGGTATCGACCGTCAGGTGCTGAAGGCCGGTGCGCGCCCGGGCGGTCTCGAGCACCGCCGCGGTCGGCCGGCGGCCCGCCCCCCGCAGCCCCCAGGCCTCGACGAGGCGTCCCACGGCCGGGTCGAACGCACCGCCGGTAGCCTGCCGCCACGCCGCCAGGCGGCCGAGCAGGCCGCACACGGATGGCGGCACCGAACGCGGCACGCCGAGCGGCTGGCGGTTCAGTTGGCTCAGGACGCTGTCGTCCCGCCAGGTGCTGAGCTCCGCCTCGGTGGCCTCGATGACGAGCACCATCCGCTCGAGTTGCGCGAGGCCGGTCGTGCGGTCGGGGGCCTCGGTGACCAGGGTGGCCACCGTGCCCATGAGGAAGACGGTGCGCTCGACGCGCTCGAGCGCCGGCGGGCGCGAGTACGCGGCCAGGCAGAGCAGCGCGGCAGATGCCGCCAGGAATCTGCACCGCAGAACGGTGCAGATTCCCGGGAGGGTTGGTTGGGCGGCAATCGGCGCCGCAGGCGACGATTGCCGGGCTGGCCCCCTCATGGCGCGGGGCGCGCGGGTCCCGGCAACGGGGCCGGGGCCGCCGCGGCGCGCCTGGCCGGGCGCTTGCCGATCCGCCAGCCGTTGACCAGATGGACTCCGTAGCTGATCACGAACAGGACGCTGGTGGCCACGTGAATCCAGATCCAGGCGGTGATGAGCGCGGGGGTGGCCGTCACCTGAATGAAGTAGCCGCTGAGGGTCATCGCCGCGAAGCTGAGCACCGAGGTCCATCCGGTCCGGCGGTTGGCCGGTTGCGCCGAGCGGATCTTCCCGAACGAGTGCGACCGGAACAGCATGCCGAAGAACGCGACGAACAGCGGCGCCGCCACCAGATGGGTTGCCAGCATCGCCGGCTGCCACGGGTGATTGATGAGCGCGAACGGGTCGTCCGTCACCAGCACGTACTTCATGTAGAAGTACGCGATGCCGGTCGCGGTGACCACGACGTAGAAGGTGTTGAACCCTCTGCGCTCCCACCAGGTCATGGTGTCAGGAGTCCGCGGCGAAACCCCGTGTCAGCCGTCCCTGTCCAGCACCTGGTCAAGCGCCAGCACCCGCCGGACCGCGCCGTTGACGGCGTGGGTCGTCAGCGTCGCCCCGGCGATCGGTCGGATGGCCCGCATGATCGCGAGGTCGTCGCTCAGCGGCCGCTCGTAGTACTGCTGGACCCACCGCGCCGCGGGAATGTACTCCGGAGGTTCCAGAAAGGCGGTGACGTCGATGCGCCGCACGCGCCCGCCCGCGTCCAGCGAGATGAGCAGGCTCTCGCGCTTGGTGCGGACGACGTGGGTATCCACATACGCCCGGCCGACGACGACGCCGTTGCGCCGGGCCACGTAGCGGGCATAGATCTGCGTGTGCACGTCGTCGCGCGAGAGCTCGGCAATTCGCCGCGCCTGGGCCGCCGTCAGATAGACGCGGTCGGCGGCGATCGTTGCACCGGGGAAGACGGCCGCCAGCGCCTCCTCCCGCTGCACGAGGCCGGATTGCGCCGACGTGATCTCGCCCGCCAGCAGGAAGGCCGCGGCGAGCACGCCCGCCGCGGCCCGCCGCGTCATTGCCCCCTGCATCATGACTGCTGTAACGCCTCCTAGAACGCGTAGCCGACCTTGACGTTGAACTGGTTGACGCCGCTGTCGACGGCGTTGTTGACCCACATGTGGTCGACCTTGACGACGATGTTCGGGATGGGCTTGAGCTCGATGCCGAACGTCGTGTAGGAGTTGTTGCGCGACGGGTTGCGGGTGAAGCCGGCGGCGACGGCAGCGTGCGTGTCGACCTTCTCGTAGCGGATGTAGGGCGAGAGCCCCACGCCGGCGGCGTCGACCTGCGAGAGGACGTCGTAGCCGAACTGCACGTAGCCGCCGCGCATGGTCTCGCCGACACCGCTCGACCCGGTCAGGCCGAGGAACTGGTTGAGGCGGTCGGTGTCGGCGAGGTTGGCCTGGGCGAAGAGGCCGCGGATGTCGAAGCCGCGGACCTGGGCCTGGGCGTGGACGTCGAAGATGCTGGTGCGGATGCCGTAGGGGATGTCGTCGACGGCGATCTCGCCGTGGCCGGAGCCGCCGGTGTAGAAGCTGGCGCCGAAGAAGACCCCGGGCGTGGGCGTGATGTCGACGCGGCCGGTGAAGGCCATGTCAGTCGCCTTGGCCCTGGCGCCCTTCTGGCGCCCGCCGCGCACGCCGCTCGCGGAGAACCTGGCGCCGTTGAGTCCGTTGACGACGTAGGCGCGGACGGCCACGGTGTCGCCGGCGTAGTAGACGCCGCCGCCGTTCTCGCGCCAGGTGGAGGGGATGATGGCCTGCTCGGTGACGGGACGCTCGGCGCCCATGAAGACGGTCGGCTCGTGGAACTCGTTGACCAGTCCCATGGGCATCAGCAGCATGCCGGCGCGGAGGCCGAAGTTGTCGGTGGCGAGGTAGTCGACGTAGGCGAACTCGACGAAGATCTCGTTGGCGTGCTCGACCTCGATCTCGGAGTTGAAGAGGAACCTGTCGTTGAAGCGGTAGCCGGCGTAGAGGATGGCGCGCAGGTAGTCGAACTGCGAGGTCTTGCTCGAGGCGTAGTTCTCATAGAGCATCTCGCCGTAGCCTGCGATCGACACGCCGGTGCCGCCGCGGTAGGTGGCGGCGGCCGACGGGGCGAGTCCGAGGGCGCGGGTCTGGTCGTCTGTCAGGTCGACCTCCGGCTCGCCGCTGCGCAGCCGCTCGACTTCCTCGGCGAGGATGTCGATGCGGCGCTCGAGCTCCTCGATGTCGGTCTCCTGCGCCCCGCCGGCGGGCGGCGGCGGGGCCAGGGCGGATTCCGGGTCGCCCGCACCCTCGACAACCGGCTCCGGTTCGGTAACCGGCTCCGGCTCGCCGACCGGCTCCAGCTCCGCGGGACCCGAGCTGCCGTCCTGCGGCGCGGCGCCGCCCGGCGCCGCGCCCGCGCGCGCGGGCCCCCCGGCCAACGACACCCCGCGACGGGCCAGAGACCTGAGTCAC
>CAYGCV010000102.1:0-3549 GCA_964348425.1 uncultured Vicinamibacteraceae bacterium | reverse complement strand
GCGCCGGCGGCCGCCCGGCCCCCCGCGGGGGGGCCCCGGGCGGCCGGGCGGGGGGGGGGGCCCGCCCGGCCGCCGCGCCCGCGAGAGCGGACACCAGGAACAAGAACAGACCGCAACGGAACATCGACGTCATGACCCCTCCTGGGCAATGGCCCGGTGTTGCGTGCCATGACGCCGGCTCCTACAATGAGGAGCGTTGAACGCGTCTGGCGCTTAGCGCAGGCAGTGTTGGTGCGGCGACCGGGCGTTCAGCCGGCCCGCCCGGTGAGCCACCACCGGGCGGGCCATTTTCGTGTATGAGATCCAGTATTGAGACTTGATCTCAATTCCAACCGGGGAACTATATATCCGACCGGATCGGTCGGTCAAGCGTGAGCTGGGATTGAGTCCCGGTTTCCCTTTCCTGCCCCCGTGCCCGGCGCCCGGCTGACCTACCGGCACATCTTCAAGTTCTGGGCCCCGCTGGCGGGGACCTGGCTCATGATCGCGGTCGAGGGGCCGTACCTGGCCGCCATCATCGCCAGGCAGCCGGAACCGGTCCTCAACCTGGCCGCGTTCGGGGTGGCGTTCGCCTTCGCCATCATCGTCGAGGCGCCGGTCATCATGCTGCTGAGCGCCTCGACGGCTCTGGTCGAGGACGGGCCGAGCTTTCGCGCCCTGCGGCGGTTCACCTGGGGGCTGGCGGCGCTCGTCACCGCGGGCCAGGCGGTACTGCTCCTGCCGCCGTGCTTCGACGCGATCGCCCGCCTGCTCCAACTGCCCGCCGACGTGGCCGGCCGCACCTACGGCGCCCTCGCCATCCTGTTGCCGTGGCCGGCGGCGATCGCGTACCGGCGCTTCCGGCAGGGGCTGCTCATCCGCCGCCACCAGACGCGGCGCGTCGCCTACGGCACCGCGATTCGGCTCGCCGCGATGTCGCTGCTGGCCGTGGCCGCATTCCGGGCGCTCGAGCTGCCGGGAGCCAGCGTCGGCGCGCTGGCGCTGTCCGGCGCGGTCGTCGCCGAGGCGATTGCCAGTCACCTCATGACCCGCCGGCTGGTCCGCGAGTTCGCCTGCCGGCCCCGCCCGCCGGCACGGCCGGACGTCCTGCGCCTGCCGGCGCTGGTGCGCTTCTACGCGCCGCTCGCCATGACGTCGACGATCGCGCTGTCCGTCCAGCCGCTCGTGACGTTCTTCATGGGCCAGGCGCGCTTCACGCTCGAGTCCCTCGCCGTGCTGCCCGTCGTGCAGGGCCTGACGTTCATCTTCCGCGCCCTCGGCCTGTCGTACCTCGAAGCGGCCATCGCCCTGCTCGGGCCGCGCCGCCGGCAGTTTCCGCGCCTGCGCAACTTCGCGGCGGGTCTCGCCGCCGTGTCGACGGCCGGGCTGTCGGCCATCGCGTTCACGCCGCTGGCGGTGGTGTGGTTCCACGACATCTCCGGCTTGAGCCCCGCGCTCACGCGTTTCGCCCTCCTGCCGGTCCGCATCCTGGCCGTCTTTCCGCTGCTGTCGGTCGCGCTCCATCTGCAGCGCGCCGTGCTGGTCCACGCGCGGCGCACGCGCCCCATCGCCCGCGCCACGGGGTTCGAGGTCGTCGGCGTAGCCGCGGTGCTGTCGCTCGCGATCCACCTGCTCGACCTCGC
Source organism: uncultured Vicinamibacteraceae bacterium (assembly GCA_964348425.1). GTDB lineage: Bacteria > Acidobacteriota > Vicinamibacteria > Vicinamibacterales > UBA8438 > JAAXGX01. The sequence goes on along the minus strand of CAYGCV010000102.1, from coordinate 1,927 downwards.
CGGCGCGGTGGCCGCCGCCCTGGCGCTGCTGGCCGGTCGCATCATCGGCGTCGCGTGGCTGGTGCCGTCGTGCGTGCGGGTGCTGCGGGACGTGGAGCCGGCGGTCGACCCGCGGCCTCTCGATGCGCGCGCGCCGGCTATTGACACCGCAAGCCGGGGCTGAATACCGTTGCGCATCCGACGAGGCGCACGCGAATGCAGCTCGAGCTCTGGACGAGCGAGTGGGTGGTCTGCGGCTTCTTCGCCTACCTGGTGGTGCTGTCGCGGGTGCGGCCGCTGGCCGCCGCCCGCCGGCGGCGGGTGGTGGTCGTCGGGGTGGTCTGCATCGCGCTCCTCGTACTGCTCTCCCGGCTGCGGCCCTCGCCCCCCCGGGAGCTGCTGCGCGAGTGGCTGCCCGCCGTCTACCTGCTGCAGGGCTACTGGCTGTGCGGCGTCTTCTACCGCCGGCCGATGCCGGGGATCGAGCGGCGCCTGCTGGCCGTCGACACGTGGCTGTTCGGCGGCGGCTGGCTGGGCCGCCTCGTGGCGCGGACCCCGCGCGTCGTCTGCTCCTGCTTCGAGCTGGCCTACCTGCTGGCCTACCCGCTGGTGCCGGTCGGCTTCGGCCTCTTCACGGCGCTCGGGCAGCAGGCCCGCGCCGACGACTTCTGGACGGCGGCGCTCGTCGCGTCGTTCGCCTGCTACGGCCTGCTGCCGTGGATTCAGACCCGGCCGCCGCGGGCGCTGGCTATGCGCGGACCGCTCTGCTCGCCCTACCCGGTGCTGCGGCGGCTCAACGCGGCGGTCCTGCGCCGCCTGAGCGTGCAGGTGAACACGCTGCCGAGCGGCCACGCCGCCGCCTCCACGGCGGTCGGCCTGGCGGTCTGGTCGGTCTCGGCGCCGGCCGGCGCCGCGCCGGCGGGCGTAGCGGCGGGCCTCGCCGTGGGGGCGGTGCGCGGCCGCGGCCACGCCGCGCTCGACAGCCTCTCGGGCGGGCTCGTCGGCGCCCTCGGCTGGTGGGTCGCCTTTCACGTGCTGGGCGCGTAGAGCGCCTCGATTGCGGGCGCTATAATGCGCGTTGCCGCGGCGTGCCCCGGCCACTGAGAGGAAGGACGACATGAGACGGAAGGCGTTGCTGTTCGCTCTGCTGACGACGGCGTTGGCCGGCATCCCGGCGGCCGGCCAGGCCGCGGACTACCACCACGTGCACCTGACCGCCACCGACGAGCTGGCCGCGGCCAGGTGGTACATGGATCACATGGACTGCCAGGACTACGGCCGCGAGGGCGCGTGCCAGGTCGACGACATCCAGATCATCTTCTACAACGACCGGGAGCCGACCGGCGGCAGCGTGGGCAGCGGCGTGGACCACATCGGCTTCTCGTTCACCGATCTCGAAGCCAGGATGGCCGGCTGGAAGGCGGCCGGCGTCAGGATTCTCGAGGACATCCGGGAGGTCCGGGGACTCTTCAAGCTGGCGTTCGTCGAGGATCCGTGGGGCAACAAGATCGAGGTGGTCGAGGATCACCAGTGGCTCGGGTTTCACCACATCCACCTGCGCTCGGCCGATCCCGGGGCGGAGATCACCTGGTACGAGAGCCTGTTCGGCGGCGTGCCCGACAAGCTGAGGGGCCGCATCGCCGGCCTGCGCTACGACGGTCTCTGGCTGCTCGTGGGCCGGGCCGAGGGTGAGCTGCAGCCGACGCAGGGGCGCGCGCTCGACCATCTGGGCTGGAGCTTCGACAATCTGGACGCCGCCATCGCCGACATGCAGGCCAGGGGCGTCGAGCTGGAGTCCGGGCCGCGGGAGATCGTCAACCGGGTCGGCCAGCAGCTCAAGATCGCGTTCGTCGTCAGCGCCGAGGGTGTCCGCATCGAGCTCGTCGAGGTCCTGGGCTAGGAGTCTGCGCCGTAGAAAATCGGTGCGACAATCATAGGCGAGAACTCG
>CAYGCV010000101.1:0-13128 GCA_964348425.1 uncultured Vicinamibacteraceae bacterium | reverse complement strand
GCGCCGTCGAGGACGAGACGGGCCGACCCGCCGTCGGTCAGGCGCTGACCATCGGGGACGGCCGCCACGACGTGGCCGCCGTAATGCCCGCCGGCTTCGCGTTCCCGTCGGCCGCGGTCGACGCCTGGGTGGCGGACGAGCCGGACTTCAGCGGGGACCGCGGCGCCGTGGGGCGCATGCGGGACGGAGCGTCCCTTGCCCAGGTTCGGGACGACGCCGCCCGGGTCGCCCGCGAGGACCTTGCTGCCCGCGGCGCCCCCGACGTCGACCGGTGGGGCGCGGCGGTCACCCCGGTCGAGGATACGCTGCTCGGCGACGTCCGGCCCGTCCTGCGCGTGTCGATGGCGGCGGCCCTGCTCGTGCTCGTCGTGGCGTGCGCGAACGCGGCGACGCTCCTGGTCGAACGCTCGGCCTCCCGCAGACGCGAGTTCGCCGTCCGCGTGGCCCTCGGCGCAGGGCTGGCCCGGCTGGTCCGGGCCGCGCTGGTCGAAGGTCTGGCGGTGGCCGCGGGCGGGCTGGTGCTGGGACTCGCGGCGGCCTGGGCCGGTCTGCAACTGTTCTCGGCCGCGGCGGCCGGCGTGATGCCGCGCATCGGCGCCGTCGCCCTCGATCCGCCCGTCGTCCTCGCCGGCCTCGTCCTGACCCTGCTGGTCGGAATCGCCTGCGGCGGGGCCTCCGTCGCGGGCGCGGTGCGGGGTGACGGCGCGGCCCTGCGCGGGGGAGCGGCGGCGGCCGGCTCGCGGGCCTCCCGACGTCTTCGGGCGGGCCTGGTGGCCGGCCAGATCGCCCTGTCCATCGTGCTGTTGAGCGGCGCCGGACTTCTCGTCCGCACCGTCGAACGGCTGCTCGACGAAGAGGGCGGCTTCGAGCCGCGGCAGGCGCTGACCGCGCGCCTGATGCTCGCCGACACGTCGTTCATCGAGGGTGGCGCGCAAGCGCAGACCACGTTCGTGGCCACCCTGTTGGAACGGGTGCGAGGGTTGCCGGGGGTGCGGGCGGCCGGGGTGGGCAGTGTGCTGCCTCCCGACGACGATCCCGTGTCGGTGCAGTTTCTGCAGGAGGACGAACGGGGCGCCGTGTCGAGGCGCGAGATGGTCCTGTCGTTCGGCTCCGTCACCCGCGGCTACTTCGCGGCGCTGGGCACGCGACTGCGGCAGGGGCGCGGGTTCGACGCTGCCGGCTACCTCTCCGAGGTCGCTCCCGTGATTCTGAGCGAGTCCGCCGCGCGTTTCGTCTACGTGAACGAGGATCCGGTCGGCCGTCCGTTGCCGTACAACATCGACGCTCTCGGCATCGCGCGGTGGGCACCGGTCATCGGCGTCGTCGACGACATGAAGTACGGTGGGCTCGCCGCGCCGCGGGGCGGCACGATCTACGTCCCGTGGCCGCGCGTGCCCACCGGCGTCTCCCACCTCGTGGTGCGGACCGCCGGCGATCCGATGGCGCTGGCCCCGGCGGTTCGCGACCTCGTCCGTACCCTGGACCCGTCGCTGCCCGTCCCGGAGGTGCGGTCGCTGGAGGACCACGTCGCCGGCGCGATCGCCGAGCGGCGGCTGCGCGCTCTGCCGGCAGTGGGCTTCGCAGCCCTCGCGCTGGCCGTCGCCATGGTCGGCCTCTTCGGCGCCCTGGCCCGGGCGGTCGTCGAGCGGCGGCAGGAACTGGCCATCCGCGCCGCCGTCGGTGCGTCGCCGTTCCGGCTCGTCCGGCTGGTCCTGCGGAGCGCTGTCGCCGTTATCGGGTTGGGCCTGGCCGCGGGACTTCCGGCGGCGGCCGGGACCGGCCGCGGTCTCGCGTCCTTGCTCTACGGCGTCAGCCCCTACGACCCCCCCACGCTGGCGGTGGTCGCCGCCGTCGTCGTCCTGACCGCGCTCGTCGCCTCGACGATTCCGGCGCGCCGGGCCGCCCGGCTCGACCCGCTGGACGTCCTGCGGGCCGAGTAGAACCTGCCCTGGAGCCCACGCGAAGGATGAGGCCGCCCGCTCTCCCGCGGGACGCGAAACGGCCCAGCCGACGCGGGGCGTTCCCGCAGCGATGCCCGGCGCGCGGGATGTGATTCCGGGTGTCACAGGGAGCCATCGTCCCAATCACACGCCGGCGCGGCGAAATCGGGGCCTCTCGGGGCTTGCGGTTCGGTAAACGCGCACGACGCTGGATGCAGCGCGCCGGTCTGGTGGCCGGGCGCTCGGTCTCACCGGTCAGGCGGCGTCGCCATGCGGTAGCCGACGCCGCGCTCGGTGAGGATGTACACGGGCCTGGCGGCGTCGTCGCCCAGCTTGCCGCGCAAGCGCCGGACGAAGGCGCGCACCAGCTTCGGGTCGACGTGGCGGCGGCGCCAGACGAGGCGCGCCAGGTCGTCGTAGGAGCACACGCCGCCGGCGTTGCGGGCGAGCGCGCACAGCAGGTCGTGCTCGGTGGCGGTGAGGTCCAGCTTGCGGCCGGCGAGGGTGGCGCGGCGGCCGCGGTAGTCGATGGCCAGCTCGCCGAGCGCGAACGCGGCCGGCCCCGCCCGGCGCCGCAGCGCAGCCCGCACCCGCGCGGTCAGCTCGGTCGCCGAGAACGGCTTGACCAGATAGTCGTCGGCCCCGGCGTCAAGCGCCCGCGCGATCGTCTCGTCTCGGTCGTAGGCGGAGATGAAGATGACCGGCAGCTCGGCGAGCGCCGGCACCTGGGCCATCAGCTCGATGCCGTCGCTGCCGGGCAGGAGCAGGTCGAGCAGCACCAGCGCCGGCCGCTCGGCGTCGAGGATGCGGGCGAGGTCCCGGAAGTTGCCCGTGGCCAGCGTGTCGAATCCGGCCCCGTCGAGGGCCTCGCGCGCGAAGCGCAGCGTCCGCGGGTCGTCGTCGACGACGAGCACGCGGGCGCGGCCGCCGTCGGCGGGCGTCCGGGCGCCGGCCGCCGCCGCCGGGGCGTCGTCCGCGACCGGCAGGGTGAAGGCGACCCGGGTGCCGGTGCCGGGTCCCGCACTCTCGGCGCGGATGCGGCCGCCGTGCGCCTCGACGATGCCCTTGCAGATGGCGAGCCCGAGACCGCGGCCGGAGGGCCCCGCGCCCGCTTCGCGCACGGCGTGCTTGCGGAAGAGGTTCGGCAGCTCCTCCGGGGCGACGCCGCGGCCCTCGTCGGCAACCGACAGCTCGACGTGGCCGCCGTCGAGCTCGGCGGCCACCCGGATCGGCGACGGCGGCGCGTGGCGGGCGGCGTTGGCGAGCAGGTTGCCGAGCACCTGGACGACGCGGGCGCGGTCGGCCATCACGCGCGGCAGGTCCGGCGGCAGGTCGACTGCCACGTCGTGCCCGGTGCCGGCGGCCAGGAAGGCGCCGCGCGCCGCGTCGACGAGCGCGCCGGCCTCGGACGGCTCGGCATCGACCGACAGGGTGCCGGCATCGATGCTGCCGGCGTCGAGCAGGTCGCCGATGAGGTCCGTCATGCGGTCAGCCTGGTCGTCGACGATGCGGAAGAACTGCACGAGCTCTGCCGCGCGGAACGCGCGGCGGGCGTCGAGCACGGTGGCGGTGGCGCCCTTGATGGAGGTCAGCGGCACGCGCAGCTCGTGGCTCACCATGCCGAGGAAGTCGGCGCGCATGCGGTCGAGCTCCTCGAGCGGGGCGAGGTTCTGGAGCGTTACCACGACGGTCTCGACCCCGACGTCGCCGTGCACGGGGGTCGCGCTGAGCAGGGTGGCGACGCTGGGTCCGTCGGGCACGGAGAGCACGATCTCCTCGGCCCGCACCCGCTCCGCGCTGCGGAGCACGGTGGCGAGCGGGAACGTGCCCAGCGCAAGCTCGCTCCCGTCGGCGCGCCGGCAGGTGATCACGTCGAGGAGGTCCTCGGTGGTGCGGCCGGGTTGGCGCAGGCGCTCGACGATGCGCCTCGCCTCGCGGTTGAGCGAGACCAGGCGCGCCGTCGCCGCGTCGAACACCGCGACGCCGACCGGGCAGGTGTCGACCAGGGCCTCGAGGTCGGCGCGGGCGCGGCGCTCGTCGCGGAAGGCGCGGGCGTTGGCGATGGCGACGGCGGCCTGCGCGGCGAACAGCACGAGCAGTTCCTCGTCGTCCGCCGTGAAGCGGGCGCCGCCGGCCTTCTCGGCCAGCCAGAAGCTGCCGACGTGTTCACCGAGGTGGCGCATCGGCGTGCCCTGGAAGGTGCGGGAGGGCAGCAGGCCGTCGCCGTCGAGGCCGAGCGCGGCGAGGTGCGAGGGCAGGTCCGCGAGGCGGATGGGGCCGGGCAGGTCGCGCAGGCGCTCGAACAGCCGCGGGCCGTCGGGCCACTCCAGCAGGCGGCGGTGCTCGGCCTCGTTGGTGCCGCGGCTGACGAAGTCCTGGAGTTGCCCGTCGGCGTTTACGGTGGCGACGGCCCCGTAGCGGGCGCCGGTCAGCGCGCGGGCGCTGTCGACGACCTCGCCGAGCAGGGTCGGCAGGTCGAGGCTGGCGCTGATGCGCACGCTCGCCGCGCACAGCGCCGAGATGCGCTCACGCAGGGCGTGGACGTCGCCCGCGTCGCCGTCCGCCGGACCGGCTCCGGCGGGCGCGGCCGGCGCGTCGGGAGGCCTTGAGCCTTCGCGCATCGAGATGTTCTCCAAAAGGTAACGAATCGACCGAAGATTGTAGTGCAGTTTTCGTGCTGTGATTGGTACGCTGCACGCCTCTTGCGAGACGGAACAAACTCATCGAGGTCACCGCCCCAGCTCGATCTGCTATCTGGGCGCCTCGGGGCCTGGGCGTCCTTCACGGTGGGGCCGGAGTCGATCTACGGCGGCGGTGAGTCGTTCGGCATAAGCGGACGGTGGAGCGGCAGCGTCGGCCTCGGGTGATGACGATTCGCTCGTCGGGTTTGGCTTACGCCGTGCCGCAGGCGGAAGCGGCGTATACGCTGCGGCTGGAGACCGTGGCTCAGGGCGGAAGGAAACGACCACGATGTTGCAGATGACGCCGGACGCGATGCGCGAACTTGCGCACCATGTGACGGACCTCCTGGTGGAGCGGGTTGCAGGCCTGCCGGGCAAACGGGTCTGGGAGGGTGACTTCAAGGACGCTCTCGCTCATCAACTGGACGAGGATCCGCCGGAAACCGGCCGGCCGGCGCGGGAGGTCATCGACCGGGCCGTACAAGACGTACTGAACAATACGCTCCGAATCGATCATCCGCGGTCGTTCGGCTTCGTGCCGACGAGCCCGACATGGCCCGGCGTGCTGGCCGATTTCATGGCGTCCGGATTCAATGTCAACGCGGCAACCTGGCTTGTGGCGAGCGGTCCCAGCCAGCTCGAAGCGGTCGTGATCGGCTGGTTCCGGAAGTGGTTCGGCCTGCCGGAAGGGGCGGGCGGGCTGATGACCAGCGGCGGGTCGGCAGCAGCGCTGCATGCGTTCGGGGCAGCGCGCGAGGCGGCCGGCAATCCGGATCGCGGGGTCGTCTACATGAGCGACCAGAGTCACAGCGCGCAGCCCCGGGCCGCCCGCATCGTGGGCATCGCGCCGAATCGGATTCGTGTGCTCCCGACCGACACGTCGGGCCGGCTCGATCCGGAGGCGGTTGCGGAAGCGATCGCCGTGGACCGCTCCGCGGGGAGCACGCCGCTGGTCGTGTGCGCGAACGCCGGCACGCCGACGCGCGGCGCGGTCGACCCGATGCCGGCATTGGCGGACATCTGCGCCGCCGAGCGGGTGTGGTTTCATGTCGATGCGGCCTATGGCGGTTTCTCGGTCCTGACGCCGCGCGGCGCGGCGGCGCCTGAGGGCATCGACCGGGCGGACTCGATCAACGTGGACCCGCACAAGTGGCTGTTCCAGCCGTACGAGGCCGGCTGCATCCTGGTGCGCGACGCCGGCACCCTCGAACGCGCGTTCTCGATTCAGCACGACGTGCTGCAGGATTCGGTATGGGGCGCCAAGCACGCCAATCAGGCGGACAAGGGCATCCAACTGAGCCGCAGCTTCCGAGCGTTGAAGGTCTGGATGTCGATTCAGACGTTCGGGATTGCGGCATTCCGCGAGGCGATCGACAACGGGCTCGACTCGGCCGCCCGGGCCGCGGAGTACGTCCGGGAGAGCCGTACGCTGGAGTTGCTGTCGGTGTCGCTGAGCATGGTGTGCTTCCGCGTCAACCCCGCCGGCCTCGGCGAGGAGGCCCTCACCCGACTGAACCGCAAGGTGCTGGCGCGCATGTTCTGGGGCGAGCGTGCGTTCCTGTCGTCCACGATGGTCAACAAGCGATTCGTCCTGCGGCTGTGCATCGTGAACCACAACTCGACGTGGGACGACGTGCTCGAGACGCTCGAGGCGGTCGAGCGGTATGCCCTCGACAGGAGCTGAGCGTCATACGCCAATGTGCTCTGGGCAGCGCGCCGTTGGTCGGCGGGATTCGGGACTTGCCGGCACCCTCGCGAGGGTGGCACGATCGCGGGTATGGAAATCCTGACTGCCGCCGCGGCCGTGATCGCTGCCGTGACCGGCCTGTGGAACGCCTACCAGTTCAGCATGCTCAAGGGGCGCGTCGACTCCCTGGAAACAAGCCACAACGCGCACGTGAACGCGGCCGGTCTGCATCGCTAGAACGCCTGACCTGGGCCGGCTTGCTGCCCCCTCCGATCACACTCCCGCCAGCGGATTCACGGGCGCGTCGAGGTCGAGCGGGTCACGGCTGTTGGAGATGCGCTCGACGGGCACGCCCAGCTTGTCCAGCACGGTGACGAGCAGCGATGCCGCCGGCTCGTGCTCGTACCGCAGGTGACGTCCGCCCCTGACGTGGAAGTGCTCCCGCGATCCGATCAGCATCATCGGCAGATTCTGCGAGTCGTGGGTGTTGCCGTCCGCCATGCCGGCCCCGTACAGGAGCAGCGTATGGTCGAGCAGCGATCCGTCTCCGTCGGGTGTCCCACGCAGCTTCTCCAGGTATGACGCGAACAGCGCGGCGTGGTACGTGTTCAGCTTCGCGAGCAGCGCGATCTTGGCCGGATCGTCCTGATGATGCGACAGCGGATGGTGGGCCTCGGCGATGCCGATCTGCGGGTAGGTCCGCCCGCTGTACTCGCGGCCCAGCATGAACGTCACGACGCGCGTCAGATCGCACTGGTAGGCCAGCACCTGCAGGTCGCACATCAGCCCGCAGTACTCCTCGTAGCTCGCCGGGACGCCGCCGGGCTGCTCCACCAGGGGCAGGTCCATCGCGCTCTGCGCCTCGGCGTTCTGGATGCGCCGCTCCACGTCGCGCACGGCCGTCAGGTACTCGTCGAGCCGGGCGCGGTCGCCGGAGCCGAGCTCCTGCTCGAGGTCCGACAGCGACTCGAGCAGCGAGTCGAGAATGCTGCGGCTCCGCCGCAGGCGCAGCCTGCGCTCGGCCGGGTCGGTCGTCCCGCTGTCGCCGAACAGCCGCTCGAACACCACGCGGGGGTTGTCCTCGGCCGGCGCCTGCGTCGTCGGACTGGTCCACGAGAGCGAGTTGATGAAAGCGCACGTGGTGTTGTCGCACGTGCCGACGAGGTCGAGGCGGTCGAGCGCGAGCTCGAGCGAAGCCAGTTGCGTGTGCCGGCCGAACTGCCTGGCGGCGATCTGATCGATCGACGTGCCGGCCTCGATGCCCTGGGCGGTCCGCTTCCCGACCACGCCGGTCAGGAACCTCGTCGCCGCGGTCGTGTGCGTGCCGCCGCGGTTCTGCACGCCGTCCAGCCCCGAGAAGACGAGCATGCGATCCCGGAAGGGCGCCAGCGGCCGGAGGGTCGGCGAGAGGTCGAGCGGACCCTCGCCGGCCGGCGTCCAACTGGGCATGATCATGCCGTTCGGCACGTAGACCACGCCCAGGCGCCGGACGGGCGCCGCCGGCGTCTTCGCGAACGCGGTGAGCGCGGGCACCATCGCATCCAGCAGCGGCAGCGCCACCGCGGCGCCCATGCCGCGCAGGATGCTGCGCCGTGGCAACGCCGTCTTCGTGATCATCATGGTCGGGCTCCCCGTGTCGGTGAAGGATCCGCGGATGCGCGCCGCATCTGGAACGCCGGGCTGCTGACGATGCCCAGAACGATGTCGGACAGGCGATAGTCGCGCGCAGCGGCTTCGCGCACGATGCCGCGCACCGTCGGACGGTCGTAGTACTCGAGCCGGCGGCCCAGCGCGTACGCCAGCAGCTTTTCCGTCATGGCGCCAACGAACTGGCGGTGCTGGCTCACCAGGAACGCGCGGAGGCCGGCCGGGCCTTGAAACCGCGTCCCGTCGGGCAGCACGGCCGAGCTGTCCACGGGCATGCCGCTCTCGGCGTCGCGCCAGCCGCCCACGGCGTCGAAGTTCTCCAGCGCGAACCCCAACGGGTCCATCGGGGCGTGGCACGTGGCGCAGGCCGGGTTCTCGCGGTGCCGTTCCAGCCGCTCGCGGACCGACGCGGGCCGGCCGCCCTCGCCGCGGTCCGGGAGGCCCGGCACGTCCGCCGGCGGTGAGGGCGGCGGCGTGCCCAGCAGGCTCTCGAGGACCCAGCGGCCTCGCAGCACCGGCGACGTCCGGTTCGGGTACGACGTCACCGTCAGAAAGCTCCCCTGGCCGAGCAGCCCGCCGCGCGGCGCGTCGTCGCCGAACGTGACGCGCCGGAAGTGGCTGCCGTACACGTGCGGGACGCCGTAGTGCCGCGCGAGCCGCTCGTTCATGAACGTGTAGTTCGCGCGCAGGAGGTCGAGCACGCTCCGGTCCTCGCGGAACGTGCTCTCGACGAACAGCCTCGTCTCCCGCTCGAACGCCTCGCGCAGGTTCTCGTCGAAGTCGGGGAAGGCGTTCAGGTCCGGCGCCGCGCCCGCCAGGTTGCGCAACAGCAGCCACTGGCCGACGAAGTTGTCCACGAGGGCCTGCGCGCGGTCGTCGGCCAGCATGCGCCGCACCTGCCGCGCGAGCCGCTCGGGATCGCCGAGCTCCCCGCGCGCCGCCGCACCGAGCAGCTCGGCGTCGGGAATGCTGCTCCACAGGAAGAACGAGAGACGCGACGCGAGCTCGAGATCGCTGACGGCGTACACGGCGCCCGCGGCGAGGTCGACCGGCTCCCGCTCGATGCGGAACAGGAACTTCGGGTCGGCCAGGAGCCGCTCGAGCGCGAACTGGACGCCGTCGTCGAACGTGCCGTCACGGCGGCCTTCGCGGTAGAACCGCAGGAGCGTTTGCACCTCGCGCCCGGTCGCGGGCCGGCGGTACGCCTCGCCGGCGAGCGTCGTGAGGATCCGCTCCGCGCAGGGCACCTCGTCGCGGGGCGCCGCGGGCCGGCAGGTGAAGATCTTGCGGCGGCTCGGCGTATCGCCCGGGCCCAGCACCTCGTACGGGCCGCGGATGGCGACGGTGTGGACCCACGGGTTGCTCTCGAGCGACTCGTCACGCTCGGGATAGCGCGGCGGGTGGGGAACGCCGTCCTCGACCTCGGTCGGACGCCCCAGGAAGGAGACGGTCACGAGACGTGAGCCGGCCTTCGCCGGCAGCCGCACCTCGAGTCCGGCGTCGACGTTCCGGGCGTACTGCTCCCAGGCCGGACTCCCGAAGATGTCGCCGACGAATGCGGACGGCGGCGCCCCGTCGAGCTCCTCGCCGCCGATGACCGCGGACAGGATCCGCTCGCCGTCCACCCGGATCTCGACCTCGTGCGGCGCGCCGAGCCCGATGACCACGTCGAACAACTGCCGGTACAGGCGGACGTCGATGACGTACTCGCCATCGACCGGAAAGCGATGGCGAATGAAGGCGCCGCCCCGCGAGCCGAACGGCAGATCCTCGCCCAGATAGTCGTCCTGATCGAGCCAGACCCGGTATTCCTCGGTGGTGGGGCCGCCCGGAGGCAGTCCGACCGCAAGCCGGCTCAGCCTGCGCGCCGCCGACAGGTAGCGGTCCAGCAGGGTGGGTGAAACCGACAGCATGCCGGCAATGTTGTCGAAGCCGTGCTCGTCCGCGCTGTCGGCCGGCAGCAGGGACGTGACATGGACGTCCAGCGCCAGCAGATCGCGAACCGCGTTCTGGTACTCGGCGCGATTGAGCCGGTGGACGCTGTCCGTCCGGCCCGGGTTGGGGTCGCGCGCGGCGGCGCCGTCCAGCTCCGTCTCGAGCCACGCGAGCACGTTCTCGACGACCGCCCGGTCGGGCCGCGGCCGGCCCGGCGGCGGCATCGCGCCGCTGCGGAGCTTGCGGATGACCTCTTCCCAGACCTCCGCGCCGTCGGCGACGTGGACCGCATCCAGCGCCTCGAGCGAGAGACCGGCCGTCCGCAGCCTGTCGCTGTGGCAACCGACGCAGTAGCGGTTAAGCACCGGGCGCAGCGGGGAAGGATTCGCCGGCGAGGCCTGCGGCCGTGAAGACGAAGCCTCGCTGGCCGGCAGGGGGGACAGGAGAACGAACCACACCGCCATCAGCCCGCCCAGGGAGCGCCAGCGTGCCATGTCCATGCCTCCCGACACTGAATCAGCCCGGATGATAGCATCGTGACCCGCGGCAGGTCAGTCTTTCTGCGGCCGTGGTAGACTCGGCCAACTGCCGGTTCCTTCCGTTGCACAGGCGTCGAGTCGCTGTCCGGGGAGGGCACGCTAGATGCGCATCTCGACGAGACGGCTCCGCGGGTGGTCGATCGGGCTGCTGGCCGTCGCCGCGACACTGGGCGCGAGCGCCGCCGACGCCCAGTTGCTGCAGGCGGCCAGGAACGGCGACGCGGTCGGGGTGCGCGAGCTCCTCGGGCGGGACGCCGACGTGCGCGCGCGGCAGGGCGACGGCGCGACCGCCCTCCACTGGGCTGCCCACCTCGACGATCTGGAGACGGCGGGCCTGTTGATCACGGCCGGCGCGGACGTGGACGCCACGAACGATCTGGGCGCCACACCGCTCTGGGTCGCGACGACGGCCGGCAGCGCGGCCATGGTCGCGAGGCTGCTGGCGGCGCGCGGCGACCCGAACATCGCGCCGGACACCGGCGGCACACCGCTCATGATCGCCGCCCGCCAGGGCAACGTCGCCGCGGTGCGGTCGCTGCTCGCGCACGGCGCCGACGTGAACGCGACGGAAGGCGCCCAGCGGCAGACCGCGCTCATGTGGGCCGTTGCGCGGCGACATCCGGAGGTCGTGCGGGCGCTGCTGGAAGCCGGAGCGGATCTGCACGCCCGGACGAAGTCGTCCCGCCGCCACGTCCTGCTGTGCTGCCAGAAGAGCCTCGGCAAGACCGAGGGCGCCGTGTGGGTCGAGCAGGGCGGCTTCACGCCGCTGCTGTTTGCCGCGCGGCACGGGGACGCGGCCTCGGCCGAGCTGCTGCTGGCCGCCGGCGCGCCGATCGACGCCGCCGCCGCGGCCGGCACCACCCCGCTGGTCGTCGCGGCCCAGCACGGCTTCCACGACGTCGCCGCGGTGCTGCTGGCGAAGGGCGCCGACCCGGACGCCGCCGGCGCCGGACAGGCGGCCCTGCACTGGGCCGCGCTGCGCGGCGACCGCAAGCTGGCGGCAACGCTCCTGGCCCACGGCGCCGATCCGGACGTGCGGCTCGCGCGGGGCTCGCTGCTCAAGCGGCGCGACATGCGCGCGTTCGCGTTCGACAAGTTCCTGGTCGGCGCGACGCCGTTCGTGCTGGCCGCCCGGCGCGCCGATACCGGGCTCATGCGGCGCCTGGCCGACGCCGGCGCCGACACGTCGCTGCCGCTGCAGGATGGCCGGACGGCCGTCATGGTCGCGGCCGGCGGGAGAACGACGGGGCTGCGTCGACTCCGGCTCGCGGAAGGGCAGATCCTGGAAACGGTCACGTCGGCGCTCGATCTCGGCGTGGACGTGAACGCGGCCAGCCTGTCCGGCGACACCGCCCTGCACGTGGCGGCGGACAGCCGGTTCGACAGCGTCATTGGGCGCCTCGCCGAGCGCGGCGCGCTCGTCAACGCGCGCAACCGGGCGGGACAGACGCCGCTGGCCGTCGCGCTCGCGCCGCCGGAGGCCCCCGACGGATCGGCCATCGGCGGCGCCGCCCTCGGGCGCTATCGGGAGACCTACGCGGCCTGGGTGGCCAGCGCGGGACGCACGCCGACGGCCGACCTCCTCCGTTCCCTGGGCGGCACCGAATAGCGGGCGTCGTATCGCAGCATGGCGGTGGCTGCAACGCTCACGCCGGGCGCGGGCGCACGATAGCCTCCGCCAGCGACACGGCCTCCTCCAGCGGGCGCCCCGCGGTGTCGACGACGTGGGCGCCGGTCCACGGCTCGTAGTGGCGGCCGAGGACCTGCTGCCAGGTCGGGAGCACATGACCGGGGATGTCGGCGACGCGCGACTCGACCCGCTCCCGGTGCAGGCGTCTGTCGCTGCAAACCACCTCGATCTCCACGAGTTCCACCGCCTGGCGCGCCGCGGTCTCGCGCCAGTAGTCGCGGGTAATCGCGAGCGGATTGACCGAGTCGACGATCACCGCGTGGCCGATGCGCAGGTTGTCCTCGGCGAGATCGCGGGCGACGAGATATCCCTCCGGTCCCGACACCGTCAGGCCGACGTTCCGCAGCGCCTGCTCGACTGTGTCGATGCGCAGATTCACGGCCCGGATCCGCCGGGCCAGCGCCGCGGCGAGGGTCGACTTGCCCACGCCGGGGAGACCGCCCAGGGCAATCAGCAGCGCCGACTCCGCTCGGCGGTCGCGTGAACGTCGCACACGGCGCCATGCTACACCGGCGGGGGTATTCGGGCGCCGTTTCGCTATGATTGGCGCATGTTTCGCGCAAGATTGCGGGGCCGCCGAGATGGGCCGCGGGGTCCGGGTGGGCTACTCGTTGCGGTTCTTCTGATTCCAGACAGCAGAGGAGGGGTCATGCTCGCATCCGGCAGGTCGTCGTTGAAGGTTCGGTTGGCGTCTGTCGCGTGCTGTGTCGCCGCCGTGCTGGCGTTCGCGACGGTGGCTCCGGTCCTGGCGCAGGAGGGCCGCATCCGCCCGGTCACGGATGCGGAGCTGGAGAATCCGAGTCCCGACGAGTGGCTGATGTGGCGCCGGACGCTCGACGGCTGGGGCTACAGCCCCCTCGATCAGATCGACCGCGACAACGTCGATCAGCTCCGGCTGGTCTGGACGCGCGCGCTCGCGCCGGGGCGCCAGCAGGGGACGCCGCTCGTGCGCGGCGGCGTGATGTTCATGCCCAACCCGCGCGACATCATCCAGGCGCTCGACGCGGCG
>CAYGCV010000100.1:0-13219 GCA_964348425.1 uncultured Vicinamibacteraceae bacterium | reverse complement strand
CGGCCGCCTTCCGCGTCGTCCCCGGGCTCGTGCCAGGCCCGCGGCCTGGCCCGGTAGCAGACCACGCTGAGCGGCACGGGCGCGAGGCGCTCGAAGCGGTCGCTGGCGTCCACCCACCCGGCGAACAGCCGCGCCAGGCGCATGTGCTCGGCCAGTCGCGCCCGGATGCCGGCCGCCCCGAAGTAGCGCAGCACGGCCCAGAGCTTGAGCGCCCGGAAGCGCCGGCCGAGCTGCACGCCGGTGTCCATCAGGTTCCGCACGCGCCCGGCCTCGGGCGTCGCCAGGTAGTCGGGCGTCAGCGCGAACGCGGCGCGAATCGCGTCCATGCGGCGCGAGTAGAACGCGCTCAGATCGAACGGGGTGAAGAGCCACTTGTGCGGGTTGACGACCACCGAGTCCGCGCGCCCGCAGCCGTCCAGGACGTAGGCGGTCTCCGGGACCAGCGCGGCGGCGCCGGCGTACGCGGCGTCCACGTGCAGCCAGATGCCCTCGGCCTCGCACACGTCGGCTATCGCGGGCACCGGGTCGACGCCGGTCATCGACGTCGTGCCGACCGTGGCGACGACCGCCAGCGGCGTCCGGCCGGCCGCGCGATCGGCGGCGACGGCCGCGCGCAGGGCGTCGGACCGCATGCGGAACCGGTCGTCGACGGCAATCCGCCGCAGGGCGCGCTGCCCGAGGCCCAGCGTCATCACGGCCTTGTCGATCGACGAGTGCGCGTGCTCGGACAGGTAGACCCGGCACGGGGCCAGCTCGGGGCGTCCGGCCAGCCCGCCGGCGCGGACGTCCGGGACGGCCGCCTCGCGGGCCGCCGCCAGCGCGTGCAGGCTCGCCACCGAGGCCGTGTCGTAGATCACCCCCTCGAACGCGTCCGGCAGGCCCAGCAGTTGCCGCAGCCAGCCCAGGGCGACCTCCTCCAGCTCGGTCGCGGCGGGCGAGGTGCGCCACAGCATCGCCTGCACGTTGAGGGCAGCCGCGAGCAGCTCCGCCAGCACGCCCGGCCCGCTCCCGGAGATGGCGAAGTAGGCGAAGAAGCCGGGGTGGTTCCAGTGGGTGATGCCGGGCAGGAGCTGACGCTCGAAGTCCGCGAAGATCGCGTCGAACGGCGTGCCCGCCTGCGGGGGGGCGGCGGGCAGCCGCTCGCGGATCTCGCCGGGCGCGGCGCGCGACAGGACCGGGTAGCGGTCGTCCTGGCTCAGGTAGGCGGCGATCCAGTCGACGAGCGCGTGCCCGTGGCGCCGGAATTCCTCCGGCCCCATGTCGCCGAGCGCGCCCGGGCGATCAGCCGCCATCCCGGACGTAGTCGAGCGCGAACTCCCTCAGCGCGGGGCTGCGCAGCCCGATCAGCTCGGCCTCGGCGAGCGCCTCGTCGGGGCTCCAGCCGTCCAGCCGCACGCGCTTGATCAGCCACATGGCCCCGACGCGGTTGGCCGAGCCGCAGTGGATGAAGACCGGCTGGTTCGCCGGATCGGACACGGTCTCCAGGAACTGCTCGGCCACGTCGGCGCTGGCCTGCCGGAACGGCAGGTGGTAGTACTTCAGGCCTGCGGCCTCGGCGGCCGCCTGCCCGGCGTCGACGTTCGCGCCCTGCTCGCCGGCCGTCCGGAAGTTGATGACCGCGGCGAAGCCGCGCTCCTTCAGCTCGGCCATGGCCTCGGGCGGGGTCGCCCCGGCGCAGGCGACGGTCGCATCCACGCGCGTGTAGTTCACGACGCCCGCGGGACCCTCTTCCGCCTGCGCGGCGGCGGCCTGCGGGGCGCCTGGAGCGGCCGCCCGGGCCGGCGCCGATGTCCCGGCGAGGGCGAGCAGCGAGACGGTGACGACGGTTGCGAGCACGGCGGCGTGGCTTGACTTCGGCATGACCCGGGATTGTAGCATTCAACCAATTCGAAGGCGTCGAACGCGTCGAAGGGAGGCAGCGTGGGAGATCTGGTGCATACGAGTCGGCTGCGCATCGAGCGCGTCAAGGGCCCGATCCGGGAGGCGTTCCTCGAGAACTTCGACACGCCGATCCGCTTCGGCGTCCACGGCGGCATCAAGAAGTTCTACGGGGTGGAGCCCGACGAGGACATCCCCGCGACGCTCGATCACATGGTCGCGGCCGTGGGTGCCTGACTGCTCGGCACCCTTGCACGCGCACTGGAGGTGCGCGACATACCGGCGACCCCCGACCGCATTTCCGCCGCGGTCGAAGGCGACATCGAGGCGATCGACAAGGTGCTGCGCATCACGCGCATGCGGGTGCGCTACAAGCTGGCCGTGCCGCCCGACAAGCGGGAGGCGGCCGAGCGGGCGGTGGCCCGGCATCCGGCCGGCTGCCCGGCCTACAACACGGTGCGGGACTGCATCGACGTCGACATCCAGGCCGCCATCACAGAGGCACCCTGATCTCCATCTGCCGCGCGATGGCGTCGGTGAACTCGTGCGTGGTGGCGGTGCCGCCGAGGTCGGGCGTCCGCACGCGGCCGTCGGCGAGCACCCGCTCGAGCGCGGTGAAGAGGCGGGCGGCCGTCTCGTCCTCGTTCAGGTAGCGCAGCATCAGCAGCGCCGACTGCAGCAGCGCCGTGGGGTTCGCCACGCCCCGCCCGGCGATGTCGGGCGCGGAGCCGTGCACCGCCTCGAACACGGCGAGGCCGTCGCCGAGGTTGGCCGACGGCACGAGCCCGAGGCCGCCCACCAGGCCCGCGCACAGGTCGGACACGATGTCGCCGTACAGGTTCGGCAGCAGCAGGATGTCGAACTGCCCCGGGTCCATCACCAGTTGCATGCAGGCGGCGTCGACGATTCGCTCGGCGTACTCGATGGCCTGGTGATCGCGCGCCACCTTGCGGACCGAGTCGAGGAACAGCCCGTCCCCCAGCTTCATGATGTTGGCCTTGTGCACGGCGGTCACCTTGCGGCGCCCGCGGCGCTGGGCGTACGCGAAGGCGAAGCGGGCGATCCGCTCCGACGCCGTGGCCGTGATGATCTTCAGCGATTCGACGACGCCGGGCACGACCTCGTGCTCGAGGCCGGAGTACAGGTCCTCGGTGTTCTCGCGGACGACGATCAGGTCGACGTGGTCGAAGCGGGTCGTCAGCCCCGGCAGCGACGCCACCGGGCGCAGGTTCGCGTAGAGCCCGAGCGAGCGGCGCACCTCGACGTTGACGCTCGGGAAGCCCGAGCCCACCGGGGTGCCGACGGGGCCCTTGAGCGCGACCCGGTTGCGGACGATCGAGTCGAGCACGCGCTGGGGCAGGGGCTTCCCGTGGAGCTCGGCCGCCGCCGCTCCGGCCACCTCGCGCTCCCACTCGATATCGAGCCCGCACCGGCCCAGCAGGCGCACGACCGCATCGGTCACTTCCGGGCCGATGCCGTCGCCTGGAATCAGGGTGATGCGGTGCGCCATGCCTTTCGCGGTGATTATAATCGCCGGTCGTGGAGCGCACCGCCGCCGCCGCCGCGTCCGGCCCGGTGGCCTGGCTGCCCTGGAGCGCTGCCGCGTTCGCCCGCGCCCGGGCCGAGCGGGCGCCCGTCCTCCTGCACATCGGCGCCGCCTGGTGCCGGTGGAGCGCCGAGATGTCCCGCACCACCTACCGGGATCCGGCCGTGTGCCGCCTGGTCGAGCGGGCCTTCGTGCCTGTGCGGGTCGACGCCGACCGGCGCCCCGACATCAACGAGCGCTACAACCTGGGCGGCTGGCCGACGACGGTGTTCCTCACCCCGGCGGGCGGGCTGCTGGGCGGCGAGACCTACGTCGACGCGGCCCGCATGACGGCGCTGCTCGAGCGCGTCGCCGAGGCGTTCGCGCGCCGGCGCGACGAGGTCGACGCGCCGCCCCCGCCGCCCCCGGCCGGGCCCTCGTCTGACCCGCCCGCCAGCGGCCGGGACCTCGAGCGCTGGCTGGAGCAGCATCTGCTGGAACGTTTCGATCCGGAGCACGGGGGGTTCGGCGCCGCGCCGAAGCACGTGCATGCGGCGGCGGTCCGGTTCGCCCTGCGCCGGTCCGCGGCCGCGGGCGGGCCGCTCCGCGAGGTCGCGTCGCGCACGCTCGACGCCATCGGCTGGGGCGGCCTGTACGACGACGTGGACGGCGGCGCCTTCCGCTACTGCGCGGCGCGCGACTGGACGGCGCCGCACGTCGAGAAGCTGCTGGCCGTCAATGCCGGCGTGCTCGACCTCCTGCTCGAGGGCTGCGTGGCGCTCGGCGAGCCGCGCTACCGCGAGCGGGCCGCGCACCTGCTCCGCTACGTCGTCGGGACGCTGGCCGACCGCGAAGCCGGGGGGTTCTTCGCCAGCCAGTACGCCGACGCGGACTACTACGCGGCCCCGGCCGCCGAGCGCGGCCGGCTGGCCGGTCCGCCCGTCGACCGCTCCGTGTACGCCGCCGGGACGGCCCGCATGGCCGGGGCGCTGCTGCGCGCCGCCGAGGTCTTCGGCGACTCGTCGCTGGTCGAGTTCGCGGCCACCTCGCTCGAGCGCGTGGCCGGCGAGACGTACGAGCGGGGCGGCGGCGTCGCGCACGCCGTCGGCGACGGCGAGATCGCGCGCGGGCTGCTCGCCGACCAGGTGGCGGTGAGCGACGCCCTGCTCGACCTCTACGGCGCGACCGAGCGCGACGTGTACCTCGACCTGGCGCAGGAGCTGATGCGGTTCTGCCTGCGCGCGCTGTGGGACGCGCGCCGCGGCGGGTTCGTCGACCGGGTGGTTGCCGACGACGACGTCGGCCTGCTGCGGGAGCCGCTCCGGCCGTTTGCCGCCAACTGCACGGCGGTGCGCGTGCTGGCGCGTCTGGGCCGCCTGACCGGCGCGGACGATTTCCGCGAGCGGGCCGCGGCGACCCTCGAGTCGCTGCTGCCCGAGACGCGCCCGCGGGGCGTGGACGCGGCCCCCTGGGGGCTGGCCGCGCTGGCGCTTCGCGACTGACCGGCGGCCCGACGCCCGCGTGCCGGAGGTCTGCGCCGGAGAACGGTGTAGACTCCGCAAGGCGCGCACGGCTAGACTCCGCTCCGGAGGTGCCGTGTCCCCCGACAGGTCGTCACTCGTTCCCGCGCTGCAGACCATCGCCGCCCGGCTCCGCATCGAGTCCGTACGGGCCACGTCCGAGGCCGGCAGCGGCCATCCGTCGAGCTGCTGCTCGGCTGCCGATATCGTCGCCACGCTGTTCTTCGCCGAGATGCGCTTCGACCCGCGCAATCCGCAGCACGACGACAACGACCGGTTCGTGCTGTCGAAAGGCCATGCGGCGCCGCTGCTGTACGCCGCCTGGGCCGAGGCCGGCTTCCTGACGCGCGACGAGCTGCGCTCGCTCCGCAAGCTCGGCTGCGATCTCGAGGGGCATCCCACGCCGCGGCTGCCGTTCGTCGACGTGGCGACCGGCTCGCTCGGGCAGGGCATCTGCGCGGCGATCGGCATCGCCCTCAACGCCCGCCGCCTCGGTTCCGACTACCGCACCTACGTCCTGATCGGCGACGGCGAGTCGGCCGAGGGATCGGTGTGGGAGGCGGCGCAGGCGGGGGAGAAGTTCGGGCTCGACAACCTGTGCGCCGTTACCGACGTCAACGGCTTCGGGCAGAGCCGGCCGACCCAGTGGGGCCACGACCTGGAGGCGTATGCGCGGCGCTGGCGCGCCTTCGGCTGGCACGCCCTGGCGGTGGACGGCCACGACCACGGCGCCCTGCTGGACGCCCTGGCGGAGGCGCGCCGCACGGCGGGACGCCCCACGGTCATCCTGGCCCGCACGCTGAAGGGCCGGGGCGTGACGCTGATCGAAGGCAAGGACGGGTGGCACGGCAAGGCCATCCCCGCGGGCAACGAGCTGGACCGCGCGCTCGCCGAGCTGGAGGGACAGCTCGTGGACGGTGCGGCCAGGCCCCCCATCCCGCCGCCCCCGGTGCGCCGCGCCGCGCCGCCGCCGCCGGGCCCGGCGCTGCCGGCGCCGCGCTACGAGCTGGGCGCGCAGGTGGCCACCCGCGAGGCCTACGGCACGGCGCTGGCCGCGCTCGGCGCCGCCGACCCGCGGGTGGTGGCGCTCGATGCCGACGTCGCCAACTCGACCTTCAGCGGGAAGTTCGAGCGGGAGCACGGCGACCGGTTCTACGAGACGCACATCGCGGAGCAGGTGATGGCGGGCGCGGCGGCCGGCCTGGCCAGCCGCGGCGCGATTCCGTTCCCGTCGACCTTCGCCTGCTTCCTGACGCGCGCGTCGGACTTCATCCGCATGGCCGGCATCGGCGGCAGGAAGGCGAACATCAAGTTCGCCGGCTCGCACGCGGGCGTGTCGATCGGCGAGGACGGCCCGTCGCAGATGGCGCTCGAGGATCTCGCCATGATGCGCAGCGTGCCGGGCTGCGCCGTGCTGTACCCGTGCGACGCCGTGAGCTGCGAGCGCCTCGTGGCGGCCGCCGCCGCCCACGAGGGCATGGTGTACCTGCGCACCAGCCGCCCGAAGACCGAGGTCATCTACGAGAACGCGGAGCGTTTCGACATCGGCGGCTCGAAGGTCCTGCACGAGAGCGCGGACGACGTGGCCACCGTCGTCGCCGCGGGCGTGACCGTGTTCGAGGCGCGGGAGGCCTATCGGCAACTGCGGCAGGACGGGATCAGCATCGGCGTGATCGACGCGTACTCCGTGCAGCCGATCGATGCGGCGACCCTCGTCCGCGCCGGCCTGCGCACCGGACGGCGACTCATCACCGTGGAGGATCACTACGTGACCGGCGGGCTCGGCGACGCCGCCAGCGAGGCGGTCGCGGCGCACGACATCGCGGTGTTGCGTCTGGCGGTGCGCGACGTGCCCCGCAGCGGCAAGCCCCACGAGCTGCTGGAGCGCTACGGCATCTCGGCGGCGCACATCGTCGCGACGGTCCGGCGCTGCGCCGGCTCGCGGTCGGCCGCGCCGGTCGCCTGACCCGCGCCCGGGCGCGTTCCGGCCGCGCGCACGCGTCGACGCCGGGAAAGTCAGGAGCCGGCGCCGGCCAGCGCGCGCAGGGCGTCGAGGATCTCGTCCGTCTCGGGGAAGCGGCCCTCCCGGTGCTTGGAGAACAGCAATTCGCCGTCCGCGACGACGTCGAAAACGCCGTTGGTGCCCTCGACGAGCTCGGGCTCGCAGTCGACCGCGCTCTTGATCGCGGCTGCCAGACTGGCAGCCCTCGGCAGGTACTTTCAGCGGGTGCAGTAGGTGATCGCGATATGCATGACGAGACTGATCCTACCGTGTCCGGGAGCGGTTCACCAGCCGCCGGCAGGGCGCGGCTGCAGATCTCCACGGCCGACATCACGACGCTCGCCGTCGACGCCATCGTGAACGCCGCGAACACGACGCTGCTGGGCGGCGGCGGCGTGGACGGCGCGATACACCGGGCGGCCGGACCCGGGCTGCTGGCGGAGTGCCGCACGCTCGGCGGCTGCCCGACCGGCGAGGCCAGGCTGACCCGGGGCCATCGGCTGCCCGCGCGGTACGTGATCCACGCGGTCGGACCGGTGTGGCGCGACGGCACGCACGGCGAGGCCGAGCTGCTGACCGGCTGCTATCGCTCCGCCTTGCGGCTGGCCCACGACCACGGCCTGCGGACGGTGGCGTTCGCGGCCATCAGTTGCGGCGTCTACGGCTATCCCGCCGAGCGCGCCGCGGCCATCGCCGTCGGGGAGACCCGCCGGGCGGTCGAGTCGTCCACGACGATCGAGCAGGTCTGGTTCGTCTGCTTCGAGCCGCGCGTCCGCGCGGCGTACGAAGCCGCCCTCGCGGGACGTCGCTGATGCCCCCGGCGCCCGCGCGGCTGCGCGGCGTGCGGGGCCTGCTGCTCGACCTCGACGGCACGCTCTACGATCCGGACGGCCCGATCCCGGGCGCGGCGGAGGCCGTCGCCCGCCTGCGCGCCGCGGGCCTGGCGCTGCGCTACGTCACCAACACGACCCGTCAGCCGCGCGCCGCCCTGGTCGAGCGGCTGGGGGGCCTGGGGCTGCCGGCAGCCGCGGACGAGGTATTCACCGCGCCCCGCGCGGCCGTGGCGTGGCTCGAGGCGCACGCCGTGCGCCGCGTGGCGCTGCACGTTGCCGCCGCCGCGGCGGGCGAGTTCGGCCGCTTCACGATCGACGAGGTCGGTCCGGAGGCGGTCGTGGTCGGCGACCTCGGGCCGGCCTGGACGTTCGAGCGGCTGAACCGGGCCTTCCGCCAGCTCGGCGCCCGGGCAACGCTGCTCGCGATGCAGAAGAACCGCTACTGGCGGTCGGCCGAGGGACTCGTGCTCGATGCCGGACCGTTCGTGGCGGCCCTCGAGTACGCGTCGGGTCGCAGCGCCGTCACCGTCGGGAAGCCGAGCGCGGCGTTCCTCCAGGCCGCCGCCGCCGGCCTGGGCCTGCCGCTCGCCGACGTGGCCCTGGTCGGCGACGACGTCGTCTCCGACGTGGGCGGCGCGCTCGCCGCCGGCGCCCGCGGCGTCCTCGTCCGCACCGGCAAGTTCCGGCCGGGCGACATCGACGCGGCGGGCGTGCGCCCCACGGCGGTGATCGACTCGGTGGCGGCGCTCCCCGGCCTGCTGGGCCTGTGACCGGGACGGCGGGATGCGGGGCGCACGTTTGATTGAAGCCCTCAGCGCGTCCAGGCGAACCAGCGGCCCAGCAGCGACTTCTGGCGGGAGGAGAACCGCGCCCGGCGCACCTGGTTGGCCACCTTGCGCAGCGCGTCCGCCTGCGTCGGGTAGGGATGGATTGTGCCCGCGATGGCGCCCAGACCGGCGCCGGTCTTCATCGCCAGCGTGAGCTCGCTGATCATCTCGCCGGCGTGGCCCGCGACGATCGTCGCGCCCAGGATGCGGTCGCTGCCCTGCTTGAGATGGACCCGCACGAAGCCGTCGTCCTCGCCCTCCAGGACCGCCCGGTCGACCTCGTCGAGCGTCTGGGTGAAGGTCTCCACCGCGATGCCCTGCGCCCTGGCGTCGGCTTCGTACAGGCCGACGTGGGCGATCTCCGGCTCCGTGTAGGTGCACCAGGGGATGACGAGCGAGTCGGTCGACGCGCGGCCGAGACCGAGGGGGTGCGGGAACAGGGCGTTCTGGATCAGGATCTGCGCCATCGCGTCGGCGGTGTGCGTGAACTTGAACGGGAAGCAGATGTCGCCGGCGGCGTAGACCCGGGGGTTGCTCGTCCGGAGGTGGCCGTCGACCCGCACCCCCGTCCTGTCGTACGCCACGCCGGCCGCCTCGAGCCCGAGGCCCTCGACGTTGGGCGCCCGGCCGACGCCGACGAGGATGTCGTCGACCGCCAGCTCGTGGCCGGCGCCGCCGGCGGTGTAGCGGATCAGCTTGTCCCGCTCGCGCCGCACGACTTCCGTGATGCCGGCGTCGAGCGCGAGCCGCACGCCGTCGGCCGCCAGGCGCCGCTGCACGATCGCGGCCGCGTCGGGGTCCTCCCGCGGCAGGATGTGGCCGATCTGTTCCAGCAGCGTGACCTCGCTGCCGAAGCGTGCGAACGACTGGGCCATCTCGCAGCCGATGGGCCCGGCGCCGATGACCGCCAGCCGCGGGGGCAGCTCGGTCAGCGAGAAGAGGGTCTCGTTGGTCAGCGAGCCCGCCTCGGCGAGGCCCGGAATGGGGAGCGCGGCCGCCCGCGCGCCCGTGCAGATCGCGGCGCGGCTGAAACGCAGGGGGACGCCGTCGGCCTCGACCGTGTCCCGGCCCGTGAAGCGGGCCGCGGCGATGAAGACGTCCACGCCGAGGCCGGCGAAGCGCTGCGCCGAATCGACGCTGCTCAGTCCGGCGCGCAGCCGCCGCATGCGCGCCATGACCGCCCCGAAGTCGCGCTGCAGCGAGTCGGGACCGTTCAGCCCGAACTCGGCGCCGCGCGGGATGGCTGCCCAGGCGCGGGCGGCGCGCACGAGGCTCTTCGACGGCACGCAGCCGACGTTGAGGCAGTCGCCGCCCATCAGGTGGCGCTCGACCAGGGCCACGCGGGCGCCGAGCCCGGCGGCCACGGCCGCGGTGACCAGGCCGGCGGTGCCCGCGCCGATCACCACCAGGTTGTAGCGTTCCGCCGGCTGCGGGTTCCGCCACCCGGGCGGATGGACGTTGGAGACGAGTCGCCGGTTGTGCTCGTCGTCGGGGCTCACCGACACGGCCCCGGCCGCAGGCGCCATCATCTACTTCAACTATACGCGACGCGCGGCCGGGCCGGGAGCCGGCGCGGCGCCGTCAGCGTGCCGTCTGACCCGGGCGCAGGGGCCGCTGCGGCGTGCGCGGCTCGTCCGGGTAGAGATCCCCGACGTATTCGTCGTACCCGTTGTAGATCGGGGCGGCGAACGTCTCCTCGGTGTCGAGCCAGTAGGAGATGTTCTGCGGCCAGCGGGGGTGCGGAATGTTCGGGTTGGCGTTGGAGAGGAAGCCGTACTCGTGCGGCTGGACCTGCCAGAAGATGGAGGGCTCGTCGCGCACGAACTCGATCTTCACGATGGACTTCGGGCTCTTGTAGCCGTACTTCCAGGGCACGATGATGCGCACGGGCGCGCCGTGCTGCCGGAGCAGCGGCTCGCCGTACACGCCCGTGACCACCAGGGTCAGGTCGTTCATCGCCTCGTCGAGGCGCAGGCCCTCGTGGTACGGCCACGGGTACCACGGCGAGCCGGTCACACCCGGCATCTGCTCCTCGTTGACCGCGGTCTCGAAACGGACGTAGCGGGCGTTGCTCGTCGGGTCGGCCCTCTCGATCAGCCGGCTCAGCGGGAAGCCGGACCACGGCACGTTCATTGCCCAGCGCTCCACGCAGCGGAAGTGATAGACCCGCTCCTCGTGGTCGAAGGCGAACAGATCGTCCAGGTCGAGCGTCAGCGGGTTGTTGCACTCGCCGGTGATCTCGATCTGCCACGGCTCGACCTCGAAGTCGCCGCAGAACTGCCAGACCGGCCCGCCGCGGCCGGACAGGAACTCGTAGAAGTTGTTGTGCGAGGCGGCCACGTCGCGCGGGGTCAGCGTCTGCCGGCCGATGGCCCCCGGCGGCGAGTCGAACGCCGCGTTGCGCTGCGTCGGGAACACGTCCGGCCGGCTGAGCGGCACCTCGAGCAGCGACGACTGGGCGCGGGCCTGGGAAGCCCCCGCGGCGCACCCGGCGAACGGCGTCGCCAGCACGCCCAGCCCCAGGGCCGACAGGAACTTCCGCCGATTGAAGAAGACTTCGGGCGGGGTGATCCGCTGTGACGGGATGTTCGCGGTGAATCGTCGGCCCACGACTGCCTCCCAGCTTCGCTGCTATCCTGAGCAGGTACAGGTTATCATCAATCTCCCGCGACCATGTGGCATACCCTGATCGATCCCCGCAAGCTGGCGCTGCCGAAGCCGGGCGAGGCCCTGGCCGGCCGGGCGGAGCGCATGCCGGTGGCCGCCACGCACTTCGTGACCGGCGCGCCGCTCGAGCCGCCGTTTCCGGACGGCCTCGAGCGCGCCGTGTTCGGGATGGGCTGCTTCTGGGGCGCGGAGCGCAAGCTGTGGGAGGTGCCCGGCGTCTACACGACGGCCGCGGGCTACGCCGGCGGGACGACGCCGAACCCCACCTACCAGGAGGTCTGCAGCGGGCAGACGGGTCACACGGAGGTCGTGCTGGCCGTCTTCGACCCGGCCCGCGTCGGCTACGCGGCGCTGCTGCGGGTGTTCTGGGAGGGCCACGATCCGACCCAGGGCATGCGCCAGGGGAACGACGTGGGGACGCAGTACCGCTCGGCCGTCTACTGCGCGAGCGATGCGCAGCGGCAGGCGGCCGAGGCCGCGCGCGACGCGTACGGGCGCCTGCTCGCGGCGGCCGGCTTCGAGCGGATCACGACCGAGATCCTGCCGGCCGGCGAGTTCTACTACGCCGAGGACTACCACCAGCAGTACCTGGCCAGGAACCCGGGCGGCTACTGCGGGCTCGGCGGCACCGGCGTCGCCTGTCCTGCAGGCCTCGGGGCAGGATCCTGATCCGACCTGTCGGGCTCGTCGCCGTGCTCGGCCTGCTGGGCGGCTGGCACGCCGCGCCCGGCCGCGCGCAGGAGGCGGCGGAGCCGGCTCGCGGCTGGGAAAACGAGACCGAGCTCAGCCTGGCCCTCACCGCGGGCAACTCGTCCGCCCGCACGTTCGGTGTCGGCAACACGCTGCGCCACGCCGGCGAGTCCTCCCGGTTCCAACTCCGGCTGAACGGCATCCGGTCCGGCACGGTGGGCGACCGCTTCCTGCTCGTCGAGCCGGGCGTCAGGTTCCCGGTCGGCGGATCCCCGGGCGCCACGGGCACACGCCTGGTCAACCCGCCTCGCGGGCCGGACGTCGAGAACTATCTGATCTCGGGGCGCTACGACACGGAGATCAGCGGGCGTCTCTTCTGGAACGCCGGCGGGAGCTGGGATCGCAACACGGATGCCGGCATCCTCGGCCGCTACAGCGCGTTCGGGGGCGTGGGCAACGTGTGGCGCGACGACGAGGCGTTGCGCTTCGCCACCACCTACGCCGTCGGCTACACGGACCGTCGCGAGGCCGCCCCCGACCCCGGCAAGGACGCCCGCTTCGGCAGCGCAAGGCTGGGCTGGGAGTACCGCCACCGGCTGCTCGGATCCACGGTCGTCGAGAACGAGCTCACCGCGAACGTCAACCTGACCGACGCCGCCGACCACTCGCTCAACACGGTGGCCGCGCTGAGCGTCGGCATGAGCAGCCACCTGGCGCTCAGGGTCAGCCTGCAACTGCTGTACGAGAGCAATCCGGCCCTCGAGCACGTCGCCGTCATCGTGCGCGCCCGGGTGGTCGACCCGGACGGCGTCGCGGGCACCGGGGACGAGCTGTTCGAGACGCTGGCCGAGGGCGGGGCGGCGATACGGGTCGGATCGGGTGAGGTGCGCAAGGACCGGCTCGACACGATCGTCCGGACGGCGCTGGTCATCGGCTTCTGAGCCTCCCGCATCCAGGGCGTCGGATCCAGGCGCCGGCACGCTGCCTGCCACGGCCGAGACTTTCGGCTGCGACCGAGTCTCAGTCTCACCTCCGGACCCCGACCGCGTGCTAGCTTCGAGAGAACGCAGCATTCTGCGGCGAACGAAGGAGGGGCTCGTGAAAGGCCAAGCGGAGATCATCGACGGACTGAACGGCGCGCTCACCGTCGAGCTGACGGCAATCAACCAGTACTTCTGCCAGTCGAAGATGTGCGCCGACTGGGGTTTCCACAACCTGGCGGCGAAGCACCGCGAGGAGTCGCTCGGCGAGATGAAGCACGCGGAGAAGGTTTGGGT
>CAYGCV010000099.1:0-13233 GCA_964348425.1 uncultured Vicinamibacteraceae bacterium | reverse complement strand
AGTTCTCGCCTATGATTGTCGCACCGATTTTCTACGGCGCAGACTCCTAGCGGCTCGTGGGAACCGTGACCGCGGCGTCCGGCGAGCCCCTGGAAGGGGTCACGGTCTCGGCGCGCCGGCCGGAGCGGCCGATCACGACGTCCGTGTTCACGGACGAGCGGGGCGCGTACCGCTTTCCCCCACTGGAGAGCGGCCGGTACGAGGTGTGGGCGCAGGCGGCCGGCTGGCAGGGCGTGCGCCGTCCGGTCGAGCTCCACGGCGCGCAGCGGCGGCAGGACTTCGTGCTGGAAGAAGCCGCCGACTTCCTCGCCCAGCTCACGGGGGACCAGATGGTGGCCGCGCTGCCCGAGGACACGCCGGCCCGCCGACGCATGAAGGCCGTCTTCGTCGGCGTGTGCACGGAGTGCCACGCGGCGAACGTCGTGCTGCACAACCGCTTCGACGAGCGGGGCTGGGATGACATCGTCGCGGCGATGGGCCGCCTCGGCGCCATGAACGCGTTCCGCGCACAGCCCTCGCCGGTCATCGAGCACTTCCGCGCCGATCTTGCCGCGTACCTCGCCGAGATGCGCGGTCCCGGCCCGTCGCCGATGCGCTTCGAGGCGCCGCCGCGCCCGCACGGCGACAGCACGCTGCCGGTGGTCTACGAGTACGACCTGCCGACGGAGGCGGGCGGCTATGTGCTCAACGCCGGGAGCGACTGGTCGCTCGGCGGTCCGAGCGCCTCGGGCGGCGGCTTCGGCCTGCACGACGCCACGGTCGATCGCGATGGCGACGTCTGGTTCACCTACAACGAGCCGGTGGCCGCGACGCGGACGGTGGGCAAGGTCGATACCGCCACCGGCCGCGTGACCGACTTCTCGTATCCGCGCGCCGACGGCCGGGCGTCCACCAGCCACGGCATCATCACCGCGCGCGACGGCGCGGTCTGGTTCAACGTCAACCTGCGCGCGCCCGGGCAGCCGGGCAACGAGCGGCTGGGCCGCATCGATCCGGGGACCGGGACGCTGGAGGTGTTCACGCCGCCGGGAGCGATGCGGGGCATGGCCATCCACGTGGCCGAGGACGCGCAGGGCAACATCTGGGGCGACACCGCCACCGGCGCCATCCGCTACGACCCGGCGGCGGACGCGTTCACCGCGTTCACGTCGCCGACGCAGCCCGGCCGCACGTACGGCGCCGCCGGCGACCGCGACGGCAACGGCTGGTGGACGCAGATCGGCATCGACGTGATCGGCCGCGCCGATCCGGCGACCGGGGCGTCGTCCGAGATCCGGCTCCCGGCGAAGCTGCCGGCGTACGTGCAGGACGGCGACTTCTCGCCGGAGGACCTCGCGATCTACGCCGGCCGGGGGCGGGGGCTGCAGGCGCCGCGCCGCCCGGCGGCCGACCTGCTGACCGGCGACGTCTGGGTGCCCAACTACGCGGGCAACAACCTGCTGCGGATCGACATCGACTCGCTGGAGACCACCTACTACCCGCTGCCGCGGGTGGGGATGAATCCGTACATGGCCGGCGTCGACGGCGACCACGGCGTCTGGGTCAGCCTGCAGGGCGGCGACGAGGTCGCGAAGCTGGACCCCGAGAGCGGCGAGTGGAGCCTCTACGCGTGGCCCTCGCGCGGCACCGGCCTGCGCAACCTGGCCGTCGTCGAACGCGCCGGGCGGGTCGAGATCATCGGCGCGTACTTCAACGCGAACCGCATCGGCCGCATGGTCATGCGCACGCGCGCGGAGCTGCAGCTCGACGCATTCTGATCGCGGCTGGCGGGCCACCTCGAACGCGACGGGTGAAGGTCGGGATCGATCTGCTAGAGTTGCCGGTGCGCCCCGCGCGGCCCGACCGCGGCGCTCGGGCGCTTCGGTCAAGGGTTACGTCAAGGAGGTCGTGATGAGTCATCGTCTTCTCGGAACGCTGCTGGTGCTGGCCATCCCGCTGCTGCTCGCGCCGGCGCCGGCGGCTGCGCAGCAGGAAGCCGCTGCCGGATCGTGGACGCCGCCCCTGACGGCCTGGGGCGATCCGGACCTGCAGGGCGCCTGGACGAACACGACCACCACGCCGCTGGAGCGCCCCGCGGATCTGGCCGGCAAGACGGAGCTCACCGACGAGGAATGGGCGCTGCGCAACCCCGAGTCGGGGCTGAGCGACGACCGCCCGAGCGGCGACCCCGTGGGCTTCTACAACGACTACTGGCTGGAGCAGGGCGAGCTGTCGCGGCAGACGTCGCTGATCGTGGAGCCGGCCGATGGCCGGCTGCCGGTGACGACCGGGCCGGAGCAGGAGTTGCAGCGCGGCCGGACGAGCTCGTTCAGCTCCATCGGCGGCGGGAGCTTCGATTCGTACATGGACTTCAACGCCTACGACCGGTGCATCACGCGCGGCATGCCCGGCGCCATGACGCCCGGCTTTTACAACCACAACTACCAGATCCTGCAGACGCCGGACCACGTCGCGATCGTCGTGGAGATGATCCACGACGCGCGCATCATCCCGCTGGACGGGCGTGAGCACCTCTCCCCGGCCGTGCGCCAGTGGCTGGGCGACTCGCGGGCACGCTGGGACGGCAACACCCTGGTCGTCGAGACCACGAACTTCACCGACAAGATTCTGCAGCGGACCGGCACGGTCTCCGGCGGCGACGAGCATCTCCACGTCGTCGAGCGCTTCACGCGCGTCGCCGACGACCGCATCGACTACCAGGTCACGGTCACCGATCCCACGGTGTGGACCAGCGCCTGGACCGCGTCGATGCCGATGACGGCGCTGGACGGATCGCTCTTCGAGTACGCGTGTCACGAAGGGAACTACTTCCTGCCGAACGCCTTGAGCGGGTCGCGCGCCCAGGAGACGGACGCGGCGGCATCGCGGTAGGAGTCTGGGGCGCGCGCGGCAGGGGTCTGGAGGACATTGCCATGACAATCAACAGGATCGGGTTGCTCGCGGCGGCCGCCGCACTGGCGGCGCTGGCGACACTGCCGGCCTTCTCCCAGGAGGAGGGCGGCGAGATGAGCTTCTTCATCACGAGCGCGGGGCCGGGCGACGGCGCCAATCTCGGCGGCCTCGAGGGCGCCGACGCGCATTGCGCGATGTTGGCCGGAGCGGCCGGCAGCAGCGGCAAGACCTGGCGCGCGTATCTGAGCGCGGACGGCGTCAACGCGCGCGACCGCATCGGATCGGGCCCCTGGCACAACGCCGAAGGGGTGCAGGTGGCCCTGAACGTCGAGGAGCTGCACTACTCGAACGTCGGCCTCACCAAGGCGACGCAGCTCAACGAGAACGGCGAGGTGGTCAACGGCCGGGGCGACAGTCCCAACCAGCACGACATCCTCACCGGATCGCGGCTCGACGGGACGCGCTTCACCGACGGCGAGGACCATACCTGCAGCGACTGGACGAGCAACGGCGACGGCAGCGCCCAGGTGGGCCATCACGACCGCACGGGCGGCGGCGCGGTGCCGTCCTCGTGGAACTCGGCCCACGGCAGCCGGGGCTGCAGCCAGGCGAATCTGCAGGCCACGGGCGGCAACGGCTACTACTACTGCTTCGCGATCGACTAGGAGCGCATGCTGGCGGGTCCGGCCGGCGGCGCCGGCGAGAGCGCCGCGCCGCGGTTCTACCGCGACTTCGCCGCCTGGTGGCCGCTCTTGGACGACCCGGCGGGCTACGCCGAGGAAGCCGGCGTCTACGGCGACCTGCTGGTCGAGGCGTGCGACGGCCCGCTGGAGTCGCTGCTCGAGCTGGGCAGCGGCGGCGGCAACAACGCGTCGCACATGAAGCGCCGGTTTCGCCAACTGGTGCTCACGGACGTCTCGGGCGGCATGCTGGAGGTGAGCCGCGCCCTCAACCCGGCGTGCGAGCATCGGGCCGGCGACATGCGGACGTTGCGCCTCGGGCGGACCTTCGACGCGGTCTTCGTCCACGACGCCGTCTGCTACATGCGGACGGAGGCCGACCTCCGGCGCGCCATGGAGACGGCCTGGGTGCATTGCCGGCCGGGCGGCGGCGCACTGTTCGCGCCGGACTACGTGCGGGAGAACTTCCGGGCGGAGTCGACGCACGGCGGTTGCGACGAGCGCCCGGCGCCCGACGCCGCGGGCGCGTGCCCGCGCGGGCTGCGCTATCTCGAGTGGGTCTGGGACCCGGACCCGCACGACACGGAGTACTTGGCCGACTACGCCTTCCTGCTCCGCGAGCGCGACGGGTCCGTGCAGGCGGTCGGGGACCGCCACGTGGAGGGGCTGTTCCCGCGCGACCGGTGGCTGGAGCTGCTGGCGGGCGTCGGGTTCGCGGCGCGCAGCGTGCCGCTGGTTCTCTCGGACGTGGCGCCGGGCCGGCACGAGATGTTCGTGGGCCGCCGGCCGCGTTGAATGCCCGGCGCCGCATGGGCCGCGGCCGGCGCTCGGGTCGCCTGAACGGCAACCGGGCGCGCGAAGGAGAGATTGACCGATGGGAAGACTGATCGGACGCGTGGTGCTGCTGCTCGCCGGGGGCGTTCTCGCCGGGCTGCTGGTGTGGGTGCTGACGCCCGTCGCTGCCGAAGGGCAGACGCAACTGGCACGCACCGGTGACGGTCAGCCGGATCTGAACGGCATCTGGCAGGCCATCGGCACGGCCCACTGGGACCTCGAGGCCCATTCCGCGCGCGCCGGGGCCATGGTGCCGCTCGGCGCGGTCGGGGCGGTGCCGGCGGGCAAGTCGGTGGTGCAGGGCGGCGAGATTCCCTACCAGCCCTGGGCGGCCGAGCAGAAGCAGGAGAACGCCGAGCAGTGGCTCACTGCCGATCCCGAGGTCAAGTGCTACCTGCCGGGCGTCCCGCGCGTCATGTACATGCCGTTCCCGTTCCAGATCGTCCAGAGCCCCGAGTTCATCCTGATTGCCTCCGAGTACGTCGGCGCGACGCGCTCGATCCACATGACCGACGTCGAGCCGCCGCCGATCGACACGTTCATGGGGCATTCGCTGGGCCGCTGGGAGGACGACACGCTGGTCATCGAGTCCGACACGTTCAACGACCAGACCTGGTTCGACCGGGCGGGCAACTTCCACAGCGCGGCGCTGCGGGTCGTGGAGCGGATCACGCCGATCAGTCGGGATGCGCTGCAGTACGAAGCGACCATCGAGGACGAGAACGTGTTCACGGAACCCTGGACGATCAGCCTCCCGCTCTATCGCCGGCTGGAGCCGGACGCCGAGATCCTGGAGTTCAACTGCGTGGAGTTCGTCGAGGAGACCCTCTGGGGACACCTGACGAAGCCGGGCAGCGAGTGAATTGAAGATTCAAGCATAGGAGAAACCCAATGCGATATCGGTGGCTCGTTGCGGTGATCTTGCCGATCGTGGCGGCCGTTGTGGGGGCCATGACCCTGTCGGCCCAGTCCGAGGACTGGACCGTGCCGCGCACGCCCTGGGGCGACCCCGACCTGCAGGGCATCTGGACCAACGAGAACACGGGCACGCCGCTGCAGCGCCCGGCCCGCTTCGAGGACCGCGAGTTCCTGACCGACGAGGAAGTGGCCGAGCTGGAGCAGGAGGCGCTGGCCCGCTACGAGGCGGCGGTGGCCGCGGACGACGACGCCGGACCGCGGAGCGCGGCGGACGTCGAGCGGACGGAGGACACGATCGAGGCCGGCATCTACGGCCAGGAATACAACAACGTGTGGATGGAGCAGCCGCAACGGCCGGGGCCGCTACGGTGGACGCGCACGTCGCTCATCGTGGAGCCGTCGCACGGACAGATCCCGCCGTACACGCCGGAGCTGCTCGATCGGCTCGAGGCCCGCGAGGAGGCCCGGCGGCACCGCGGCGAGGCGGATACCTGGGAGGACCGGAACCTGAACGAGCGCTGCATGCGGCCGCAGGCGGCCACCGGGCTGCAGGGGACCGTCCGCATCGTGCAGGCCCCCGGCTGGGTCGCGATTCTGCCCGACGGCTTCCAGTATCCCCAGCTCGTGGCGCTCGACGGGCGCGAGCAGGCCTCTCCGAATATCCGCGGCTGGTTCGGCCGCGCGCGCGGGCGCTGGGAAGGCGACAGGCTGGTCATCGAAACCATGAACTTCAACGACAAGCAGGACGGCGGCCCCGTGCTCCCGTCGCGCCGGCCGCTCGCGTTCTACCTCGGATCCGGCGAGACGCTGCGGCGCGTCGAGACGTACGAGCGCGTGCGTCCCGACCAGCTCGCGTACGGGCTGACGATCGACGATCCGAGCGTGTACGTGGAGCCGTACACGGTGCTCCGGCCGATGATCCTGGACAACGACTTCCTGATGCTGCAGTCGGGATGCCACGAGGGCAACTACGGCATGCCGTTCATCCTCAGCGCGGCGCGGGCCGACGAGGACTACGCGATGCGCGCGGCGCTCGAGGCGGCGGAGAACCGCATTCCCGAGATCGCGGCGTTGAGGACCAGGACCGAGGAGTGGCTGCGGACCGGGACGGTGCGCGCGGTCGACGGCGCGGTCGAGGCAGTCAATCCGGACCGCTGACGGGCGGTGCCCCGCGCGGTGCTCGCGCGCCGGCGTGCATTTTGCTTGGACCGACTCTCCGTCGGTCTTAAGATGCGATCTACGTAGCCGGAGGTGACCTCGCCATGCGCATCTTTCGCGCCTTCGTCGGCAGCGCTGTCGTCCTCGTCCTCGTTCTCCTCCAGGCCGCCGCCGTTGCGCAGGCCGCCGCCGACCAGCGCCTCGTCGACGCCGCGGCGCGCCAGGACTGGCAGCGGGTGCGGGCGCTGCTTGACGCGGGCGCCGACGTCAACGCGCCCCGCGCCGATGGCGTGACGGCGCTCCTCTGGGCAGCGCACTGGGACGAGGTCGAGATCGTGCAGGTCCTGCTGCGCGCCGGCGCGCACCCGGACGCGGCGGACGACCACGGCGTGACGCCGCTGATGCGGGCGAGCGAGAACGCCGGCATCGACGTCGCGCGGGCCCTGCTCGAAGCGGGCGCGGACCCCAACGCCGCGCAGGACAGCGGTCTCACCGCGCTCATGCTGGCGGCCGGGACCGGCAGCCGCGACGTGGTGCGGGCGCTGCTGGCGCACGGGGCGGACGTCAACGCGGTGACGCACGGCTCGGGCGTGACCGCCCTCATGTGGGCGGTGGAGGCGCCGCACCCCGCCGTCGCGCACATCCTGCTCGAGAGCGCGGCCGACGTCAGCGTGTCGTCGAGGAAGGGGTTCACGCCGCTGCTGCTGGCCGCGCGCAATGGGGACGTCGAGCTGGCGCGGCTCCTGATCGCGGCAGGCGCCGACGTCAATCAGCCGGGGTCCGACGGCACCCACGCGCTGCCGCTGGCCATCATCAGCGGTCACGACGCGTGCGCCCTGTTCCTGCTCGAGCAGGGGGCCGATCCGGGCGGCACGATCGACGGCGTGCCGGCGCTCCACGCCGCGGCCGGCGACGTCGGCACCTGGCTGGTGGACTGGTATCGGGAGCACGGCGGGCGCCGGGCCGTGGACGCCGGCGGGCGCGGGCTCGCGGGGCTGACTCCCGAGCGGCGGCTGCCGCTGGTCGAGGCGCTCCTCATCCGCGGCGCCGAGCCGAACGCGCGGGTCGACAAGTCGGCGGTCGTGCTGAGCTACATCGGCACGACGCGCTACGGGGTGTTCGAGCAGAACTCCGTCGGCACCGGGGACGTCCGCGGCGCGACGCCGCTGTGGGTCGCCGCCAAGTCGTCCAACGGGGGCGGCCTGCAGGGAGCGCAGGGCCCGACGTCGCGCTACCGCTACGACAGCAGCCCGGCCATCGTCCGGGCCCTGCTCGCGGCCGGCGCCGATCCCGACCTCGCGACGGACGACGGCACGACGCCGCTGATGATGGCGGCCGGGCTCGGCGTGCGGTCGCATCAGCCGCTCACGCCGCGCGGCGTGCCGTCGCCCCCCGCCGAGGAAGCGGTGCGGGTGCTGGTCGAGGCGGGCGCCGACGTCAACGCCGCGAACCACGGTGACTTCACGGCGCTGCACGGCGCCACCTTCCGCGGCCTCAACGAGGTGATCCAGTATCTGGTCGAGCAGGGCGCGGACATCGACGCGCGCGACTACCGGGGCCGCACCGCGTACCGCATGGCCGAGGGCGCCAAGCAGTCGTTCCAGTACCAGGCGTTCCCCGAGACGGCGGCGTTCCTCGCGCAGCTCGGCGCCAACCCGCGCCTGGGCATCCCGGGCACGATCCACGAGCGCGCGGACCGCGAGGCGCTCGTCGAGACGGTCGGCGGCCCGGAAGACCGCTGAGGGCACCGAGACCATGCTGCAGAAGACCGCCGGCATCATCGGCTGCGCGCTCGGGCTGGCCGCCGTGACCGTCCCGCAGGCGGCGGCCCAGGGGCCGTCGCGCGAGCTCCTCGACCGCTACTGCGTCACCTGCCACAACGAGCGGCTGCAGACCGCGAACCTGATGCTCGATCGCGTCGACCTCGCGCGGGTCGGCGAGCACGCCGAGGCGCTCGAGAAGGTCGTGCGCAAGCTCCGGGCGGGCCAGATGCCGCCCGAGGGGCGCCCGCGGCCCGGGCGCGACGCCGTCGAGACGTTCGTCGCGGCGCTCGAGGCCGCGCTCGATCGCGCGGCCGCCGGGCAACTCGCGCCGGGCCGGGTCGCCTCGCGGCGGTTGAACCGCGTGGAGTACGTCAACGCCATCGAGGACCTGCTCGATCTGCGCGTGGACGGCGCGGAGCTGCTGCCCAGCGACATGGCCGGGTTCGGCTTCGACAACAACGCCGACGTCCTCGCCATGACCCCGTCGCTGATGGCGCGCTACATCACCGCCGCGACGACGATCAGCCGCCTCGCGGTGGGCAGCCCGGACAACCGCCCGGACGGCCGGCTCTACTCGCTCGGCTTCGAGGTGCAGGACGCGCGGATGCACGAGGACATGCCGTTCGGTACGCACGGCGGGCTGGCGGCGCGCCACGTCTTCCCGCTCGACGGCGAGTACCTCTTCAGGATCCGCATGAAGCGCGCCGCGGGCGGCCGGAGCGGCACCATCCAGGGCATCGCGGAGGACGGTCACGACATCGAGCTCCGCCTCGATCACGCCCTCGTCAAGCGCTGGAACATCGGGGGCAGGTTCCGCGGCCAGATACCCGGCCTCACCATCGCGGACGACAATGTCGAGGCGATCCGGACCAACCAGTACCGGATGACGGCCGACCACGAGATGGAGGTTCGCATCCCGGTCGAGGCCGGCCAGCGGCTGGTGAGCGTCGCCTTCACCGACTCGAATCCGACGCCGGTCGACGGCGTCAACGGCCGGCCGGGGATCGACCGCGTCTTCATCGCCGGCCCCTACGGCGGCACCGTGCCCGACGCGACGCCGAGCCGGGCGCGAATCTTCGTCTGCCGCCCGGCCGGCGCGGCCGCCGCGGACGAGGAAGCGTGCGCGCGCGAGATCCTGGCCACGCTGGCGCGAAGGGCGTACCGCCGGCCCGTGACGGAGCGAGACCTCGGGGTGCTGCTGCCGTTCTACCGGGAGGGCCGCCGCGAGGGCGACTTCGAGACGGGGATCGAGCGCGGGCTCGAGGCCATCCTGTCGATGCCGGAGTTCCTGCTGCGGGCGGAGCGCCAGCCGGCCGGCGTCGCCGGGGGCGAGCCGTACCGCCTGTCGGATCTGGAGCTCGCCTCGCGCCTCTCGTTCTTCCTGTGGCGCAGCATCCCCGACGACGAGCTGCTCGACGTCGCCGCGGCGGGCCGGCTGAGCGAGCCGGGCGTCCTCGACGGGCAGGTCCGGCGGATGCTGGCCGATCCGAAGGCCGTCCGCTTCATGGACGACTTCGTCGGCCAGTGGCTGCAGGTGCGCAACATCAACGAGCAGTCGCCGGACGGCGGCCTGTTCGCGCAGTTCAACGACACGCTCCGCAAGGCCATGGTGACGGAGACCGAGCTGTTCTTCCGGAGCCAGGTGCGCGAGGACCGGCCGCTCCCGGAGCTGCTCCGCGCGAGCTACACCTACCTGAACGAGCTGCTGGCGCGGCACTACGGCGTGGACGACATCTACGGCAGCCGCTTCCGCCGCGTCGAGCTCGACGACGACCGCCGCCACGGCCTGCTGGGGCATGCGAGCATCCTGACGATCACCTCCTACGCCAACCGCACCTCGGTGGTGCTGCGCGGGAAGTGGATGCTGGAGAACATCCTCGGCGCCCCGCCGCCCGCGCCGCCGCCGAACGTGCCGCCGCTCGAGGAGAACGATCCGGCCGGGGAGCCGACGTCGCTGCGCGAGAAGATGGAGCAGCACCGCAGCAACCCGGTGTGCGCGAGCTGCCATGCGATGATCGACCCGCTCGGGTTCGCGCTCGAGCACTTCGACGCGATCGGCCAGTGGCGCGAGACGGACGGCGGCGCGCCGATCAACGCGACGATCGACTGGCAGGGACGGACGGTTGACAGTCCGCGCGCGTTCCGCGAGACGCTGCTCGGGCAGGGCACGACGTTCGTGAACACGGTGACCGAGAAGCTGCTGACCTACGCGCTCGGCCGCGGCCTCGACTACCGCGACGCCCCGACGGTGCGGCAATTGGTCCGCGCCCTCGCGGCGAACGACTACCGCTGGTCCTCGCTGATCGAGGGCATCGTCGGCAGCACGCCGTTCCGGATGCGGCAGGCCCCGGTTGCGGGCAACCTGGTCGCCGCGGTTGCGGACGCGCCACGTCGGGGAGATAATCGCTAGGCGGGACTCGTTGGTCCGGATTGCCCGGAGAGGGTGCGCATGTATATCACCAAGAAGCACTTGCCGCGTCGAACCGTGTTGCGGGGCCTCGGAACCACGCTCGCGCTGCCGTTTCTCGACAGCATGGTCCCCGCCCTGACGGCGCTGAGCAGGACCGCCGCCGCGCCGGTCAGGCGGTTCGGCGTGTTCTACGTGCCCAACGGCATGTCGATGCCGTTCTGGACGCCGGAGCGGGAAGGGCCGCTCGACGCGCTGCCGCCGACGCTGCGCTCGCTGAACGACCTCAAGGAGCACGTCCTCCTGTGCGGCGGCCTCGACGACGAGGCCGCCAACAAGGTCAAGGGCGGCGGTGACCACTCGCGCTCGGCCGGGACGTTCCTGACCTGCGTGCCGTACAAGCTCACCGCCGGCGCGGACGTGTACGCCGCGGTGTCTGTGGACCAGATGGCGGCGCGCGAGCTGGGCAGGCAGACCCAGCTCACGTCGCTGGAGCTGGGGATCGAGTCGAACGCGATGCTCGGCTCGTGCGACGGCGGCGCGAGTTGCGCGTACACGAACACCGTCGCCTGGCGGACCCCGACCACGCCGCTTCCCATCGAGAACAATCCCCGCGCCGTGTTCGAACGGCTGTTCGGCTCCAGCGGGACGACCGATCCCGAGGCGCGCCTGGCGCGCATGCGCCGGGACCGCAGCCTGCTCGACGCCGTCAACAGCGAGCTCGAGCACCTCGGCCGGTCGCTCGGGCCGGGCGATCAGGTCAAGCTGGACGAGTACCTGTCGGCGGTGCGCGACGCCGAACGGCGGATCCAGTTGGCGGAGCGCCAGAGCGAGACCGATCTGCCGGTGGTCGACCGGCCGATCGGCACGCCGAGCGACTACGCGGAGCACGCGAAGCTGCTCATGGACCTGCTGGCGCTGGCCTATCAGACCGACCTGACGCGGATCAGCACGTTCATGCTGGCCCGCGAGGTGAGCGCGCGGGCCTATCCCGAGATCGGCGTGTCGGATGCGCACCACCCGCTGTCGCACCACCAGGACCGCCCGATCAACCTGCAGCGGCTGCACCTGGTCAACGAGTACCACTTCCGGCAGTTCGCCCATCTCGTCAAGCGCCTGGCGGAAACGCCGGAAGGCGACGGGACGCTGCTCGACTCGACGCTGTTCCTCTACGGGACGGGAATCAGCGACAGCAACACCCACTTCCACGAGGACCTGCCGATTGCGCTGATCGGCGGCAGGGCGACCGGCATCACCGGCGGCCGCTACGTGCGGTATCCGGAAGGCACCCCGCTGGCGAACCTGCACATGACCGTCCTCGAGATGCTGGGGACGCCGGTCGAGAGCTTCGGCGACAGCACGGGCACGCTGAAGCGCCTCGCCGTGTAGCCGCCCCCCGCGAGAAGGCTCCCCGTCGCGCATCCTGCGTGTGCGGGGAGGTCTGCGCCGGCACCGCTGACAGAGCCGAAGAAATGGACAATTCAGAACTGCTGAAGCGGATCACCGTACGAGCGGACGTCTTCGGAGGAAAGCCATCATCCGGAGCATGCGCTTCTCGGTGGAGACGATCCTGAGCCTGCTGGCGCAGGGAGCGAGCGCCGAGGAAATCCTGGACGACTACCCGCAGCTCGAGAAGGACGATGTCCGCGCTTGCATCGCGTATGGGCAGAGTGGTTGCGGAACGAGGGACACGACGTCTTCTACGCAGGAGAACCCACCGGGAGCTTCGCCTGTCGCATCAGAAGGGTCGTCATCGTCGTCACCCCGAGCCGTGCGTTGCGGGCAGGCGGTCAGGCTGGCTCTTCCGGCATAGCCGGTCCTTCACTCAGGTGAGCAGGCCGGACAGGTCACGACCTGTGTCGACTTGCCGGCGTCAGGTTCTTCATCGATCGCCTCAAGTCGACCATTCTGGAGGTCCGCAATCTGAGTCTCGAATGCGTCGCGGGTAACGGCGTACATGCCGCCCCGCGCACCCTCGAAGCAGCAGTTCCACGCTGCGAGCGCCTGTCCGTACTGTAGTGCCGCCCGAACGCCGCGCGCACCGGCGCGGCGCAGTCCCCTCTGTCCGTCGACCGCAGCCATGGCGATGAAGCCGGCCGTGCACCAGTCGCCGGAGCCGCAGGCATCTGCAAGGCGTGGCGCGGAAACGGCCTCAAGATGCATCCAGTCGGAAACACCGCGGCGGAGCCGATGGCGATAGCGCAGACCTCGTTCCCCAAGGGTTCTCACTTCCAGCAGCGGCGCAGAGCCTTCGTCCATTGCTCCATCGAAACCGGCAATGCGATCGTCGGAGTACTTGACGACATGAGCGAGCGCGAGTCCCTCCGATATGAGCTTGTTGGTGGCTTTGCCGGACGGTTCGAACACTATGACTGCACCGTGAGCTGATGCCTCGGCGGCCAGGATGAGGCTCGCACGCGACAGGCGATCGAGAAAGAATACGGACGCAGTGGCCAGCGCCGGCTTGATTCTCTCCACCGCGCTAACCTTAATCGCTCTGAAGGGCGGAAGCCACTCGCCGCAACGCGTGGGTATTTCGGTGAAGTGGAACAGCGGTTCCGGGGATCTGGAACACGGATTC
>CAYGCV010000098.1:7498-13426 GCA_964348425.1 uncultured Vicinamibacteraceae bacterium | reverse complement strand
TCCGTGATCCACTTCCCCGGAATCGGTGATCCACTTCAGCGAAATCCGCACCAGCAAGTGGAACAAGATCGAGCACCGGATGTTCTGCCACATCACGGAGAACTGGCGGGGCCGGCCGCTGGTGAGTCACGAGGTGGTGGTGAACCTGATCGGCGGTACGACTACGCAGGGCGGTTTGGCCATCCGGTCGGAGTTGGACGAGGCCGACTATCCAACCGGTCGGGAGGTCACGGACGACCAGATGGACAGGCTGTCCATCAAACGCGACGCGTTTCATGGTGAGTGGAACTACAGCCTGCTATCCAGATCCGACCTGAACGGTTAATTTATTTTGGCGAGAATCCTAAATGACGAGATCCGCGTGGGCCTTCAATTCTCTCCGAACGGAGTGCCCCATCGGGCTCAGGATAACCTTGAGTCCTTCCTTGCGAGCGAATTTCATCACTGCGACGAAGTCGGAATCTCCCGTGACGAGGACGATCACATCCACGACGCGCTTCAGCGCAATCCAGGCGAGATCAAGTCCAATCTTGATGTCCACTCCCTTTTGAGTCATGTCTGGAACGAGGTCGTTGTGCGTGACCGGCCTGGTCGCCTGAGCAAGTGAGCGAAGAGCAGCGCGCCCCAGTTTCCAGCCAGATTGAATAAGGGATCCGCGCCTGACTGCGAAATCAGGTTGCAGTTCCAGAGAATCGATGAGTGACCTGTTCTGAGCAGCTTGTGGCGTCGCCGAGAAATTTAGGTTTGCACCAGAGATGGGGTTCTTTGCAGTTCCCTCGAATGGAGGTGCGTCGTAGTAGTAGACCCTGAACAGGGTCCCGGTTTTCAAGTAATCGTGTGCCATGATGTCTCGGCAAAGATTCGTCACCTCCAGCACAGTCGCGAAATGCCCATTCTGCTGGTAGAGCTTTTTCTTGACGAACCCACCATCCAAAAGGATGGCAACTTTCTCAGGCATGGCACAAAAACGCCCCGCCCATTACGCGAGACCCAACGGTAGATCTTCTTGAATCAGAGGCGTAATGGCGGGGCTGGTCTTCTATCCCGACCGTCATGAGCTTAGAGCGATTCGACGAGAGTTGTCAACCTCCGGCCATCGCGCGGCGGCGTTCGTACCTGCGATACTCTCGATGCCGGGGCACGGCGAGCGGCAGCCAGTCTCGCACGGTCGGCACCCGGCCAGCGTGACGGCGCGCCGCGCTTCGGGTCAACCCAGCACCGATCGAGCAGCCGCAAGAGCCAATAGCGGTACAATCCCGAAATGCATCGTCAATGTTCCCCACTCCCCGCTACGCCGGCGCGGCGGCGGACGCCCCGGACCGGCGTGAACAACCTCCAGAGATGAACGAAGCAACGATCAGGCTCCATGTCGAGAAGCTGGCCGGCGGCCGCTTCCTGGCCACGAGCGCCGACGTGCCTGGCCTGGTGGCGGAAGGAAGCAGCATCGTCGCAGCGGCCGAAATCGCCCAGGGCCTCGCCCGGAGGATCGCCGAGTCGTGCATCGAGCACGGCGATCCGTTGCCGCCCGGACTGAGCCAGCTTGTCGAGCCCGATACGGCAATCGACCTGTTGGTGCCCGTCGGCGTGCCGTAGCGGCAGTCCGCCAGGAGCGCAAGGACGGCGTCACGTCCGCGCGCGGACCAGATCTCCGCCATCGCCTGCGAGCGTAGTTCGTGAATTCGCCACTCCCGCTCGTCGAAGTCGAGATCCCTCTCATCAAGTGCATCAGCGGAGTACTCCACCCAGGAACCGGCGAAGAGCCATCCGTGGTGCACGACCGGGTCATCCGGGACGAGCTCGTCGAAGATCTGCGCGGTCACGAACCGCGCGCATCCATCGCATCATTTTGAGTCCTTACAGGCATCAATATGATGTTATGTTGAGGTGACAGTCGGGAGATGGCGCCTGTGACGCAAGATACCGTCGCGCGTGGCGCGGTGGAGCAGCCCGCGGGAGGTCTGCACGGCATCAACGTCGAGGCCGCCGCCTTCGTCGATCGTTCCGCCTTCATCGAGGCGGTCCGAGCCGGATTGCCCGGTGAGATCGTGAAACAGACCGTCGCAGTCGTCGGATACCGGGAGCTCGTCCTGCGGCTGGTCGGAACGACATCCGCCAATCTCCACCGGGTCTATCGCCGCAAGGCCCTCGCCTAGGCGCAATCGGAGGCACTTCTCGATGCGCTGCGCGTCTTCGCGCGCGCCGAGCGGGCGTTCGCGGGTCTCGTTAGGGCGCGCGAGTGGCTGGAGACAGCGCTTCCCGCGCTCGGGGATCAACGGCCGATCGATCTTTGCGACACGTTCGAAGGACGGCGCCTGGTACAGGACGCTATTCGCCGGATCGAGCACGGCGAGTTTCCCTGATGCGCCTGTAGCCGGATCTGTCATGCCGACCATCTCGAGAACTATCAGGGACTTGGGGCGAGCTACCAGGATGGCGGACGGTGGAACGAGCCCGGCATTCTCGTACTCTACTCGCCAACCCGGGCCGTCTCGACGCGGGGTCGATTCGACTGAGCGCCGTGCACGCAAGGCTCTATGACCGGCGGACGTTCGGGCGCGCGGGCACGGCCCGGTGACAGCCCGCGTGCGCCTGCACGCAGCCGATCTTCGACTTGACGGCCGTGGCGGGGCCAACTCGCTCCGCCTGCTGACTGCCGGCCGTGGCGGCTACGCAGCGAGCAACGCCAGCATCTCGCGCACGGCGCGCTCCATGCCGACCAGGACGGCGCGGGCGACGATGCTGTGGCCGATGTTCAGCTCCTCGATGGCGGCGATGGCTGCGATCGGGCCCACGTTGCGGTACGTCAGCCCGTGCCCCGCCAGCACCTCCAGGCCCTGGTCGCGCGCCGCGGCGGCGGCCTGCGCCACCAGGTCGCGGTCCTCCACGCACCCCTCTTCCGGCGCGTCGGCGTAGGGACCGGTGTTGATCTCGACGGCCTGGGCGCCCACCTGCGCCGCCCGCTCGATCTGGGAGACGTCCGTGTCGATGAACAGGCTCGTTCGAATGCCGGCGCCGCGCAGGCTCCCGACGGCGCGCTCCAGGCCGTCGGCATGCCGTACGACGTCGAGGCCACCGGTGGTGGTGAGCTCCTGCGGCTGCTCCGGGACGAGCGTCACCTGGTCCGGCCTGACGCGCGCGGCGATCCCGATC
The DNA here is from genome assembly GCA_964348425.1 of uncultured Vicinamibacteraceae bacterium. Taxonomy (GTDB): domain Bacteria; phylum Acidobacteriota; class Vicinamibacteria; order Vicinamibacterales; family UBA8438; genus JAAXGX01. The sequence continues at coordinate 10,276 of CAYGCV010000098.1, read as the reverse complement.
ATCTCGGCCGTGGCGGCCATCTCGACGTTCAGCTTCGTGGCGACCACCTGCCGCAGCAGCTCCAGATCGCGCTCCTGGATGTGGCGGCGGTCGCCGCGCAGGTGCACGGTGATGCCGTGCGCCCCGGCCAGCTCCGCGAGCAGCGCGGCCGTGATCGGCTCGGGCTCGCGCGCCATGCGCGCCTGCCGGACCGTGGCGACGTGGTCGATGTTGACTCCCAGATGCATGCCCACCTCGAACGTCGGTCGAACGTCAGCCTAGCAACTCGCGGGCCCGGCCGGCGAGGCCGTCCGCCAGCCGCCGCACGAGGGCCGCGTCGCGGCCCTCGATCATCACCCGCAGGAGCGGCTCCGTGCCGGAGTAGCGGACGAGCACGCGGCCCTCGCGCCCCAGCACCCGGCGCGCCTCCTCCACGGCCGCCGTCAGCCGCGGCTCGGACGCCAGATCGGGCTTCGAGCGCACCGGCACGTTGACGAGCACCTGCGGGCAGACTTCGAGGCCGCGCCGCAGCTCGGCCAGCTCCTGCCCCGTTGCGGCGATGACCTCGATGACCGACAGGGCGGTCAGCAGCCCGTCGCCGGTCGGCAGCAGGTCGGAGAAGATCAGATGCCCCGACTGCTCGCCGCCGAGCGCGACGCCGCGCTCGACCATGGCCTCGCGCACATGGCGGTCGCCCACGGCGCAACGGTGCAGCATCACCCCGGCCCCCCGCAGGGCGATCTCGAGACCAATGTTGCTCATGACGGTGGCCACCACGGCGTTGCCCGGAAGCCGGCCCTGCCCGCGCAGGAAGCGGGCGCAGATGAACAGCATGCCGTCGCCGTCGACGATCTCGCCGCGGTGATCGACCATGATGACGCGGTCGCCGTCGCCGTCGAAGGCGAGCCCGAGGCGGCACCCGCGCGCCCGCACGGCGTGCTGCAGGCCCTCGGGGTGCGTGGAGCCGCAGCGCCGATTGATGTTGGCGCCGTCCGGGTCGGCGTTCAACGCGACGACGTCGAAGCCCAGCTCGCGCAGCACACGGGGAGCGACGCGGGACATCGCACCGTTGGCGCAGTCGACGGCGATGCGGAACGGAGGAACCGGCGCGGAGCCCGCCAGCACGCCCGCCGCGTGCGCGCGATAGGCGTCCGACAGGTCCCGCACCTCGACCTGCGGGCGGGCCGCGGCGGCCACGGTCCACGATTCGTCGGCGACCCGCGCCTCGATCTCGGCCTCCGTGGCCGGTGAGGCCTTCTCGCCGCGGGCGGTCAGCACCTTGATCCCGTTGTCCGGACACGGGTTGTGCGACGCGGACACGACCAGGGCCCCGTCGAAGCCGCCTGCCGGCACCAGCAGGGCGGCCGCCGGCGTCGGCAGCACGCCCGCGCTCACCAGCGTCCCGCGCTGATGAGCGACGCCTCGAGCGAGCTCCTGCTCGATCCACGACCCCGACTGCCGCGTGTCGCGGGCAGCCAGGAGCGTCGCGCGGCCGTCGCCTAGCGCACGGGCCACGGCCGCACCCAGGCGGGCCAGCGTCCTGGCATCGAGCGGGGGGCGGCCCGGCTCGCCGCGGACGCCGTCAGTGCCGAACAGCGCGGGCATCGCCGGCCTCCGCTTCCAGGGTCACGGTGATCGCGGCAGGCACGACGCTCGTCACCTCGACGCCGGAGGGCGTGCGGACCCGGCCTGGAGCCATCTCCATCTCGCGCCGGCCGGCCTGGGCGGCGCTCAGATCGAGCACCGCCGCGACGTCCCCGGCCACGAGGCCGCCGATGATGACGCCGGCGCCGCGCACGCGGACGCGCACGGTATCCGGCGGGTCTCCGGCAATCTCCAGTCCGGCCGGCACGTTCTCGAACTCGACGGGCACCTCGAGCCCGCGCTCGACGACGCGATCCCCGGCCACGTTCATCCACAGCAGCACGGCGATGCCGACCGCCAGCACCTTGAGACTGAAGTTGCGGAAGAGGGAGTACGCCATCACGGTGCCAGCGTCCGCCGGTCCGCAGGCCGCCCGGCGGTTCGCTCGGACTCGAGCAGCAGGTTGTCGAGCCGGAACCGGAGCTGGTCCGGCCGGACGTCGCTCTCGACCTGCCCGTCGAGCGCCAGCGACAGCTTGCCGGTCTCCTCGGACACGATCACGGCGACGGCGTCCGATTCCTCGGTCAGGCCGATCGCCGCCCGGTGGCGCGCGCCGAAGCGGGTGTCGATGCGCGGATTCACCGTCAGCGGCAGGAAGCAGGCGGCTGCCGCAATCCGGTCCTCGCGGATGATCACCGCGCCGTCGTGCAACGGCGACTCCGGTTGGAACACGCTGACCAGCAGATCGTACGTCACGGTCGCGTCGATCGGGATGCCGCTCTCGATGTAGTTGCGCAGGCCCGTCTCGCGCTCGATCGCGATGATCGCCCCGACGCGCAGGCGCGCGAGCCGCGTGGCCGCCACGACGACCTCCTCGATCGTCTCGTCGGTCGCGGTCGGCCGTGCCAGGTAGCGGAAGAACGGCGCCCCGCCCAGGCTGGACAGGGCGCGCCGGATGTCCGCCTGGAACAGGACGATGGCCGCGAAGACGACGTATCCCAGCAGGTCGCTGACGAGCCAGTGGACGGTGGGCAGGGGAATCAGCTCCGAAGCGTAGTACAGCGCCACCACGAGCACCGCGCCGAACACCATCTGCACGGCCCGGGTGCGGCGGATGAACCGCAGGAAGCCGTAGACCAGGCAGGCGACGACCGCGATGTCGATGAGCGACCGCCAGCCGAGTCGGCCCTGCGGCCAGAGATCCAGGAGATGGTC
>CAYGCV010000098.1:0-7398 GCA_964348425.1 uncultured Vicinamibacteraceae bacterium | reverse complement strand
CCGACGAGAATCGGCCGGTCGAGCTCCGCCAGGGCCCCCAGCCGCGCGAGCACGGCGAACGTCTGGGCCGGGTGCTTGGCGAAGCCGAGCCCGGGATCGATCACCACCTGTTCGCGCGCGATCCCGGCCGCGGTCGCGCGGCCGATTGCCGCACCCAGCTCGGCGACGACCTCCCGGACGACGTCGTCGTACGCGGCGTGGCGGTACATGTCGCCGGACCGGCCGCGCATGTGCATGAGCACGAGCGGGACACCGGCTGCGGCGCCGACGGGCGCCAGGTCCGGATCATAGCTCAGCCCGGAGATGTCGTTGATGAGGGCGGCGCCGTGCTCGACCGCCTGCCGGGCGACCTCGGCCTTGCAGGTGTCGATCGAGACCGGCACCCGCAGCCGCGGCACGAGGCGGCGCAGCACCGGGACGACGCGGCGGACCTCCTCGTCGGCCGGCACCTGCGCGGCGCCGGGCCGGGTCGACTCGCCGCCCACGTCGATGATGTCCGCACCGTCCGCCTCGAGCCGCAGCGCCGCCGCCACCGCGTGGTCGGGGTCCGGATACGCGCCGCCGTCGGCGAACGAGTCCGGGGTCACGTTGATGATCCCCATCACGAGCGTCCGCTCGCCCAGCGCCAGCGTCCGGCCTCCGGGCAGGCCCAGCGTGTAGCGTGCGCGCGGGAACATCACACGTATCCTCCTGGCGGCGCGCCGGCACGCGGCAACGGCCCGCCGGCAGCGGTCGGCTACTCCTGCGGAATCGCCTTGTCGAGCGACGGCACGGGCGGGACTATCGGGGTGGGCTGGCTCTCGGAACGATCCACTTCACCGTCGGAAGGGGTCTCGGGCGAATCGGCCGGCGCCGGAGCCTCAAGCGGCAGGCCCTTGGCGATGCGCCTGACCTGATCGGCGTCGAGCACCTCGCGAATCAGCAACTCCTCGGCAATCTGCGTGAGCTCCTTCTTGTAGTCGGTCAGCGCGCTGCGCGCACGGTCGTAGTTGCCGGTGACGATCCGCTTGACTTCCTGGTCGATCCGGATGGCGCTGTCCTCGCTGTAATCCTGGTTCTGCGAAATGTCGCGGCCCAGGAAGATCTGCTCCTCCTTCTTGCCGAACGTGAGCGGCCCCATCGCGTCGCTCATGCCCCACTCGCAGACCATGCGGCGCGCCATCTCGGTCGCGCGCTCGAGATCGTTGCCCGCGCCGGTCGTGATGTTGCCGTTCGTGAGCTCCTCCGCGATACGCCCGCCCAGGAGAATGGCAATCTGGTCGTTGAGATAGTCGCGGGAGTAGTTGTGCCGGTCGTCGACGGGAAGCTGCTGCGTGACCCCCAGCGCCATGCCGCGCGGGATGATCGTCACCTTGTGGATGGGATCCGCGTGCGGGAGCAGCACCGTCAGCAGGGCGTGCCCCGCCTCGTGCACCGCGGTCACGTGCTTCTCCTCGTCGCTGATGATCATCGAGCGCCGCTCGGAGCCCATCAGGACCTTGTCCTTGGCGAACTCGAAGTCGCGCATCCGCACGACCTTCTGGTTGTAGCGCGCCGCGTTGAGCGCCGCCTCGTTGACCAGGTTCGCCAGATCGGCGCCGGAGAAGCCTGATGTCCCGCGCGCCAGCACGTGCGCGTCCACGTCCTCGGACAGCGGAATCTTGCGGGTGTGGACGCCCAGAATCCCCTCGCGCCCCTTGACGTCGGGCCGGTTCACGACGATGCGGCGGTCGAAGCGTCCCGGCCGCAGCAGCGCCGGGTCGAGCACGTCCGGGCGGTTCGTGGCGGCCACCAGGATGACGCCCTCGTTCGACTCGAAGCCGTCCATCTCGACGAGCAACTGATTCAGCGTCTGCTCGCGCTCGTCGTGTCCGCCGCCAAGGCCGGCGCCGCGGTGCCGGCCGACGGCGTCGATCTCGTCGATGAAGACGATGCAGGGCGCGTTCTTCTTGCCCTGCTCGAACAGGTCGCGCACGCGCGACGCGCCCACCCCGACGAACATCTCGACGAAGTCGGACCCGCTGATCGAGAAGAACGGCACGTTAGCCTCGCCGGCCACCGCGCGCGCCAGCAGCGTCTTCCCGGTTCCCGGCGGCCCCATCAATAGCACGCCCTTCGGAATGCGGCCGCCGAGCTTCTGGAACTTCTGCGGCTCCTTCAGGAACTCGATGATCTCCTGCAGCTCCTCCTTCGGCTCCTCCACGCCGGCGACGTCCTTGAACGTCACCTTCTTCTGGGAGTTGGACGAGAGCTTGGCCCGGCTCTTCCCGAACGACAGCGCCTTGTTGCCGCCGTTCTTCATCTGGCGCATGAAGAAGATCCAGAACCCGATGATCAGCAGGAACGGCGCCCACGAGTACAGCAGCGTCGTCCACGGGCTGGCGGCCGCCTCCTTGGCGGTGACCGCCACGTCACGCTCGACGAGCCGGTTGACCAGCCCCTCGTACTGCGGCGGCGCGTAGGTGCGGAAACGGTCGCCCGCCGACAGCGTGCCGGTGATCTCGTTGCCGGTCAGCGTCACGGTCTCGACTTGGCCCGCGTCGACCCAGCGCACGAACTCGCTGAAGCTCACCGCGTTGTCGCCGGCCTGGAACCTCGTGGAGAAATTCCAGATCAGGACCACGAGGACCACGAGGACCATCCAGAAAACGAGACTGCGCAGGGTCGAATTCACCCAGTTTCCCTCAGCTTCCTAGCCTTCAAGATTAGCATGCCTTCGGTCGTCGGCGTGATCCGAAAATCGTCGGCCACCGCGTGGCCGACGACCCAGACGATGCCCCTGCCGCGATCGGCCACGAGCGGCACGCGGTGACGGGTCGCGCGCTCGACCTTGCGGTCCACGAACAGATCCTGGAGCTTCTTGCGCCCCCCCAGCCCGAGCGGCCGCAGCGCGTCGCCCGGCCGCCAGTTGCGCACGACCAGCGGCGGGGACAGGTCGCGCGCCGCCACGGCCACCGTATCCCCCCGCGCGGCCAGCCGCCCGGACGGGGCGCCGACGGCGGCCTGCTCCGCCGCGATCTCCAGGCCTGCCTCGGGCACCCGCACGCGACCCGGCACCCGCAGCTCGTAGCGGAACGGCTCCACCGCCCCGCGCGGCGCTCCCCGCCGCCGGGCCCGACGCACGACCAGGAGCGGGCCCCGCCGCTCGACGCGGCAGCCCGGAAAATCGGCTCCCCCACCGCCGCTCCCCACCGTCCCCGCCAGGGCCAGAAACCGCTCGACGTGGTCGAACCCGACCCGCCGGCGTCCCGCGTGCTCGAGCGCCCGCCGCGCCAGGCGGCGGGCGAGGGCGGCCGGCTGGCGTCGCAGCGCCGCCGTGTCGACCGTGGCTTCCTCCGCGCCCGCGCTGACGACCGTGCCGGCCGCCGCGTCGACCGCCGCCTCGATCCACGCCGTATCCGCGCGGGCAATCGCCGCGCCGCGCGCCAGCGCGTCCACGATCGACGGCGAGAACCGGGCCTCGAGGAAGGGGATGAGCTCGTGCCGCACCCGGTTGCGGGTGACCGCCGGATCGCGGTTGGTCTCGTCTTCCCGGAACGTCTGCCCGCGCGCGGCCAGGTAGGCGCGCAGCTCGCGCCGCGACACCTGCAGCAACGGACGCACGACCCGCCCGCTGCGGGGCCGGATGCCGGCCAGGCCCGCCGGCCCGGCACCGCGGATCAACCGCATCAGGTACGTCTCGGCCTGATCGTCACGCGTGTGGGCGGTCGCCACGCGGCCGTCCCGCCCCGCGCCCGCGACGCGCTCGAACAGCCCGTACCGCGCCTGGTGCCCCGCCGCCTCGATGGAAACCCCCTCCCGCGCGGCCGCGCCGCGCACGTCGGCGTGCCCGACCTCGATCGGCAGCGAGAGCCGCGCCGCGAGCTCGCGGCAGAACCGCTCGTCCGCGGCGGCCGCCGCGCGCAGCCGATGGTTGAGGTGCACCACCCCGGCCAGGACGAATCCCCCCGCCGGCGCGATCTCGCGCAGCAGCAGCGTCAGCGCGACGGAGTCCGCTCCGCCGGAGAGCGCGGCGAAGACCCGTCCTCCCGGCGGGACCAGTTGCTCGCGGCGGATCGACGCGAGGACGCGATCCTGCAGGGATGGCATGCGTTGCGGGCAGTCTACCTCCAGCCGCCGTGAGTCTGCGCAATCTACGGAACGGACTCCTGGTGGGTGCAGATGGGATCATTGGAGCAGAGCGCACCCGCGCGCAGCGCGCCCGCGAGATGGTCTCGCGATACGCCGCGCCTGCCGCACCACACCGCCGAGCGCGCCGAGGAGCTGGTCGGCACGCTGGTCGAGCGGGATGGCGCACCCGTTGCTTCTGGATGGATCTCAGAGCCCACGCAATCGTCGCCGAGCTCCGACGCCTGATGCCCGAGGCCGGCGTGGCTGGCGGGTCGTTCGCGCATTGGTTGCCACATCCCCGAGACGTCGCGCCGGCTGAACGCGCCCGACTGCTGGAGACCGCCAGACGAGGGGCGACGCGCTTGTGTCTTACGGATCTCCTCGTGCGTGTCGGGCTTCACGCGATCGAGCCGGCGCGGCTCGCCTCCGGGGCACGGAAATGGCCGAAAGGCTACACCGGCAGCGTCAGTCACAAGGGCACGACGGTTGTGGCGGCGATTGCGCCGACCGACCGCATGCCGTCGATCGGCATCGATATCGAATGGCTGGATGCGAACGGTGCGCCGGCGATTTCCGGACTGAGCGGCACCGAGCAGCCGTGGTCGGTCTCGGACGCCGAGGGACGCGCCATCGTCTTTTCCGTCAAGGAAGCTGCGTACAAGGCCCTGCACCCAATTCTCGGACACCCGCTCGGCTTCGCGGATGTCGCGCTATCGTGGCTCCAGCGAGGCTCCTCTTGCGGTCGCGGCGTCGCTCACGCATGCGGTATCACGCTCGACGTACGCTGCTCCATCGCCGTGCCATCGTGGATCGTGTCGGCAGCCTGTGCCCGGCCATCTGACGCGATCTGAGGCCGCCCCGCGAATAGTCTTCCAACCCGAGCCCCATCGGTTTGGCTATCAGACATTGCCGTGCTAATATCGAACACAGCAGCGCAGATCATGTTGCCCCAGATCGCAACCCGACCCTCGCCAGCCGATGCCGACACCCGTGCACGGCTGGCTGCAGGTTTGCGCACAGGCTGGGAAGAGGAGCGGGCAGACTGGGACGCGCAGGTCACCGGTGGCCGCATGTCGGGCACGGATCTGTGGGGATCCATGCCGACCGTCGACTCCAAGACCGTCGCTCGAATGGCGCCGATCTTCGAGAAGCACGAAGGACACCCATTCGACGTCCGTCGCATTCGTCCTGGCGGCTACCTCAGCATCGACGACGCGATCGAGCATCTCGTTTTCGGAAAATGACGGGCTCTTCCGAGTCGGCGGAACGCATCCCGCGGGAGGTTGAGTCATGAGCGACGAACGGAGCATTCAGGCCATTCTCAGCGAACGCCTCAAGGAAGCCCGGGTGTACCGGGGACTGTCCCAGGAGGACGTCGCCCGCCATCTCGGCGTGCCGCGGTCAGCGGTTTCCCTAATCGAGAGCGGAGCGCGACGCGTCTCCGCCACGGAACTCAGTCGACTGGCCAAGCTGTATCAGACGACGATGGAGAGCCTCGCGGGCCACGACCGGGAGGCACCCGAAGCGGAATCGGTCCGTCTGCTGGCGCGCGCCGCCGCCGATCTCTCGAAGACGGACCGCGACGAGGTCCTGCGTTTCGCTCAGTTCCTGCGATCGAGGAAAGCGAAGTGACCAGGCGTGCCGAAATGCTGCGCGCGGTCAGCGAGGCCGCGACCGTGTTCGCCGATTCGCCGAGCAGCTCCCGCACCAGCTTCGACATCATCGGAGCGGTCGCGGCACGGAACATCCCGCTGCTGTTCCGGCCTCTGGACAAGCTGTGGGGCGCGTTCATCACCGTCAGCGACGAGGAGCGCGGCATCATCGTGACCACGAAGCTCGGGTTGCCGGTGCAGCGATTCACGCTCGCTCATGAACTCGGCCACCTGTTGCTCGGCCACCAAACGAGCCTCGACAGGACGATCGGATTCGCGGGACGAAACGCACCGGCAGCGCGACCGCCACAGGAGGCGGCAGCAGACACCTTCGCCTCCGAATTGCTCGCTCCGAAACGCCTACTGCTCGCCTCCGCAAAGCGTCATGGATGGACCAGGGACAAGCTCCATCAACCCGGCAACATCTATCAGCTCTCGCTGCGCCTTGGCATCAGCTACCAGGCGGCGTGCTGGGCTCTGGTCACGTCCGACGTCCTCACGCGCCAGCAAGCCGCTCGACTCCAGGACACATCCGTCAAGGATCTGAAGCGCGCCCTGGCGCCGACGGGATCGATCACGAATTCCTGGGCGGATGTGTGGGCGCTCACGGAGGCCGACAGCGAGACCTTCCTCGAAGCGGGGTCTGAGGATCTGTTCGCGGTCCATGTTCAGGACGACGCCTCCGCCGGCTACGTCTGGCGTCTCGTCGACGCGAACGCGGAGACCGAGATCGTCGACGAGCGATCACCGGATCTCGACCATGCGTACGGCGCGCGATCGGGACGGCTGGTGTACGTCAGGTTCCGGGCGCCAGGCGTGCATCAACTCGTCCTCGAGCACATCCGGCCGTGGAGCCGCGCCGTTCTGGCACGCATCGAGATCGACATCGACGGGCACGGAAAGGAACGTGACGGTTGGGCGCGCCGCACCAAGTGCGAAGTCCTGGAACAAGTCGCATGAACGTCACCATCCGTGTCGATTATCGCCCCCGGCTCGGCCCGGTCCGCGATCAGGGGGCCCGTCCGACCTGCCTCGCGCATGCGTCCACCACAGCGCACGAGCACGCCCGCGGATCGACGACGGCTCTGTCGCCCGAGTACCTGCACTATTTCGCCTCGGGAAACGACAGCACACACGCGGGTGTCGACTTCTCGAACGTGTCCCGTGCACTTCTCGATCCCGGACAGCCGACCGAAACGGATTGCCCGTATCACATGGAGGAGCCACCGCTGGTATGGGCACCGCCCGGGGGCTTGGTACTTTATCGACGACAGAGCACCTCGCAGGAGCAGAGTCCGGATGTGGTCGAAGCGCTTCTGGACGCCGGCCACGTTCCCGTTCTGGGAATCTCCACAACCGGACGCCTTCTACTCTCCTGCACCGCCGTGGATCATGTCCCCAACCGGTCCGATTCGCGGACTTCATGCGGTAGTCGCCGTCGGAATCGGTACGACGCAGACGACGCGTAGCTTCCTCATCCGCAATAGCTGGGGAACAGAATGGGCCGACGCGGGCCATGCCTGGCTCGACGACTCCTTCATGTCTCAACACCTGCGCGATGTGATGGTGTTGACGGCCGAGGTGACGTGATGGCGAAGCTGATCGGTCTTTATTTAGCGGGTGGATGCCGAGGTGTCAATATTTTGACTTGTACAAA
>CAYGCV010000097.1:0-13647 GCA_964348425.1 uncultured Vicinamibacteraceae bacterium | reverse complement strand
GGAAGGTCGCGGTCGGTGCGCCGCCGACGCTCTTGAACGCGATGATCGTGGCGGCTACGGTCGCAGGCGTTGGCCACCTCGCGACCAGGGGCGTTCCGGCCCGGGTCTCCGGTCGGTCGTCGCCGGTTGTCTCCGCCGGCGCGCCCGCTTCCTCGACGGCGCCTCTCGCCGCCTCGCGGAGGTTGACGTAGTGCGGCCCCGGGTTGCGGCTCCAGCCGAACACGCGCTTGTCCTCCTCGTGCTCGGAGTCGACGATCGCCAGCATCCGGGCGAGGTTCCTCATCCCGCCCCGGAGTCCGTGCGCGGCGGCGTCCATCCGGCGGCAGATCGCTTGCGGTCTCGTCAGTCCCACTTGGTGCCTCCTCGTTGGGGTTTCGCCTCGGCCGGGTTGATCGGCCACGGTTTGCTGTCGCCCGGGGTCGATGCCCGGCGCGTTCGGGGTCCCGCGGCTCGCTGGGGGTCGGGTGCGCGTGATCCCTTGTGTCCGTGGTCGATGTCCTGCTTTTTCGGGCAGTCGCCGGCCGGACCGGGTTCGGGCAGGTTGCCGCGATTGCTGCCGGCGGGTTCTCCAGGTGTGCCCCGTGCGCCGTGAGGCGCGTCCCAACGCGTTGGAACGTCAGGCCGGCCGGTGGATCTCGACTTCGGCCGAGCGCTGGCCGCACGCGAGCCACGCCGCGATTATCGCTTCCTCGAGCGGCCGCGTGCTCGCGTCGGGGTCGGCGGGCTGAAGCAGGTCGTACCGCCTGCGCCGGCCGTCGACCGAGTAGACCCGCGCCGGCATCGTCAGCCGGGGCCTGTCTCCGCCGTCGGCCGGCTCCCAGAGCGCGAAGCCCGTGATGGCGCAGCCGCCCAGCGGGCCGTCCCGCGTCTCGTCGAACTTCAGCATGGCCACGGCGACCCGGCCCAGCGGGCGCTCGGCCGGGTCCGTCTTCGTGAACTGGATGGTCATCGTCTCGCTCCGTCCTGGTGTGGTCGCCGATGCGTGCCCTGGGACGCCGGTGCCGGTCCGCGCCGCATCGAGCATCCCTGATGGCGGCCGCCGGCCGGCCTACGGGTCCTCGGACGCCTTCTCGCCGGGCGCCTCGGCCTCTGGTGCGTGCGGACAGGCGTTGGCGCGCCCCGGCATCGGCACGATGTCCGCACGGTCTGCGGCCGGCCGGCGAGCCTGCGGCGTCCGTTCGCCCATCCGCTGCGCGACTCTGGCGAGCCACCTCGCCGACCAGCCTTCGAGCTCGCTGCTCTGGTAGGTGATCACTCCGTTCTTGAGCACTGCCTCGGTCTTCGCGTCCGGGACCTGCCCGCTCTCTTCCCCGGAGTTGTCCATGATTGTCAGCTCGTCGAAGAGCTCGACCGTCTCCTCGAGGTTGCGCAGGCTCTGTCGGTACTGGTCCGCGATCTGGTGAATCTTGACCGGGTGCCCGGTCTTGTGCCGGACCCGCTGCTCGATGCGGCTCACGTTGATGTTCGGCGAGGCCGTCCCCATGTAGAAGCCCTGGATACGGTAGCCGAGCTTGCGCGCCGCCGCGACGCGCTCGCGGCCCCACTCGTTGCTGTAGCCGCACTCGACGCCGGCGTTGCGCTGCTCGCTCAGTGCGCGTTCGAGCTCGCCGTCGAGCAGTATCGCGCTGCGTCGGCGGGCCTCCGGGGTCTCCCAGCCCCCCATCCCGTCGGCCACGGCGTCGTAGTCGAGCAGCAGGTCCGGCATCTGGCTGGCGTTGTCGCGCCGCCAGGCCGACTTGCCGCTGCCCTCGCAGCCCATCAGCACCGTGAACGTCCCGCGGTTGTCCCAGTTGCTACCCATCGGGTGCCCCCCTGTCCCGGCGGGTGGCCGGCGGCCAGCCGCCGCGAGTCCGGTTGCCGTCGCCGCGCGCGGTCCCTTCTCCTGTTATCGGACGGAGCGGCGTGTGCCGTTCCCCGCGCCGGGTCGGGGCGGTGGTGCCGGGTGTCGGGATGGTTCAGGGGCGGCGGTGCGCCCGGCTGTCGCTCGCGGGCGTTGGGGGCTGCCGGCCGTGGCCGGCTGCTCACGGCTGCGGTCGGTTGTCGCTGGGGGGTCGGGGAGAGGCCCGGATCGCGTCCAGGATTTCTGTTGCTGAACGGTGTCGGGCGCCGCCGGGCGTTGCCGGCTGCCTGTGGCTGCTAGTTTGCTGTCGGCGGCGTAATCCCCAATGTTTTCAGGTACTTGCTGTTTTCACCTGTGTTCGTTGGGGTTTTTCGCGCTTCGTTCCGTCGTGTGCGTTGGCGCCGGATTCGCTTTGAAGTAGCGGTCGACGTCGCCGACGAACGCCAGACCCGAGGCCGTGGCGACGACGCCCGTCGAGAACGACGCCCGCTGCTCGTGGCGCCACAGCTCGTCGAGCGTCCTGACGTCGTAGGCGCTGAGGCGCCCGAACGTGCCGTTGCTGCCCTCCCTCTCGAAGAACCGCACATCGGACCCGGTGGACGATCCGGCGCCCTCGACCAGCGGGAACTCGCGGGCCGCCAGCTCCATGCAGTGGTTCTGGTTCAGCGGCAGGATCAGGGCCGACGTCTCCGGGCTGTAGGCCGACGCCGGCCAGTTGTGCCCGCCGTAGTACGCCGGGCAGGAATGGATCGGCTGGCCGATCCGCATCGCGAGGATGTCGGGGCGATAGGTGACGCGGCCCGTCGCGGGGTCGACGGACTCGAACACGTCCTGGAACACCGTCTCGCGGACGCCCCGGAAGGCGCCGTCGCCGCGCGCCAGCTTCCACATGAGCCCGTCCTTGCCCACGGTGAAGAGCAGCCGCTCGCCGTCGACGTCGATCAGGACCCGCTCGAACACCGTGTCGAGATCGAGCGACTCGCCTGGCACGTGCTGGAAGTACCACGCGATCGCGCCGGTGCGGGGATCGAGCGCCAGCGTGGAGTTGGAGTACAGGACGGCGTCCGACGGCGTGAGGCCGCGGCTGACGGCCGCCCACGGCTTGGCCTGCGCCGTCCCGATGAAGAACAGGTCCAGATCCGGATCGTAGGTGCCCGGGATCCAGGTCTCGGCGCCGCCGCGGACGCCCCGCGGCAGATCGCCCCACGTGTCGCCGCCCGGCTCGCCCGGCTGCGCGATCGTGGACGTGCGCCACAGCTCCTCGCCTGTCTCCGGGTCGTGCCCGGTGATGAAGCACCCGGCCTGGGTGAAGCGCCCGCACCCCGTGATGCCGCTGATGACCACGCCGTCCGCGATGGTCGGTCCGGCCGTGTGGTAGAAGCCGTCCGCCCCGTCGGCCTTCTGCGTTTCCCAGACGAGCGCGCCGGTCCGCGCGTCGACGGCGACGACCGACAGGTCGGCCGTCGTCAGGAACACCTTGTCCTGGTAGAGCGCGATCGTGCGCATCAGGTTGGAGCGGCGGCCGTCCGGATACTCGCGCCGGTACTCCCAGATGATGTCGCCGGTCCGGGCGTCGAGCGCCTGCAGGACGTTGCCGGGATTCGCCAGGAACAGCACGCCATCGTGCACCAGCGGCGTCGTCTGCACGCGGCCCGCCTCCATCGTCCACACCCAGGCCAGCCGCAGCTCGCCGACGTTGTCCGGCGTCAACTGCGCGAGCGGGCTGTAGCCGTGACCGAGCGGGGTGCGCCGCCACGACAGCCACTCCTCGTCCGGGGGATTCTCGAGCAGCGCATCGGTCACCGGGCGGTACGACCCGACCGCGCGGCCGACCAGCGCGGGCGCCCTCCCCGTCGGCGGCGCGAGACGGTCCGCCGCGCGCACGTCGGCGCCGCCGGCGCCGGGCGCGACGGCCAGTGCCGAGTCGGCGCGGAGCGGCTCCGCCCCGGCCGCGTGGCCGTTGGCCTGCAGGATGTACGCGACGATGTTCAGGTAGGCGGCAGCGCCGAGCGAGCCTTCGCCGCCCGGCGGCATCGTGCCCCGGATGTGCTCGAGCAGCGCACGCGCGGACCGTGCGCCCCAGGCCGCCGTGAAGCTCGGACCCGCCAGCGGCGGCCCGAACCCGCCGCGCAGGTTGTCGAGATGGCACTCCGCGCAACTCCGTGCGTAGGCTTCCCGGCCCGCGGCGGCCTGCGCCTCGACGTACGACTCCGCCGCCGGCGGCTGGGCCGCAACGGCGAGCTGGCCGGTCGCCGCGGCCAGGGCCGCCGCCAGGCCGACGGTGCACCGCGATACAGCGATCCGCATTCCCTCACCCCCTGACAGCCCGAGCGAGCGCCGCACCCGGCCCCCGGAACTGTATCAGGGCGCCGACCGCGGCCCGCAACCGGGCCGTGGTCCCGGCGCCCCCGCGACGCGCGCCGCGCGCAGGCGCTGCAGCACGATCGCCGCCGCCGTCGCCACGTTCAGCGAGTCCACGGCCGGCTCGATGTCCACCCGGACCCGCTCGTCGCACAGGTCGAGCGCCGCCACGCTCACGCCGTCCCCCTCGTTGCCGAGCAGCAGCGCGAGCGGGTCGCCGCCGCCACGCCCGACGAACGTCTCGAGGTCGGTCGCCCGGCCGTCCGGCGTGAGCGCCACCAGGCGTACACCCGCGTCCCTGATCCCCCGCAGCGCGCCCGGCCACTCCCCCGCCGCGCGGAACGGGAGCGTCAGCGTCGTGCCCATGGATGTCCGGATGGCCTTGCGGTACAGCGGGTCGGCGCAGGTCGGCGACAGCACGATGCCGGCGGCGCCGAACGCCGCGGCGTTGCGGAAGATGGACCCCACGTTGTCGGGATTCGACACCCCTTCGAGCGCGATCAGCGGGCGCGACGCCTCGGCCGCGGGCCAGTCGTCGTCGTCATCCTGTCGTGCGGGGCGTGCGCCCAGCGCGAGGCAGCCGCGATGGAACCGGAACCCGGTGATCTGCCGGAGCCGGGCGGAATCGGTGAGGTAGACGTCCAGGCCGCCGGCGCCGACCCGGCAGGCCGCGAGCGCCGGCTCGAGGCTCGCGAGCACGCTCCCGGTCAGCAGCAGGGCCCGCGCGCGAAACCGGGAGGCGAGCAGCCGCTCGACGGCCAGCCGGCCCTCGGCCACGAACAGGCCGCGCTCGCGCATCAGCAGCGGGTCGGAGACGACCCGGAAGTCGCCCACGCGGCGATCGTCGACCGAGTCGATCGCGATGCGGTTGATCCGCACGGCTCACGCGGCGGGAAACGGGCTGTCAGGCCGAGCGAACCACGGAGCGCCGGCTGCGGTGGCCGTCGAGCACCTCGAGGCCGAGCGGCTTGCTCAGGTAGACCTTCGCCTCCCGGTTGTCGTCGGCGTGGGGCTCGAACTTGATCACGTTGAACTGCAGGTGGTCGAGCGTCCCGCGCATGGCGTACAGCCTGTTCTTCGTCTTGACGACGATCTCGTCGAAGCCGTTGTCGAGGGCCCAGGCCTCCTGCTCCTCGGTCAGGGCCCGAAAGAAGCCCTGGCCGCGCCAGTCGCGGCGCGTCCCGCCAATCCAACTGTAGAGCACCTTGCGGCCGCTGAAGGCGACGCAGTCGCTCAGGCGGGTCACGAGGTCGGCGAGCTTGGCGTCGGTCTCGTTCCGCCGCAACTCGTGCGACACCTTGTAGGCCACCGGGACGACCGTGGCCGGGTCGTCCGGCAGCGGCGCCTCGGCCATCAGGATCTGATGGTCGCGGCTGCCGAGGCGCTCCATGACCTCCGCCGACGTCTTGCGGCGGGAGAACTCGCCGAAGTACTCCTCGATGTACTCGATCTCGAGCGCGCCCTGCTGCAGATCGTACTGGCGGACGAGATACTCCATGGAATCGGGCGCGCATTATACACTGCGCACGTGCCGGAACTGCCTGACGTCGAGGTGTACGTGGCCTGCCTCGCGCCGCGCATCGTCGGGCAGCGAATCGAGCGTATCCGGCTGCTTCGCCCGTTCGTCCTGCGGTCCGTCGCGCCGCCGCTCGAGACCGTCCGGGAGCGCGAGGTGCGGTCCGTGGAGCGCCTCGGCAAGCGCATCGTCATCGGCGTCGAAGGCGACCTGTTCCTCGTCCTGCACCTGATGATCGCGGGGCGCCTGCGCTGGCGACCGGCGGGCGCGACCGTGCCGAAGAAGCTGGGCCTGGCGGCGTTCGACTTCGCGGGCGGCACGCTGCTGATGACCGAGGCGGGCTCCATCAAGCGCGCCGCGCTGCACCTGGTCTCCGGACGCGCCGGCCTGCGGGCGCACGATCGCGGCGGCCTCGACGTGCTCGCGGCCGACCTGCCGGCGTTCCGCGCCGCGCTCACGCGCGAGAACCACACGCTGAAGCGGAGCCTGACCGATCCGCGGCTCTTCTCAGGCATCGGCAACGCCTACTCCGACGAGATCCTGCACGCGGCGCGGCTGTCCCCGCTCGCGCTGACGGACAAGCTGGACGACGGCGCGATCGAGCGTCTGCACGCGGCCGCGCGCGCGATCCTCCGCGCCTGGACCGAGCGGCTGCGCGGCGAGGCCGGCGCGGGGTTCCCGGAGCGGGTCACCGCGTTCCATCCCGCCATGGCGGTCCACGGCCGCTACGGCCAGCCGTGCCCGACCTGCGGCGGACCGGTCCAGCGCATCGTCTACGCCAGCAACGAATCGAACTACTGCCCGGCGTGCCAGACCGGCGGCCGTCTGCTCGCCGACCGCGCCATGTCGCGGCTGCTCAAGCGCGACTGGCCGCGGACGCTGGAAGCGCTTGAGGCGCTGAAGGACGAGCGCAGGGACGGCGCGGCCGGCAGCCCTGCGAGGGATCCCGAATGACCGTGAGACGCACCGCACGACGCGCTGCAGCAGCGCCGCTGGCGGCCGCTGCGCTCTGGCTGGCGCTGCCGGCCCTCCTCGCGCCGCCGGCCGCGGCGGCGCAGCAGGACCCGCCGCCCCCGGATGCGGCGGAGCAGACCGCCGGCGACGACCCCGCCGCGGCCGACGACCGGCTGACCTTCCTCGAGTCGGTCACCGTGGCCGCCACGCTGCGCCCGGCGCCGGTCGGCGACATCCCCGGCACGGCCTCGGTCATCGACGCCGCCACCATTCAGGGCCGGATGCTGGAGGACCTGGCCGACCTCGTCAAGTACGAGCCGGGCGTCTACGTGGAGAACGACGTGACCCGCTTCGGGCTCAACGGCATCAACATCCGGGGCACGGGCGGCAACCGGGTGCTGACGCAGATCGACGGGGTGCAGACGTCGGAGCAGTTCGACTTCCGGCTGCTCGGCATCTCGCAGATGGGCATCGACCCGGACATGCTGCGGTCGGTCGAGATCGTCCGCGGCGCCAGCTCCGCGCTGTACGGCAGCGACGCGCTCGGCGGCGTGCTGTCGCTCGTCACCAAGGACCCGGCCGACCTGCTCGGCGCGGACCGCTTCCATGCCGGCGCCAAGACGACCTGGGACGGCCGGGCGAACGATCTGAGCGGCAACGTCTCGCTGGCCGGGGGCAACGACCGCGTGCAGGGCATGTTCTTCGGCAGCGTCAACCGGGGCGCTGCGTTCAAGACCCGCGGCACCGTGGAGACCGAGGACGACCGGCGCACCGCGGCCAACCCCCAGAACCGCCGCGGCGCGCAGATCCTGGCCAAGCTGACCTTCACGGCCGCGCCCGGCAACCGGCTGCGCGCGACGGCTGAAGTCCACGAGACGCGCGTGGACACCGACGGGTTCTCGCAGCACGGAACGATCAGCACTACCTCCAGCGACTTCTTCGCCGGCATCCGGGGCGTGCCGGTGCTGCCGCCCGGCCCGACGATCCGCATCGACACGGCGGACTTCGATACCGTCGACACGCAGCAACGCTGGCGTCTCTCGCTCGATCAGACGCTGGCCGGGCGGGCCGGGCTGGACCTGGTCACGTGGATGGTGCACGGCAGCCGCAGCGACACGTCGCAGGTGCTCGAGGACGAGCGGACCGTCACCACCCTGTTCGGGGGACGCCCGATCGCGCCGCCCGCGCCCGAGCAGCGGCTCGGCACCTTCGACTTCGACCAGCGCACGGTCGGCGGGACGGCGCAGGGACGCAAGCGGCTCGGCGGTCCGGCGCGCGGCGTCATCCTCACCTTCGGCGGCAGCTACCAGCGGGACCGGTTCGACACGCTGCGCGACGTCGAGACGCGCTTCGCCCGGCCGGGACCGCCCGGGCCCGCCGCGGGTCCCGGGCCCATCTATCCGACCAAGTTCTTTCCCGCCAGCGACGTCACCGAAGCCGGCGCGTACCTGCAGGCGGAGCTGGAGACCAGCCGCGTCACCGTCACGCCGGGCGTGCGCTACGACCGCTTCGCGACGGACGCCGACCAGCACGACGCCATCTACCTGGCCACCATGAGCCCGGAGCCGGTCGATTTCGCGGCCGGCGCCCTCTCGCCCAAGCTCGGCGCGGCCGTGCGCGTGAGCGACGCGCTCACGATCCACGCGCAGTACGCCAGCGGGTTCCGCGCACCGCCGTACAGCGCCGTCAACAACGGCTACACGAACCTCGCCGTCGGCGTCCGGACGCTGCCGAATCCCGACCTCCGTCCGGAGACGAGCCACAACGTCGAGGTCGGCTTCCGGAGCACGTTCGAGCGCGTCAGCATCGGCGTCACCGGCTTCTCGAACCGGTTCGACGACTTCATCGCGCTCACCACGCTGCCCCTGGCCCCGGGCGCCCGCCTGCTGGAGTTCCAGGCCCGCAACCTCGACGAGGTGCACATCTCGGGCGTCGAGGTGCGCGGCGAGGCGCACCTCGGCGAGCGGGTGACGCTGCGCGGCAGCTTCGCCGCCATCAGCGGCGAGAACGTGGCGCTCGACGAGCCGCTGGAGGAGATTGCACCGAGCGACGGGACGGTCGGCGTGCAGTACCTGGCGGGGTCGGGCAACTGGGGCAGCGAGCTGTCGGTGCGCTTCACCGCCGGCAAGCGCGTCGCGGACGTCGGCGCGCAGCAGTTCGCCCCGCAGCCCTACACGGTCGCCGACCTGGTGGGCTTCGTCTCGCTGGCCGGGCCCCTCACGCTGCGGCTGGGACTGCTCAACCTGACCAACGCCCGCTACTTCGAGTGGTGGAACGTCCGCGGGCGGCGTGCCGACGACCCGGTCATCGATCGCTACTCCAGCCCGGGGATCAGCGTCATCGGGTCGCTGGCGTACGACTGGTAGGCGGGTCGCCTCCGCCGTTCCCGGCCGCGTGCGCGGCGGCGCGTCCGGCTTCAGCCCACCGCCTGCCGCCGGCCCGCGGACAGCGGCGCAGCCTCGGCCGGGTCGTACGCCAGGTTCGGCGTCAGCCAGCGCTCGGCCGTCGCGACGTCGACACCCTTGCGGGCCGCGTAGCTGGTCACCTGGTCGCGACCCAGCCGGCCGACGTTGAAGTAGCGCGCCTCCGGGTGCGCGAAGTACAGGCCGCTGACGCTGGCGGCCGGCGCCATCGCCGCGCTCTCGGTCAGCGTGATGCCGGCGTCCGCCGCGCCCAGCAGCTCGAACAGCTTGAACTTCTCGCTGTGGTCCGGACACGCGGGATAGCCGAACGCGGGCCGGATCCCCCGGTAGCGGCCGGCCAGCAGGTCCTCGGGCGACAGCGATTCACCCGGCGCGTAGCCCCACTCGCGCCGCACGCGCGCGTGCAGCCACTCCGCGAACGCTTCCACCAGGCGGTCGGCCAGCGCCTTGACCATGATGGCCCGGTAGTCGTCGTTGTCCCGCTCGTAGGCCTGGGCGAGATCGGCCGCGCCGATGCCGGCCGTGACCGCGAACCCGCCGACGTGGTCGGTCAGGCCCCGGCCGCGCGGCGCGACGAAGTCGGCGAGCGAGCGGTGGGGCCGGCCGTCGCCGAACGCCTCCTGCTGCCGCAGCAGGTTGAAGCGCACGATCTCCGTCTCGGGCTCCGCCGCGCGGGCGGCCGGGTCGTACAGCGCCAGATCGTCGCCGTCGGCGTTGGCGGGCCAGAAACCGTAGACGCCGCGGGCGGTCAGGCGGCGGCCGGCCGCGATCTCGCCCAGCAGCTCCGTCGCGTGGGCGTACAGCTCGCGGGCCGCCGCGCCCCGCTCCGGGTCGTCGAGAATGGCCGGAAACCGGCCCTTGAGCTCCCAGGCGGCAAAGAAGAACGTCCAGTCGATGTACGGCGTCAGCTCGTCGAGCCCCACCTCGATCGCGCGGCGTCCGGTGAACGCCGGGACGGGCAGCTCGGCCGCGTCCCAGTCGGTGCGCAACGGATTGGCCCGGGCCGCGGCGTAGGTCGCCAGCGCCCGGACCCCGCCGCCCGCGTGCTGCTCGCGGAGCCGCGCCTGCGCGGCGCGGTTGTCCGCGTCGAAGGCCGGCCGCTGGTCCGCGCTGAGCAGGCGCGAGACCGCGTCGACCACGCGCGACGCGTCCGCCACGTGCACCGTCGTCCCGTCGTACGCAGGCGCGATCTTCACGGCGGTGTGCTGGCGCGAGGTCGTGGCGCCGCCGATGAGCAGGGGCGTCCGCATCCGCCGGCGGGTCATCTCCCCGGCCGCGAAGACCATCTCGTCGAGCGAGGGGGTGATCAGCCCGCTCAGCCCGACGAGATCGGCGCCCTCGTCGACCGCCGCCTGCAGAATCCGGTCGCACGGCACCATCACCCCGAGATCGACGACGTCGTAGTTGTTGCAGCGCAGGACGACGCCGACGATGTTCTTCCCGATGTCGTGGACGTCGCCCTTCACGGTCGCCAGCACGATCTTCCCCTGCGCGCTGGCCGTGCTCTGCTCGGCCTCCATGTAGGGCTGCAGCCAGGCGACGGCCTTCTTCATGGCGCGCGCGCTCTTGACCACCTGCGGCAGGAACATCTTGCCCGCGCCGAACAGGTCGCCCACCACCTTCATGCCGTCCATCAGGGGGCCCTCGATGACCTCGAGCGGCCGCGCGCACTGCCGGCGCGCCTCCTCCACGTCGGCCTCGATGAAGTCGACGATGCCGTGCACCAGGGCATGGCTCAGCCGGGCCCCGACGTCCGCCTCGCGCCAGCCCAGATCGACCTCCCGCGCCCGCGCGCTGCCCCGCACCCCCGCGGCGAACCGCACCAGCCGCTCGGTCGCGTCGGCGCGCCGGTTGAAGATGACGTCCTCGACGTGCGCCAGCAGCTCCGGCGGGATGTCCTCGTAGACGGCGAGCTGGCCCGCGTTGACGATCCCCATGTCCATGCCGGCCCGCACCGCGTGGTAGAGGAACGCGGCGTGCATCGCCTCGCGCACCACGTCGTTGCCCCGGAACGAGAACGACAGGTTGCTGACGCCGCCGCTGACCTTCGCGCCCGGGCAGCGCGCCTTGATCTGCCGCGTCGCCTCGATGTAGTTGACGGCGTAGTCCGCGTGCTCCTCGAGGCCGGTGGCGACGGCCAGGATGTTCGGGTCGAAGATGATGTCCTCCGGCGCCACGCCGGCCTGCGCCGTGAGCAGCCGGTACGCCCGCTCGCAGATCGCGACCTTGCGCGCGATCGTGTCGGCCTGGCCGGTCTCGTCGAACGCCATCACGACCATCGCGGCCCCGTAGCGCCGGATGAGGCGGGCCTGGTCGAGGAAGGCGGCCTCGCCCTCCTTGAGGCTGATGGAGTTGACGATCCCCTTGCCCTGGACGCACCGCAGTCCGGCCTCGATGACCGACCACTTCGAGCTGTCGATCATCACCGGCACGCGCGCTATCTCCGGCTCGGTGGCGATGAGGCGCAGGAAGCGGCCCATGCACGCCTCGGAGTCGAGCAGCCCCTCGTCCATGTTGACGTCGATGACGTTGGCGCCCCCGCGGACCTGCTC
Source organism: uncultured Vicinamibacteraceae bacterium (assembly GCA_964348425.1). Taxonomy (GTDB): domain Bacteria; phylum Acidobacteriota; class Vicinamibacteria; order Vicinamibacterales; family UBA8438; genus JAAXGX01. The sequence continues at coordinate 2,001 of CAYGCV010000097.1, read as the reverse complement.
GAGCGCCACGTCGGCCGCCGCGGCGTAGTCCTCCTCCCTGATCAGGCGCGCGAAGCGGCGCGAGCCCGTGACGTTCGTCCGCTCGCCGATCATCAGGAAGTTGCCGTCCGGCCGCACCGCGAGCCGCTCGAGCCCGCTGTACTCCGTGAGCGGCGACGCGGCCGGCGCCGGCAGCCGGCGCGGCGCGACGTCCCGGACCGCGTCGGCCAGCGCCCGGACGTGGTCCGGCGTGGTGCCGCAGCAGCCGCCGAGCAGGTTCACGAAGCCGCTCGTCGCGAACTCGCGCAGGAGCGCGGCCGTCTCCGCGGGCCGCTCGTCGTACTCCCCGAACGCGTTCGGCAGGCCGGCATTGGGATAGCAACTGATCCACGTGCCGGCGACGCGGGCCAGCTCCGCGAGGTACGGGCGCATCTCGCGCGCCCCGAGCGCACAGTTGATGCCGACCGAGAAGGGGCGGGCGTGGGCCACCGACACCCAGAACGCGTCGACGGTCTGACCCGAGAGCACGCGTCCGCTGCGATCGGTGATGGTCACCGACAGCATCAGGGGCAGCTCGACGCCCGTCTCGTCGAACACCTGCCGCACGGCGAAGATGGCCGCCTTGGCGTTGAGCGTGTCGATGATCGTCTCGATCAGCAGCAGGTCGCAGCCGCCGTCGACCAGGCCGCGGGCCTGCTCCGCGTAGGCGTCGCGCAACGCCTCGAAGGTCGTCGCGCGGAAGGTCTGGTCGTTGACGTCGGGCGACATCGAGAGCGTGCGGTTGGTCGGGCCGATCGCGCCGGCCACGAAGCGCGGGCGGTCGGGCGTGCGCGCGGTCCACCGCGCCGCGGCCCGCCGGGCGAGCCGCGCCGCTTCCCGGTTCAGCTCGTGGACGATGGCCTCGAGGCCGTAGTCCGCCTGGACGATCGCGGTGCCGTTGAACGTGTTCGTCTCGATGATGTCGGCGCCCGCCGCGAGGTAGTCGTCGTGGATGGCCTCGATCACGTCGGGCCGGGTCAGCGCCAGCAGGTCGTTGTCGCCCTTGAGGTCCTGCGGATGAGCGGCGAACCGCTCGCCGCGGAAGTCAACCTCCCCAAGCCCGCGCCGCTGGATCATCGTGCCCATGGCGCCGTCGAGGATCAGGATGCGCCGCCCGAGCGCCGCCGCGATTACTTCCCGCGAGCTGTTAGGCATGACCCCCGTGGCGCAGGATCTTGTATCCCCTGCGATTGGCGAGCTTGCCGGCGATCGTGTCAACCACAGACGACCGCCTGGCCTTCGACGGAATGCGTATCCCCAACTCCCCGCCAATCTGGCGCAGCATGGCAACGGAGTAGGTGTTGTCGACCAGCTTGTGTTGCACTTCGTCCCCGGACAGGGTTTCCAGCTCCCTGGCAACTTCCCGGGCGCGGCTGCGTGCCTCGTCGGCGAGCACGCCGCCCTCCCGGCCCACTCGCCGACCGCGGGCCGAGAAACCAAGGACGCGTGACAACACAGGGTCGACATCAACCGCCTTCATGAGTTCTCTCAGTCGGTTGATCGAGGAACTGTCTATCTGATTGCTGGTCGGCACCAGCTCGAGCTGCCTCCTGACCTCCTCGAGGTAGCCAATCAACATTGTCAGGTCCCTGTCGATCTGCGATTTCTCCTCTTGAGATGGGAGCGATCCAACCAGATCGGACAGCTTGCTCAGAAAATCGCCAACCTTCTTGCCGTTGAGACCGCTCTTGCTAGCCATCGTCGAATTTCTCCAACAGTTCGTCGACAATCTTCGGGTACTCGTTCTTCTTCGCCGCGCGACGTGCGTTCTCCGTGTCGTGCAGCCAAACGGGGCGACTCTTCTCGGCCGCTTCGGTGTACCCAATCAACTCCGTCGTATGGGTTTCAAAACAGTTGTCGCGACCAACTGCCTGCCTGACGGCTTCCATGGTATCAGCATGCGCTGCGGTAAGCATCTGTCCACCGATTCTTAGGGTCCGCGCAAAAATAACTTCCTGCAAATGGCTGTAGTGTCACAGTAAA
>CAYGCV010000096.1:0-13649 GCA_964348425.1 uncultured Vicinamibacteraceae bacterium | reverse complement strand
CGCGGGGCGAAGGGGTCCCCGCAAGCGGACGCCGGGGGTTCGGGGCGCAGCCCCGCATGATTGAAGCTAGAAGAGCAGCGCTTCGACAAAGCCGGCCGGCAGGGCCAGGCCCAGGCCGCGGGAGAAGGCGGCGTAGACGGCTGCCGCGAGCAGCACGGCCACCACGCCGTCGCGCAGCGGGCGCGCCGCGGAGAAGGCGCGCGCGACCAGCCAGAACTGCAGGCTCGCGGCCGCGATGAAGCCGGCGCGGCCGACCAGCGCGAGAAACAGCAGGCCGGCGAGCGCCAGCCACGCCAGCGATGCGGAACGCAGGGGTGCGGCGGCTTGCCGCTCACCGTGCGCGCGGCCGCGCAGGGCCGGCGCAACCAGGACGCCCCCCAGCAGCAGCAGGCCCAGCGCGACCGCGTACGGCGCGGTGCGTGGCCCGATGCGGTCGTAGCCGAAGCCGGTGTCGATCCCGAAGGCGCCGGCGACCAGCACGAGACCCAGCAGGATGGCGCCGCCGCCGAGCAGCAGGTCGGCGCGGGCGGTCATTGCGCCAGGCCGATCGAGGCCAGCACGGCGGCCGCGCGGGTGCGTTCCTCGTCCAGGAACGTCTCGAACGCGGGACCGGAGAGATACAGATCGATCCAGTCGTTGCGCGCGAGGGTCGCCTGCCACGCCGGCGACCGCCGCAGCGCGTCGATCCGCGCCGTCAGCGCGGCGCGCTGCGCGTCCGCCAGGCCCGGCGGGCCGACGACGCCGCGCCAGTTGGTCAGCGTCAGGTCGACGCCCTGCTCGCGGAAGGTCGGGATGGCGCGGCCCGGCAGGCGCTCGACGCTCGAGATGGCCAGCGCCCGCAGGCGGCCGGCATCGATCAGGGGCGCCAGCTCGCTGACGCCGTTGACGCCCGCGGCCACCTGGCCGCCCAGGATCGAGGCAATCGACTCGCCGCCGCCGGAATGCGGCACGTAGTTGATCGCGGTCGGGTCCATGCCCACCCGCGCCGCCAGCAGGCCGGCCAGCATGTGGTCGGTGCCGCCGGCCGATCCGCCGGCGATGGCGAGCGATCCGGGACTGCGCCGCCAGGCGTCGAGAAAGGCGTCCAGGCTGTCGTACGGGGAGTCGTCGGGGACCACCAGCACCTCGTAGTCGCCGGTCAGTCTGGCGATCGGCGTCGTCTCCTCCAGCGTCACGGCCGAACGGTTGGTCAGCACCGCGCCCACCATGATGAGGCCGGTCACCAGCAGCACGTCGCCGCGGGCCGCGTTGTCGTTGACGAACTGCGCCAGGCCGATCGTGCCGCCGGCGCCCGCGACGTTCACCACCCGGACGCCGCCTGGGGCGTCGCCTTCCTGCAGCGCCGACTGCATGGCGCGCGCCGTCTGGTCCCAGCCGCCGCCGGGGGCCGCCGGCGCCAGGATGGTCAGCACCTCCGGCGCCGTGCCCGGCTGTCCGGCGCACGCCAGCGCGGCGGCGACCAGGCCGGTGCAGAGCACGCGCATGCTGGGCATCCCACGCATCGCACGCATCCTACGACCTCGCCTCCAGCGCGCAGCGGACGAGTGCGCAGAAACGGTACAGGCCGTGCACGAACTTGCTGTACGGCAGCAGCAGGAAGAACCCCGCGACGGCGCCGAGGTGCACGCCCAGCAGCACGCCCATCGCCGCCGTCTCGCGCGCCGCCAGCAGCAGCAGCCCGGTGAGGCTGGTCTCGAAGAGGAGCACCAGCAGCACGAGGTCCATGCCGAGCTGCGCCCGATCCTGCCGCTCCGGCGGGCGGCGCAGCTTCATCCACAGCAGGCCGGACGGGCCGACCAGCAGGCCCGCGCCGCCGATCGAGCCCAGGAGCACCGGCAGGCTCGACAGGGGGTACGGCGCCGGCCACCCCATGACGTTGTGGTAGAACGCCGCCACCGAGGTGGAGGCGAAGCAGAGCAGGAACCCGTAGAACGTGCAGTGGTGCCACCAGCGGCGGAACGCGCCCCCGTCCGGGTCGCCGTCGGCCAGATGGCGCAGCGTCACGATGTCCCGCACCGCCTGCCGCAGGGGACCGCTGTCCGGGCCCGTGCCGGTGCCGCGCCCGAAATCGCGCCAGCAGCGGCGCAGGCCGACGAGCAGGGCGGCCGCGGCGAAGGCGGCTAACGCGCCGAACAGGCCGACCATCGCGGTGTGTGGCATGACCTGGTAGAACGCGCCCTGCTCGTCGCCGTGGGGCGCGAGGAAGACGTCGCCGCCGGCCGCCAGACCCAGCGCCAGGGCGAAGAGGAGCGGGGCGACGGCCGCGCCCAGCAGCAGCGAGAGCCCGCTGCGCTCGAAGAGCGCGCCGGGTGCGGCCGGCCAGGCGTAGGCCCGGTAGGACGCGCGGCGCAGGGCGGCCAGCGTGCGGGGCAGGTCGACCCCGAAGGCGTGCGGCGGGGCGTACTGACAGACGTCGAGGCACTCGCCGCAGTCGTGGCAGAGGTTGGCCAGGTAGCGGAGGTCGCGCTCCCCGAAGTCGAGTCGCCGCTCAAGCGCGGGAAACACCGGGCACAGCCCCTCGCAGTAGCGGCAGGCGTTGCAGATGCGGGCCGCGTGGCGTCCTTCCGCGAGGAGCGGCAGGGGGAGCCGGCCCACTTCCGGCGTCGGCGCCGGGCCGGGAGTCCGCGCCGCGGCCCAGTCTGAACTAGTTGCGGGCACGGCGTGCCGCCTCCTCGCCGGCCTTGCGGCCGAACACGGTGCCGATAGACATGCCGAGCCCCGCCAGATAGCCCTGCCCCAGGATGTTGCCGGCCATGATCTCGCCCGCGGCGAACAGGTTCGCGGCCGGTCTCCCGTCCTGCCAGATGATGCGGGCCTGCTCGTCGACCGCCACGCCGAGATACGTGAACGTGATGCCCGGGCGCAGCGGATAGGCGCAGAACGGCGCCCGGTCCAGCCGCCGCGCCCAGTGGCTCTTCGGCGGCGTCAGCCCGGCCGTCGAGCAGGTGTCGAGCCGCGTGTGATCGAAGGCCCCCGGCCGCACAGCCTCGTTGTACGCCGCCACGGTGCGCTCGAGCGCGGCGGGGTCGATCCCCAGCTCGCCGGCGAGCGCGCGGACGGACGGCGCCTCCACGGGCGGCAGCATCGGCGGGATGAACAGCCCCCGGGCGCGCGCGTCGAAGATGACGAACGCCGTCTGGCCCGGCTGCCGGGCCACGAGCCGTCCCCAGATGGCGTAGCGCTTGGGCCAGAGGTCCTCGCCCTCGTCGTGGAACCGCTCGGCGCGCGCGTTGACCACGATGCCGAGCGGGATGCAGTCCACCCGGGTGACGATGCCGCCGTCGAAGCGGGGGGCGCGGCCGTCGATCGCCACGGCGTGGCACTGGGTCGGATCGCCCGTGGTGCGGGCGCCGCGGTCCATCAGCGCGCGCAGGACGCGCCCGGTGTCGTACGGCGTGCCCCGGATCAGGAAGTTGTCGGCGGCGGCGCCCCACGCGGCCCGCAGCCAGTCGAGATTGGCCTGGAAGCCGCCGGACGCCGCCACGAAGGTGCGGGCGCGGACCGCCTCGACGCGTCCGTTGCGCGCCACGGATGCCCCCCGGAACCGTCCCTCCTCGATGTCGAGGTCCCGGACCTCGGCGTCGTACTCCACCTCGACGCCGAGCCGCGCGGCCGCGCGATAGTAGGCGTTGATCAGGGCCTTGCCCCCGCCCAGGAAGAACGCGTTGGTGTGCGAGAGATGCAGGGCGCCGCCCAGCGACGGCTGGAAGCGCACGCCGTGGGCGGTCATCCAGTCCCGGCAGCCCGCCGTTCCGGCGATCACCATGCGGGCCAGCGTCTCGTTGGTCCGCCCGCCGGTCACGTCCAGCAGGTCCTGCCAGTATTCCTCCGCGCGGTAGGCGCCGGTCAGCGGATGCGCCGGGCCGTCGTGCATGCAGCGCAGGTTGCGCGTGTGCCGGCTGTTGCCGCCGCGGAAGTGCCTGGGAGCGGACTCGAGCAGCAGCACGCTCGCGCCCGCCGAGCGGGCCGTCAGGGCCGCGCAGAGCGCCGCGTTGCCGCCGCCCGCGACGAGGACGTCGTACGTGCGGCCCGGCTCCATCGGTGTGCTGATAGTATCAGTTGGCATGGCACACAGCAGAAGCCCGAGGGGTCTGATGGCGGCCCTGTCGCTCGCGCTGGCGGCAGCGATCGCCGCCTGCGCGGCGCCGTCCCGCGCGCAGCAGGCCGCGGATGACGCGCACGCGCCGCACGACGTCCACGTGCTCACGTCGGGCGGCTTCGCCGCGGCGTACGACGTGCTCGCCCCGCGCTTCGAGGCCGCGACCGGCATCCGGCTGGTCACGGCCCAGGGCGCCTCCACCGGCGGTGCGCCGGACTCGATCCCGGCCCGGCTGGCGCGCGGCGAGCGGTTCGACGTGCTGATCATGTCGCAGGCGGGATTGGACGACCTGATCACGCGCGGCCTCGTCCGGGCCGACTCGCGCGTGGACCTCGCCAGCTCGTCGATCGGCATGGCCGTGCGCGAGGGCGAGCCCCTGCCCGACATCAGCACGCCGGAGGCCTTCCGGGCGGCGCTGCTCGCCGCCGACTCGATCGGCTACTCGGCGAGCGTGAGCGGCACGTACCTGGCCACGGAGCTGTTTCCACGGCTCGGCCTGTCCGCCGCGCTCGAGCCGAAGAGCCGGCGCATCGTCAGCGAGCGCGTGGCCGCCGTCGTCGCGCGGGGCGAGGTGGAGGTCGGCTTCCAGCAGGTCAGCGAGATCCTGTCGATCGCGGGGGCGGCGTACGCCGGCCCGCTGCCGGCCGAGTACCAGCGGGTCACCACGTTCTCCACCGGCGTCACGGCGGAGGCGCGCAACGCGGCCGGCGGGCAGCGGCTCATCGACTACCTGTCCTCCGCGGAAGTGGTCCCGGCGGTCGCCGAGACCGGCCTGCAGCCGCTGGCCGGCGTGGATTGAGGAACGCCGTCGCCGGCGGATCGCTCGACCCCGCTCAACGCACGCGGACAAGACCTGGTCCTGCACCGATTGCCACGCCGCAGTGCTGGAGACACGCGGGAGACGAGCCCATGAGCGAGCATGCCATTCGCAAGGCGACGCTCGACGATCTGGAGACGATCGTCGATTTCAACATCCGCCTGGCCGCGGAGAGCGAGGACACCCGGCTGGATCGCGAGACGGTGCGGCGGGGCGTGCGGGGGCTGCTGGCGGATGCCGCGCGCGGCGCCTACTACGTGGCCGGCGGGCCGGGCGTCATCGGCCAGATGATGCACACCCACGAATGGAGCGACTGGCGCAACGGCGACATCTGGTGGATCCAGAGCGTGTACGTGCACCCCGACCACCGGCGGCAGGGCGTGTGCAGGGCGCTCTACGAGCACATCCGGGAGCGGGCGGCGGCGGACCCGGGCGTGGTCGGCGTGCGGCTGTACGTGGAGCAGGAGAACGCGCGCGCGCAGGCGACCTACGCGGCGCTGGGCATGCGCCAGGGCGGCTACGTGGTGATGCAGGACCTGTTCGGCGCCGGCGGCTGAGGCGTGGATGAATGGTGGATGAATGATGGTGGGGCGGCCGCGGCCGCCCCACCATTCAGGTCGGCAGGTTACCTGGACGCCGCCATCGCTTCCGCCTCCTCGGCGCGGGAGCCGGCGAGGATGCCCTCGAGCCCGTAGTTCCCCTCGTGGCAGGCGAACTCGTAGAGCGGGTCCGGATTCAGCTTCATCGGATGCTGGGCGGTCCAGGCGCTCGTCCAGATGGTCGGGTCGTCGACCGTGTACTCGTACATGAGGTTGTCGGCGTCCATGCGCGTCAGGCGCTCGACCAGCCGCAGGTTCTCCCCGGAGCTGAGCAGCGGCCGGCCGATCTGGTCGTGTTTGCCGTTGAAGTGGACGGTCTCGATGATCAGCGTGTCGCCCTCCCAGCGGCCGCGCGAGTCGCCCATCCACTGCCGGATGCCCGACGCCACGTGCGGCCGGCCGTCGAGCGGGATGATGCGCGCGTCGTAGTTCTGCTCGGCGAGCAGCACGACGTAGCCGGGGATCTGGAAGATCTGCACGTTGTTGTTGTAGCCGCCGGTGCTGAGGGGCGGCCCGGCCTTCGCGTGCTGGATGCAGCGGTCGCCCGCATCCAGGTCGGTATAGCTCGCCGCGGGCAGCATGCCGCGGCGGACCGCCGCGACGCGTGCCGCTTCCGCCGACGCGGCCCGGCTCGCGGCAGGCGCCGTCAGGACCGGCATCCTGCCGTTGGACGGCTCCACGATCAGCGACGTGCGGCGCGTGCCGATGGCCGTGGTGCCCCGGTCCAGCCAGAAGTTGTTGTAGAAGCCGGGCGTGCCGTCCTCGCGCCGGTCGACCTGATCGCTGGCGGTGGCCTGCTGCCGCTCGCGGTTGAGCAGGCGCTCGTTGCGGGCGAGGGTCTCGCGCTCGAGCTCGGCCGCCTCTTCCTCGGTCAGATACGCCTTGTCCCCGAGCTCCACCGGCCGCTCGAGCGGCGTGAGCGTGCGGTAGTCCCAGACGCCCTGGATATCGGGATCGCCCCACGGCGTCGCGGGCACCCCCGACTGTGCCGCGGCCAGCGACGGCGCCAGGGCCACGAGCGCGAGAGCCGCAACCGCCACTGCCAGACATCGAAATCTCATTGCCATCCTCCTCGTGTACGTTCCCACCCGAACAAACCCATGATGCATCCGGACGCACCCGGCGTGCAAGAGATCAGGTGGGTGAGGCCCGGATGCGGCGTTGGTGCTATCGTGTTGGCGAGGAGTCTCCGCAAGGCGCGCACAGCGCGCCTCGGCGGAAGCGGCGCGGGGCGAAGGGGCCCCGCAAGCGAACGCCGGGGGTTCGGGGCGCAGCCCCGTCCAAATGAAGATGCCCAGTGCAAGACCGTCAGTCGCGGCCGTCCTGACGGTCGCGGCGGCCGCGGCGCTCGCCGCCCCCGCCGCGGCCCAGACGCCGCCCGTCACGTTCGAGGACCACATCCGCCCCATCATGGAGCGGACCTGCTGGAACTGCCACGGCGCCGCGGCGCAGCTCTCCGGCCTCGATCTCCGCACGCGCGCCGGCGCGCTCGAGGGCGGCGCGCAGGGACCGGCGCTGGTGCCCGGCCGCGCCGAGGACAGCCGGCTCTTCCGCATGGTGGCGGGCCTCGACGAGCCCGCGATGCCGATGGGCGGCGAGGAGCTGACGGATGCCGAAGTAGCGGCCCTGCGCGCCTGGATCGACCAGGGCGCGCATTGGGACGCCGGCGGCGCCACCCCGGCCGCGGCCGCGCTGGCGGCGCTGGAGGGCGGCGAGTTGCCGCCCGGGGCGCGCGACTACTGGGCCTTCCGGCGTCCGGCGCGCGCCCCGGTGCCCGTGGCCGGCGTGTTCACGCACCCCGTCGACCGCTTTCTCGAGGCGGCGCGGCGGGAGGCGGGGGTCGTGGCGGCGCCGCGGGCCGACCGGCTGACGCTCCTGCGCCGCGCGTATCTGGATCTCACCGGCATGCCGCCGACGCCGGCGCAGGCGGACGAGTTCCTGGCCGATACCGCGCGGGGGGCCTGGGAGCGGCTCATCGAGCGGCTGCTCGCCTCGCCCCACTACGGCGAGCGCTGGGGCCGGCACTGGCTGGACGTGGCTCGTTACGCCGACTCGGCCGGCTTCGAGCAGGACTACACGCGGCCGAACGCCTGGCGCTACCGCGACTACGTGATCGACGCCTTCAACGACGACAAGCCGTACAACCAGTTCATCCGCGAGCAGATCGCGGGCGACGAGCTCGACCACACGACCGACGAGACGCTGGTTGCCACCGGCTTCCTGCGGGCCGGGCCGCGCGTCCAGTTCCGCGAGAAGGACAACCCGGAGCGCCGCCACGACTACCTGGACGACGTCCTCGAGACGGTCGGGCGCGGCATGCTGGGCATGACGGTCCAGTGCGCCCGCTGCCACGATCACAAGTTCGATCCGATCCCGCAGCGGGACTACTACCGCCTGCAGGCGTCGATCTTCGGCTACGTCGAGACGGACTGGCCGTTGCTCGACCGCGCGGCGGCCGACGCGTGGCGCGCGCAGAACGCCGCCATCGACCGCGAGCAGCAGCCGCTGGAGGACGAGATCGCGGCGATCGAGGCGCCGTACCGCGAGCGGTTCCGCAACGAGCTGATCCGCGAGCGGTTCCCGGAGAACGTGCAGGCGGCGGCGTTCAAGCCGGAGGCCGAGCGCACGCCCGGCGAGCAGCTCCTGGCGGCGCAGGTGCTCTCGATCAACTCGCCGCGCTGGGACATCGCCGCGGCCATGAGCCCGGCGCACAAGGCGCGCGTCGACACGCTGCGCGCGCGGCTCGCCGCCCTCGATGCCCGGCGGCCGCCCGCGCCGGCCATGGCCGAGATCGTCACCGACGGCGACTACCGGTTCGCGCCCGACGGCCCCGGCGACCAGGTCATCGGCTGCCCCGAGTGCCGCCTCCCGCCCGCCGAGCCGGGAACCTTCCTGCACGAGCCGGGCGGGCCCGCGTACGAGGCGCCCCCCAGCTACTTCCTCATCCGGGGCGATCCGTTCAGCCCAGGGTCCGAGATGTCGCCCGGCTTCCTCAGCGCGGCCACCTACGGCGATCCGCCGACGGTCGTTCCGCGTCCGGACGGGCGCACCTCCGGCCGCCGGCTCGCGCTGGCCGAGTGGATTGCGTCGCGCGACAACCCGCTCACCGCGCGCGTCATCGTCAACCGCATCTGGCACCACCACTTCGGGCGCGGCATCGTGCGGACGCTCGACAACCTGGGCCGGATGGCGACGCGCCGACCCACCCGGCGCTCCTCGACTGGCTGGCGGTGGAGCTCATGGACCGCGGCTGGAGCATCAAGCAGATGCACCGCCTGCTGATGACGTCCGAGGCCTACCGGATGGCGTCGGCGTACCGGCACGAGGCCAGCGCCGCGGCGGATCCCGACAACCGCCTGCTCTGGCGCTACCGCCCGCAGCGCCTCGAGGCCGAGGCCCTGCGCGACGCCATCATGACCGTCAGCGGCGGCATCGATCTGACGGTGGGCGGCCCGCCGGTCTTTCCGCATGTGCCCGAGGACATCCTGCGGACGTCGGGCGGCAAGGGGCTCTGGTGCGGCAGCCCGCCGGACGGGCGGCGCATCGAGGTGCCCCACGAGGGCATCTGGTGCGTCGAGCCCGACGGCCGGCAGGTCTGGCGCCGGAGCGTCTACGTCTACCGGCGCCGCTCGCTCGGCTTTCCGTTCTTCGAGACGTTCGACCTGCCCGACCAGAACCAGACGGCCGCGGCCCGCAACGTGTCGACGGTCTCCACGCAGGCGCTGACGCTCATGAACAACCCGTTCGTGCTGAACCAGGCGCGGCTGTTCGCCGAGCGGCTGGAGCGGGCGGCGCCGGGGGACCTGCCGGCGCAGATCGATCTCGCCTACCGCATCGCGCTGACGCGCCCGCCGACGGCCGCGGAGGCCGCCATCGCGCGCGAGCTGGCCGCCGGGCGGGGGCTGGTCGACCTGACGCACGTCATGCTCAACCTGAACGAGTTCCTGTACCTGAGGTAGCGACGATGCCCAGCCACCGCCACCACTGCCGGACGAAGACGTTCTGGTCGCGGCGCGACTTCCTCTTCCAGTCGGGCGGCGGCATCGCCGGCCTGGCGCTCGCCGACCTGCTGGGCCGGCAGGGGCTGCTGGCGGCGGGCGCCGTGCAGCCCGACGCCTGCGCAGCGCCGCTCGCAGGCAATCCGTTCGCGCCGCAGGCGCCCCACTTCGAGCCGCGCGCGAAGGCGGTCATCTCGCTCTTCATGAGCGGCGGCGTCAGCCAGGTCGACACGTTCGATCCGAAGCCGGCGCTCGCCCGCCATGCCGGCCAGCCGCTGGCGGACTCGGTGGTCGTGCGCCAGGGGCATCCCGGCCCGCTGATGCCGAGTCCCTTCGAGTTCCGGCGCCACGGCGAGAGCGGCATCGATGTCTCGGAGATCTTCCCGCACCTCGGCGCGAAGGTCGACGAGCTGGCGTTCATCCGCTCCATCTACGGGCGCTCGAACGACCACATCCAGGCCACCTACGAGATGCAGAGCGGCCAGATCCGGATGGGGTTTCCGGCGGTGGGGTCGTGGGTCACCTACGGCCTCGGCTCGGAGAGCGCGAGCCTGCCGGCGTTCGTCGTGATGAACGACCATCGCGGCGGGCCGCTCGGCGGGCCGAACGACTGGAGCGCCGGGTTCATGCCGGCCACCTACCAGGGGACGCTCTTCCGCGCCGTCGGCGATCCGATCGTCGACCTGCAGCCGCCGGCGGGGATGACCGTGGCGCAGCAGCGCGCGCGGCTCGACACGCTGGCGAAGCTGAACGAGCTGGACCTGGCGAAGAATCCGGGCAATTCCGAGCTGGCCGCGCGCATCGCCTCGTACGAGCTCGCCTACCGCATGCAGGGCTGCGCTCCCGAGGCGGTCGACATCTCCGCCGAGTCGGAGGCGACGAAGCGGCTCTACGGACTCGACAACCCGCTTACCGAGCCGTTCGGCCGCCAGTGCCTGCTGGCGCGGCGCCTCGTGGAGCGCGGCGTCCGCTTCGTGCAGCTCTTCCACGGCGGCCTGGGCCAGCAGAACACCGACACGTGGGACGCGCACAGCAACCTGCGGGAGAACCACACGCTGCATGCCGCGGAGACGGATCTGCCCATCGCCGGCCTGCTGACGGACCTGAAGGCGCGCGGCCTGCTCGACTCGACGCTGCTGGTTTGGCACGCCGAGTTCGGCCGCATGCCGATCTCGCAGCGCGGCGTCGGACGCGACCACAACCCGGGCACCATGACCGGCTGGATGGCCGGCGCCGGCATCCGGGGCGGGCAGGTCATCGGCGCGAGCGACGACTTCGGCTACCGGGCCGTGGAGCAGCGCGTGTCGGCCCACGACCTGCACGCGACGATTCTGCACCTGCTCGGCATCGACCACACGCGACTGACGTACCGCTACAACGGCCGCGACATGCGGCTGACCGATGTCCACGGGGTGCCGATTCCGCAGATTGTCGCGTAGGAGTCTGCGCCGTAGCACGGCGCGGACTCCTGCAGGGTTGGTTGGGCGCCGAGCGGAGCCGTCAGGCGACGATTGGCGGGCCAGGCAGATACAGGTAACGGAGGAAACTGATGCGACGCACGCGCAATCTCTTCGCCGGCTTGTCCCTGCTCGGGCTGATCGTGGCCTGCGGCGTCGGCTCGTCCATTGTGGAGGACGCCGCGGAGGAGCAGCGCGCCGCCCTCGAGAGCGACGGCGGCCTGGCGCCGATGTTCGAGGTCGATCCGCTGTGGCCGAAGAACCTGCCCAATCACTGGCTGATGGGCGCGACCATCGGCGTCGACGTCGATTCGCAGGACCACATCTGGGTCGTCCACCGCAACACGCCGGACCAGTTCGTGGCCAGGACCGAGATCGGTCTCGTGCAGGATCCGCCGCTGAGCGAATGCTGCGCGCCCGGACCGCCGGTCCTGGAATTCGACCAGGAAGGGAACCTGCTATCGAGCTGGGGCGGCCCCGGAACCGAGACGGGGGACTATACCTGGCCGGTGTCGAACCACGGGATCACCATCGACCACATGGACAACGTGTGGATAGGGGGCAACGGCGGGCCCGATTCCCACGTGCTGAAGTTCGCGCGCGACGGCAGCTTCCTGAAGCAGTTCGGGTCGTTTGGCGCCCGGGCCGCCGGGGAGGAGGATGGCCGGCCGCTGTTCGAGCGCGACAGCCACGCCGCCGACAGCTTCGGGCGCGTGGCCAAGATCGGGATCGACCCGGACGCCAACGAGGCGTACCTCGCGGACGGCTACCTGAACCGGCGCGTCGCCGTCATCGACATGGAGACCGGCGAGCTCAAGCGCTACTGGGGCGCGTACGGCAACGAGCCAGACGACAGCCTCGACCTCGGCCGCTACATGCCGGGATCGGAGCCCGCCCCGCAGTTCCGCGGGCCGGTGCACTGCTCGGAGATTTCGAACGACGGCCTCGTGTACGTCTGCGACCGGGCCGAGGACCGGATTCAGGTGTTCCGGAAGGACGGGACGTTCGTCACGGAGGCGATCGTCGCGCCGAACACCCTGTCGCAGGGGTCGACCTGGGACATCGACTTCTCGCACGATCCGGAGCAGACGTACCTGTACCTGGCCGACGGGCAGAACATGAAGGTCTACATCCTCCTGCGCGAGACGCTGGAGGTGCTGACGGCGTTCGGCGACGGCGGCCGGCAGCCCGGCATGTTCTTCGCGGTGCACAGCATCGCCGTCGACTCGGACGGGAACATCTACACGACGGAGACCTACGAGGGCTCGCGCGTGCAGAAGTTCATCTACAAGGGCATGGGACCGATTCCGGCCGGCGCGGAGGGCACGAACAGCCAGGGCGTGCTCTGGCCGACGGAGTGATTGCGGGTCCGGAGGCTCAGGGGGCGGCGAGATCCTGGCGGAGCGTGACGTCGGCGAACGTCTCGCCGATGGTTTCGAGGCGCTCGAGGGCGCCGGCGTCGTCCTTCAGGTAGGCGTCGAAGAACGCCAGCAGGGCGTGGCGCGTGATCGCCTTCTGGCGGGCGGGGTCGATCAGGGGGCGCCGCTCGGCGCATTGCGGGGGCTGGCCGCCCGCATTCTCCTCGAACCAGAGGCAGTCGGGGTTGACGTCGTCCGGCGGCACGTGGTCGCGGTCGCCGAACCAGACGTGGGGCGCGCCGTGAATCATGACCTGCCGCCTGGGCGGCAGGAGCCGCGCGTAGGCGGCCGCCGGACCGGCGGTCTGCGCCTCGAAGATGTCGGCGTCGCCGACGAGTAGCAGGACCGGCGTGCTCACCGGCGCCGGGACGACCCCGTTGAACCCGAGGCCGAAGCTCAGGGCGGCGTAGGGCGGATCGCCCCCGGCGATCGGCGCGCTGGCCTTGATCCGCTCGTCGCGCGTGGGCAGGCCGAAGCTGAGGAAGTACGTCGTGATGCCGCCCAGGGAGATGCCGGTGGCCCCGATCCGATCCGCGTCGATCAGCGGTCCGAACCGCGGATGGGCCAGCAGCGAGTCGATCACGAAGCTGACGTCGCCCGGCTGGCTGCCGGCGTCGGTCACGTCAGCGGCCGGCAACGCCGTGTGGGCGATGCTGGACGTGAGCGGAAAGGCCGGCGCGGCCACCACGTAGCCGTTGCGCGCCAGGTGCTCGATGAAGTGGGTGGCGTTGTCCGGCCGGCCGTAGGTGCCGTGGCTGTACACGACGAGCGGCCACGGGCCGTCCGTGCGGGACGGCGCGTCGGGGAGCGGGCCCGCGGCGTCGGCTTCGGCCGGGT
Source organism: uncultured Vicinamibacteraceae bacterium (assembly GCA_964348425.1). Taxonomy (GTDB): domain Bacteria; phylum Acidobacteriota; class Vicinamibacteria; order Vicinamibacterales; family UBA8438; genus JAAXGX01. The sequence goes on along the minus strand of CAYGCV010000096.1, from coordinate 424 downwards.
ACCAGATCCAGGTGTCGAGCCGCCGCTCCGGCGCGCCCGGAAAGGGCGGGCTGGCCTTGGTGGGGCGGGACGCATCGACGAACGTCTCGCGCGCCAGGCCGATGCCATCGGCAGCCTCGCCGGTACCTGCGGCGAGCACGAGAAGCCCCATCAGCAGGCCGATCGAGATCGTGCGCCGGATGTGCCCTTTGTTGCTCACGGTCTGCCTCCGGTAGTCGACCGGCCGATCTTGACACACGAGACGGCGGGCGGCCATTCGCCGCGGGCACGGATTCGCGGCGACGTAGTGGCGTATGTTGATGGTGTATACGCTGGGGAAGTCGCCATGGTGCGGACGCAGATCTACCTGACGGAGCAACAGCGCACGGAGCTGGTGCGTATTTCGGAGGAAGTGGAACACGGATTTCGGAGGAAGTGGAACATG
>CAYGCV010000095.1:0-13661 GCA_964348425.1 uncultured Vicinamibacteraceae bacterium | reverse complement strand
GCGGGGCGAAGGGGCCCCCGCAAGCGGACGCCGGGGGTCCGGGGCGCAGCCCCGTCTGATGGAAGCCCACCGCGGCCGATGGCGTGAGGACCCTCCTCACACCGACGAGAGCTTGTGCCCCAGCTTCTCTTTCTTCGTCTTGAGGTAGGCCCGGGCGAATGCCGGCGCCGACACCTCGAGCGGCACGGTCTCCCCCACGGACAGCCCGTAGCCCTCGAGCCCGACGAACTTGCGCGGGTTGTTGGTGAGGAGCCGCATCGCCTGCACGCCGAGGTCCCGCAGAATCTGCGCGCCAATCCCGTAGTCGCGCTGGTCCGCCTTGAACCCGAGACGCTCGTTGGCCTCGACGGTGTCGAGGCCCTGGTCCTGCAGCTCGTAGGCGCGCAGCTTGTTGCCCAGACCGATGCCGCGGCCTTCCTGGTTCAGATACAGGAGCACGCCGCGTCCCTCTGCCGCGATGCGCTGCATCGCCGCATCGAGCTGCCGGCCGCAGTCGCAGCGCGAGGAATGGAACACGTCGCCCGTCAGGCAGCGCGAGTGGACCCGCACCAGGATGTCCTGGCCGTCACCGATGTCGCCCTTGACGACGGCCACGTGCGTCTCCCCGTCGATCACGCTCTCGAAGGCGTAGGCCTGGAACGAGCCGTGGTCGGTCGGCAGCCGGGCGGAGGCAATCCGCTTGACGAGCCGGTCGTTCCGCATGCGGTACTTGATCAGATCCGCGATCGTGATCAGCGGCAGCCCGTGCCGGCGCGCGAAGCGCGTCAACTGCTTCACCCGCGCCATGGTGCCGTCGTCGTTCATGATTTCGCAGATCACGCCGGCCGGATAGAGTCCCGCCAGGCGCGCCAGGTCGACCGCCGCCTCGGTCTGCCCGGCCCGCACGAGAACGCCGCCGCGGCGGGCGCGCAACGGGAACATGTGCCCCGGCTGGGCCAGGTCGGACGGCTTCGTGTCCGGATCGATCGCGGCGCGGACCGTCGCCGCGCGGTCGGCCGCGGAGATCCCGGTGCTGGTCACGCCCTTGGCCTCGATCGACACCGTGAAGGCGGTCTCGTAGCGCGAGGTGTTGCGGTCGACCATCATGGGGATCCGCAACTGCTCGAGGCGCTCCGCGGTCATCGGCAGGCAGATCAACCCGCGGCCGTGCCGCGCCATGAAGTTGATGGCCTCCGGCGTCACCTTCTCGGCGGCAATCGTCAGATCGCCCTCGTTCTCGCGGTCCTCGTCGTCGACCACGATGACCATCTCGCCGTTCCGGATGGCCTCGATCGCGTCGGCGACCGGCGCGAACGGGCTTCGGCGGGCCACGCGCCGGGGCCCCTGCGGCTGCGTCCGATCCGGCTTCCCTTTTGCGCTCACCCCTGATCTCCCGAAGAGGGCGGGCCTGCCGCTGGCGGCGCCCCGCCCCGGACGGCCTCCACCGCCCGCAGCACGTACTTCCCGATGATATCGCACTCGAGATTGACGACATGGCCCGCGGCGGCAGCGTGCAGGTTCGTCTCCCGCCACGTATGCGGCACGATCTGGACGTCGAACCGGCCGCGGTCCGGCGCGATTACGGTCAGGCTGATGCCGTCGACGGCAATCGACCCCTTCTCGACGATGAGCGCCTGCAGGTGCGGCGGAAACTCCACGCGGATCCGGTGGCAGTCGGCCTCGGCGCGGATCTCCTCGATCCGGCCGACGCCGTCGACGTGGCCGAGCACGAAGTGCCCCCCCAGCCGGCCATCGGCGCGCAGCGGCCGCTCGAGGTTGACGAGCGTGCCGGCGCCGGCGGCGCCCAGCGCCGTGACCCGCGCGGTCTCGGGCGACACGTCGGTATCGAACGCGCGGCCGTCGGTCCGGACGACCGTCAGGCACACCCCGTTGACCGCGATGCTGTCGCCGACGGACAGCTCGCCGGCCAGCCCGGACGCGACGCGCAGGGCGCGCCCGGACGGCTTCGGCGAGACCTCCGCGACGCGCCCGACCGACTCAATCAGGCCGCTGAACATCACCTTGTATCAGGACGTCGGGACCGTACTGCTCGACGCGGGCGGCGCCCAGCCTGGCCACCGCGACGAGGTCGTCCAGCCACGGGACGCCGTCGCCGCCCAACGCCAGCGGGGCGATGTAGCGCTGCACGCGGTCGACGACGCCGGACGTCCAGGCGGCGCGGTGCACAGCCGCGCCGCCCTCGAGCACCAGCGACGTCACCTCCAGCTCGGCGAGCCGGGTCATTGCCTCCGCCAGCGTGCCGCTCTCGACCGGCTCGAGCGTCGCGCCGGCCGCCCGCAGCCGGTCCGCGGCCGCGGGCTGCTCGCGCAGCGCGCGGCGGGTCGTGACGATCAACACCGGACCCGCATCCAGGGTGCGCAGCATCCGGGCGGCGGGCGGCGTCCGCAACCGGCGATCGAGAACGACCCGCGTCAGCGGACGCGACCGCGGTTCGCCGCGCGCCGTCAACTGCGGATCGTCGACCAGGACCGTGGTGGAGCCGACGCCGATCGCATCGACCTCGGCCCGCGTCCGGTGCACGGCTGCCGCCGCGGCCGCGCCGGTGACCGCGGTGCGCGTCCCCGCGCGCATCGTGATCCGCCCGTCGAGACTCGTCGCGATCTTCACGATCACGAACGGCCGCCGCCGCGTGGCCCAGGTGAGGAACACCTCGTTGAGCCGCGCGGCCGCCGCCCGCCGCACGCCGACGTCCACCTGCAGCCCGTGCGCGCGGAGGTAGGCCACGCCGGCGCCGGCCACGCGCGGATGCGGATCGCCGATCGCGATCACGACCCGCCGCAGCCCCGCCTCGACGATGCGCGGCGCACATGGGCCGGTGCGCCCGGTATGGGTGCACGGCTCCAGCGTGCAGTACAGCGTCCCGTTGCGCGCCCTGCCGCCGGCCTCGTCCAGCGCCCGTACCTCCGCGTGCGCCTCGCCCGCCCGCGCATGGAACCCGGTGCCCACCACCATGCCGTCGCGGGACACCACCACCGCGCCCACCATCGGATTCGGGCTGGTCCGCCCGCGGCCCCGCCTGGCCAGCGCGAGGGCGCGATCCATGTGCACCTCGTCGACTCCGCCCCGCACCGTCACTGCCATGGCGTCGCAAAGAGGGCCTCGACGTACGCGTCGGCGGCGAACGGCAGCAGATCGTCGAGCGTCTCGCCGACGCCGACGTAGCGGATCGGAAGCCCGAGCTCGGACGCGACGGCCACCGCAATGCCGCCCTTCGCGGTCCCGTCCAGCTTCGCCAGGACGATCCCCGTCACACCGGCCCGGTCGAGGAACTGCCTGGCCTGCACCAGTCCGTTCTGGCCCACGGTCGCGTCGAGCACCAGCAGCACCTCGTGCGGCGCCCCGGCCACCGCCCGCGACGCGACCCGGCGCATCTTGTCGAGCTCGGCCATCAGATCGGCGCGGGTGTGCAGCCGGCCGGCCGTGTCGACGAGCACGACGTCGCGATCCCGCGCCCGCCCGGCCTGGATGGCGTCGAATACGACCGCCGCCGGATCGCCACCCTCGCGCGCGCGCACCATGTCGACGCCGGCGCGCTCCGCCCACACCTGGAGCTGGTCCACGGCGGCCGCCCGGAAGGTGTCGGCGGCGCAGATGAGGGGCCGGCGCCCTTCCTGCCGCAGCAGACGCGCCAGCTTCCCGACCGTCGTCGTCTTGCCGGAGCCGTTGACGCCGACGACGAGGACGACCTGCGGCGACGCGCCGCTCGCGGCGACCGGTCGGGTCCCGGACAGTATCCGCAGGATCTCCCGTTTCAGCAGCGCCTGCAGCCCGGGCGCATCCGGCTCGGCCGGCAGCCGGCCGAGCCCGGCCGTGATGCGCTCCGTGGCGGCCACCCCCACGTCCGCCTGCAGCAGCACCTCTTCGAGCGCCTCGAGCGTCTCGGGACCGGCCGGCCGCGCGGCCGCCCCGCAGCCCGCACGGACGATGCCGTCGATCCGCCCGCCGAGCTCGGCCGCGGTCCGCCGCAGCCCCGCGCGCAGCCTGTCGAGCAGTCTCACCCGGCCTCCACCTCGGACCGCTGCCGTCTCAGCATCAGCTCCTCCACCGCCGCCCGCGGCGCCTTCCGACCGGCCAGCACCTCGGCCATCTGCGACGCGATCGGGAGCTCGACCCCGTGGCGCGCCCCCAGGGCCAGCGCGGCGCCCGTGGTCCGGATCCCCTCCGCCACCGTCTTCATCTCCGCCAGGATCTCGGGCAGGCGACGGCCTCGACCCAGCTCGATGCCGACGGACCGGTTGCGGCTGAGCCGACCGGTGCAGGTCAGCACCAGATCGCCCAGGCCGCTGAGACCGGCCAGGGTCTCCCGGCGCCCGCCGACGGCCGCCGCCAGGCGCGAGATCTCGGCGAGTCCGCGCGTAATCAGGGCCGAGCGGGCATTGTCGCCCAACCCCAGCGACTCGGCGGCGCCGGCCGCGATCGCGATGACGTTCTTGAGTGCGCCGCCAATCTCCACGCCGACGACGTCCTCCGTCGCGTACAGCCGGAAGTAGCGGGCGCGGAACTCGCGCTGAACGGCCGCGACCGCCTCCGCGCAGCGCCCGGCCACCGCGACCGCCGTCGGCGCCTCACGGGCCAGCTCCAGCGAGAAGCTCGGACCGGACAGCACGGTGATCGGCTGCCCGGCGGCGAGCTCCTGCCCGATCACCTCCGACATGCGGAGCAGCGTCTCCACCTCGAGTCCCTTCGTGGCGCTGACCACGATCGCGTCGCGCGGCAGCACGGAGCCGGCACGCCGGATCACGTCCCGCGTGCCGTGCGAGGGCACGGCCGAGACGACGCACGCCGCGCCGCGCAGCGCAAGCGCCAGATCGGTCGTCAGCCCAATCGACGCGGGCAACTCGACGCCAGCCAGGTAGGTGCGATTCACCCGGGTCGCTGTCAGCTCGGCGACCAGCGCCTCGCTTCGGGCCCACAGGGTGACGTCCTTGCCGAGCCGCGCGAGATGGACGGCCAGCGCCGTGCCCCAGCCGCCCCCGCCCAGCACCGTGACCCGCTGCATCAGCACGTGGCCTCTCTCGACGCGGCCCCCGGCCGGGGCGGGCCGCCGAGCTTCACCTCCGAGACCATACGATACTCGGCGCCGGCGGCCGAGAGCCGGCTCTCCATCAGCACCACCCGGTCGACGAGCCAGGCTGTTGGCGGTGGAGCGATCGCCCCCAGCTCGGCCTCCAGCGCGCGGCGCGCCGGCGCCCGGCCAGGCCGCAGGCGTCCCACGCTCAGATGCGCCCGATAGGGGCGGCCGTCCGGCGGGCAGCCCAGCGGCGCGAGATGCCTCCCGACAGCCTGCCGCAGGGCAGCCAGCTCCGCTCCCCCCGCCCCAATCCCCAGCCAGAGCACGCGCGGCGGCCCGTGCGCGGGAAACAGGCCGGCCGGGCCGAGGGTGGCGCGAAACGGCGGCCGGCGGCCCGCCGCTCCCAGCGCCGCGACGACCGCCGCGGCGCTGTCCGCGCTCGTCTCACCCAGAAACTGCAGGGTCAGATGGAGGTTGCGGGGCTCGATCCACCTCACCGAACCCGTTCGGAACACCCGCAGCCGCCGGGCCCTGTCGATCGCTCCCGCCGCGGCCTCACGGGCCGCGGGATCGAGGGTCGCTGCGACGAAGAGGCGCATGGGTTACCGCAGCAGCGCGCGCCGCAGGAGATCGAGCGCGGCCTGGGAGGCCTGGAACTTCACCTGTTCGCGTTCGCCGGGCAGGCTCAGCCGGCGGACCCGCTGCAATCCGTCCGGGCCGGCCAGCGCCACGTACACGGTGCCGACCGGCTTGTCGACCGAACCGCCCCCCGGCCCCGCGATGCCGGTCACCGCGATGCCGTACTCGACGCCGCCCCGCTCGCGGGCCCCCGTCGCCAGCGCCAGCGCCACCGGCTCGCTGACGGCGCCGTGCGCCGCGAGCGACGCGGCGTCCACGCCCAGCAGCGCGACCTTGGCCTCGTTGCTGTAGACCACCCACCCGGCATGGACGTAGGCCGAGCTGCCGGCAACGTCCGTGAGGCGCGACGCGACGAGCCCGCCCGTGCACGACTCGGCGACCGCGACCCGGGCGGCGCGTTCTCGCAGCAGGCGGCCCACGACGGCCTCGAGCGGCGATCCGTCGCTGCTCACCAGATCGCGTCCCAGCACGCCCGTTAACTCGGACGTCGCTGCGTCGAGCGCGCGGAGGGCGGCATCCTCCGTCGCGCCGCGCGCCGCGAGGTGCAGCTCGATCTGTCCCAGCGACGCGAGGATGCTCGTCTCGATCGGCACCGGCCCCGACCGCCAGCGCGAGTACACCGGATACGCGGCCTCGTCCACGTGCGACTCGGTGCGGCCGGTCACGCGGATCACGCGCCGAAAGATCCCGTGCCCGCCGCTCGACGGCGCGATCCGGTCCCGCGCAACCACCTCGAACATGGGCCGCAGCTCACGCGGCGGACCCGGCAGCGCCACGCACGCGGCGCCGGACCGCTCGATCCACAGTCCCGGCGCCGTTCCCTTCGCGTTGGCGAGGGCCGCGGCGCCCCGCGGCACGAGCGCCTGGCGGCGGTTGATGGCGGGCATGGGCAGCCCGCGGGCGGAGAACCGGGCCCGGATGGAGGCCACCACGCCCTCGTCCTCTTCCAGCGGCAGCCCGAAGACGGCCGCGACCGTCTCGCGCGTGATGTCGTCGTCCGTCGGGCCGAGGCCGCCGCTGATCACGACGAGGTCGGCCCGCGCCAGGGCCAGCCGCAACGCGTCGGCCAGATCGTCGCGGTGATCGCCGACGACGGCCTTGTACCGCACCCGGATGCCGAGCTCGTTCAGCCGCTGCGTCACGAAGAGCGAGTTGGTGTCGATCCGGCTCGGGGTGAGCAGCTCCGAACCGACCGCGATGACGACCGCTCGGGACATCCGGGCCGCGGGCATCAGGACACCGTGACGGGGGTCCCCGCCCAGCCCAGCAGGCGCAGCACCAGGTGCGCGTACAGGCCGGCGATCACATCGTCGGCCATCACCCCCCACCCGCCCGGCAGCCGCTCCGCCCAGCGCGCGGGGAACGGCTTGACGACGTCGAAGAAGCGGAAGGCGAGCAGCCCGGCCAGAACGCCGCCCCAGGTTGGCTCGAGCGCCAGCAGCGTGATCAGCATGCCGGCCACCTCGTCGATGACGACCGCGCCTGGATCGGTCTCGCCGAAGTGGCGCTCGCTCGCCGCCGACGACCACACGCCGACTGCCAGGACCACGGCCAGCAGGCCGATCTCGACCTGCGTGCCGCCGAGCAGGCCCGCGGCGCCGTACAGCGCGAGCCCGGCGATCGAGCCGGCGGTACCCGGCGCGACCGGCACGTAGCCGACGTACCCGCAGGTAGCGATGAAGAGGCTGGGCTTGCGCATCTCTCAGGAACAGCCGACCCGCCGACACGATGCTCCCAAGGGCATGCAGAAGCGGGATTATACCGTATCGTTTACACGGGGCCGGGCGCCGCCGGCATGCGAACGAAGCCCGATGACGCCGCTCATCGAAGCCGTGCCGAACGTCAGCGAGGGACGCCGCCGGGAGGTCGTCGAGCGGCTGGTGCGGGCCGCGGGCGGCGGGAGCGGCCGGCGCCTGCTCGACTGGTCGTCCGATCCTTCCCACAACCGCACCGTTCTCACCCTCGTCGGCGATCGGGAGGGATTGCTGGCGGCGCTGCTGGCGCTCTACGAGGTCGCGGCGGACGCCATCGACCTGCGCACGCACCGCGGCGAGCACCCGCGCGTCGGCGCGGTCGACGTGGTGCCGTTCGTGGCGCTCGACGGCGCCTCGACCGGCGACTGCGTCGCGCTCGCGCGCAGGTTGGGACGCACCGTGGCGGAGCGGTTCGGCATTCCCGTCTTCCTGTACGAGGACGCGGCCACGCGGCCCGAGCGGCGGGCGCTCGAAGCGATTCGCAGGGGACAGCTCGACGGCCTCGCGGAGCGCATGGCGCGCGAGCCCGACGCCTGGCGGCCGGACTTCGGGCCGCCCGCGCCCCACCTCACGGCGGGCGCCTCGGTGGTCGGCGCCAGGCCGATCCTCATCGCGTTCAACGTCAACCTGGACACGGACGACGTGCGGATCGCCCGCCGCATCGCGCGCACCGTGCGGGCCAGCAACGGCGGTCTCCCCCACGTCAAGGCCATCGGCGTGCACCTCGCCGAGCGGGGCGCGGCGCAGGTGTCCATGAACCTCACGGACTACACGAAGACGCCGCTCCACCGCGCGTTCGAGGCTGTCGAGCGCGAGGCCGGCCGCCTGGGCGCGCGCGTTGCCGGCAGCGAGGTCGTCGGGCTCGTCCCCGCCGGCGCGCTGATCGAGTCGGCCGTCAGCCGTCTTCGGCTCGACGGCTTCCGGCCGGCTCAACTGCTCGACGCGCGCACTCAGCCTTCGTTGGCGTCGAGCAGCCCCCGCAGCTCCGTCATGAACTCGGAAACGTCCCGGAAGTCCCGATAGACCGATGCGAACCGCACGTAGGCGACCTTGTCCAGCGCCTTGAGCTCCTGCATCACCAGCGCGCCGACCTCCGCCGTGGAGATCTCCTTCTCGGGCCGCTCCTGCAAGCTGGCCTCCACCCGATTGGCAACCGCCTCGAGGGCCGCCGCGCTGACCGGACGCTTCTCGCACGCCTTCAACAGGCCCGCGATCACCTTCTCGCGCCCGAACCGTTCGCGGGAGCCGTCCTTCTTGACCACCATGTACGGAAGGTCGTCCATCCGCTCGTAGCTGGTGAACCGCCGGTTGCAACCCAGGCACTCCCGCCGGCGGCGGATGACGTCGCCTTCCTTGCTCTCGCGGGAGTCGACCACCTTGTCCTTGAGGTGACCGCAGAAGGGGCACTTCATGACGCGCGCCGATCCTCCGCGCCGGCCGGCCGGGGGGCCGCGCCGAAGCCGGCCATCCCGGCGGCGGCCCCTGTCGCAGGCGTTGCCGCGTCACGCCGCACCAGGCTCCGCAGGCCGGTGAGGTGCATGCCGTCTCGCGCCATGAACACGAGCCCCAGCGCGGTGACCGGCCCGAACCACAGCAGATGCAGCACCAGCGCGGCGCCGACCGCCTGCTCCGCCGAGGCGCCGTAGAGCAAGGTCGCGCCCAGTTGGTACGCCGCATGATAGCCGCCGACGCCGCCGGGGGTGGGCACCGCCACGCCGACCACCGCCAGCGTCATGAGGATCGCCGCCCCCGTCAGGTGCACGTCGATGCCGAACGCCCGCGACGCGCACCAGAGGCTCGCGGCGACGGACGCCCAGATCGGGAACGACCACGCCAGCGCCGTTCCGAGCGGCCCGCGGGCGCGCGTGGCCTCGACCGCTTCCAGAAACCGCCGCACCGGCCCCGCGAACCGCTCCATCCGCCCGTGCGGCAAGCGCGACAACAGCCGCCGTGCCCCGCGCCCCGCCCGCTCGGGATCGGCGGCCGCGCCGAGCAGGATGCCGAACGCCGCGACCACGAGCAGGCCGGCGACGAGCGCGAACGTCCTCACCCCCGCCAGCAGATCGTTGCTCGCGGACGCGGCCTGCGGGCCGACGAACGCGACGAGCACGGAGACGACGAGGCACATGACCAGCAGGTCGAGCAGACGCTCGATCACGCTGGTCGCGAAGACCGCGGCCACGCTCAACTGCTCGCGGCGGGCGAGGACGTACGGCCGCGCCAGCTCGCCCAGGCGGCCGGGCAGCAGGGTGTTCGCCGCGAACCCGATGACCGTGGCCCGCAGGGTCGCGCGGAAGCTCGTCCGCCCCACCGGCCGCAGCAGCCGGCGCCAGCGCTCCGCGCGCAGCAGATAGGAGGCAAACGCCAGCACCCCCGCCGCCGCCAGCAGATCCGGCCGGGCACTGCCGAGCTCGCCCCACACGCGCTGGAGGTTCGCATTGCGCAGGAAGAACGCCATCAAGCCGAGCGCGAGGACGGTGACGACGACGGTACGGACGTGGCGCGCCATGGGCTCCGACCGGAACGGCGGGTGGCCGCCACTGTACTACAGCCGCGGGCAGCGCCGCGGGCCCGCCCGCGCGCGGTTCCGCCCCGCGGGTCCGTTTCCCGCTTGCAGCCCGGCCCGCTTGCCGCTAAGCTGATGCCTTCTCCCACCTGCGAGGTTGGCCAGTGTCCACGGCGTCTCCCATTTTCGAAACTTCGTTCGGCGGCCTGACGGTGCACCGGCGGGGCAAGGTCAGGGACATGTACGAGGTCGGCGACCGGCTGCTGATGGTGGCCACCGACCGCATCTCGGCATACGACGTCGTGCTCGGGTCCGCGATACCGGACAAGGGCCGCGTGCTGACCCAGTTGTCCGCCTTCTGGTTCACGCGCACCCGCGACATCGTGCCCAACCACATGGTGTCCGTCGACCCGGCGGAGTACCCGGCGCCCCTGCAGGCCGAGGCGGAGACGCTGCTGGGACGCTCCATGCTGGTGCGGCGCACGACGCCGATCCCGATCGAGTGCGTGGCGCGCGGGTACCTCGTGGGCTCCGGATGGCGCGAGTACCAGGAGACCGGACGGGTCTGCGGCGTCGAGCTGCCGCGGGGCCTGCGCGAGGCGGACCGGCTCCCGGAGCCGATCTTCACGCCGGCCACGAAGGCGGAGAGCGGCCACGACATCAACATCAGCGAGGACGAGACCGCACGGCGCATCGGCCGGCAGCTCACCGATCGCCTGCGGAACCTGACCCTTGCGCTGTACTCGTTCGGCGCGGCCCACGCGGAGGCGCGCGGCATCATCGTTGCCGACACCAAGTTCGAGTTCGGCACCACCCCGGCCGCCGGGGGCGGCGAGGTCATCCTCATCGACGAGGTGCTGACGCCGGACTCCTCGCGGTTCTGGCCCCGGGATCTCTACGCGCCCGGCCGGGCGCAGCCGAGCTTCGACAAGCAGTACGTGCGGGACTACCTCGACGGCATCCGCTGGGACCGGCGCCCGCCGGCTCCCGAGCTTCCGCCGGACGTCGTGGAGCAGACCCGGGACAAGTACCGGGATGCGTATCGGCTGCTCACCGGTACCGCGCTCGGCTGACCCGGCCGCCGGGCCGGACGCCGGGGCTGCAACCTCGCGGTCGTGAAGAGGACGCGCGCGTGCGGAAGGAACTCGACCGGTTGATCGACGAGATGCTGAGCAGCGGCATCAACTACGACGATGCGCGGCAGATCATCGAGCGGCGCTTCATCAGCCGCGCGCTGACGCGCACGAAAGGCAACCTGGGACGCACCGCCGACCTGCTCGGGATTCACCGCAACACGCTGAGCCGGAAGATGGCGGCGTACCGCCTCAAGCGCTCGGCCTGAACGCCCTCCGACCTCGCCGGCGCCTTTGATCGCCGGCCTCCTTGCGCTATACTTGGCAGTTGGACCGAGCGACTGCCAACCCGACAGGGTGCCGGCAGGCCAAGCGCCGGTCGGAATCTCAACTTTCCGTCAACCATTCGAAGGGAGCATGACGTTCATGGCTGTCAAGGTTCGCCCACTCCACGACCGGCTCATCATCGAGCGCATCGAGGAAACGGAACAGATGGTGGGAGGGATCATCATCCCCGACACCGCCAAGGAGAAGCCGCAGCAGGGCAAGGTCATCGCCGTCGGCAAGGGCAAGGTCAAGGACGACGGCACCGTGAGCCCGCTCGACGTGCAGGCGGGCGACAAGGTGTTGTTCGGCAAGTACTCGGGCCAGGAGATCAAGCTGGACGGCGACGAGTTCCTCATCATGCGTGAGGACGAGATCCTCGGCGTCCTGGAATCCGACTGAATCGCGCGATTGGAGTCTTGAGGCATGGCAAAGCAGATTGTGTACGGTGAGAACTCGCGTCGGAACATCATCCAGGGGGTGAACCAGCTCGCCGACGCGGTGAAGGTCACGCTCGGGCCGAAGGGCCGCAACGTCGTGCTGGACAAGAAGTTCGGCTCGCCGACGATCACGAAGGACGGCGTGACGGTGGCCAAGGAGATCGAGCTCAAGGATCCGCTCGAGAACATGGGCGCCCAGATGGTTCGCGAGGTGGCCAGCAAGACCTCCGACATCGCGGGCGACGGCACCACCACGGCCACGGTCCTCGCGCAGGCGATCTACCGCGAGGGCGCCAAGAACGTCGTCGCCGGCGCCAACCCGATGGAGATCAAGCGCGGCATCGAGCGCGCCGTCGAGACGGTGGTCGGCGGGCTGCGCTCGATGTCGAAGTCGGTCAGCGGCAACATGATCGCGCAGGTCGGCACGATCTCGGCGAACAACGACGAGACGATCGGCACGATCATCGCCGAGGCCATGGACAAGGTCGGCAAGGACGGCGTCATCACGGTCGAGGAGGCGCGCACGCTCGAGACCTCGCTGGACGTCGTCGAGGGCATGCAGGTCGATCGCGGCTACCTGTCGCCCTACTTCGTCACCGACCCGGAGCGCATGGAGGTCGTGCTCGAGAACCCCATCATCCTGATCCACGAGAAGAAGATCAGCTCGATGAAGGACCTGCTGCCGCTGCTCGAGCAGGTGGCGCGCCTGAGCCGCCCGCTGCTGATCGTGGCCGAGGACATCGAGGGCGAGGCGCTCGCCACGCTGGTCGTCAACAAGCTGCGCGGCACCCTGCAGGGCGCGGCCGTCAAGGCGCCCGGATTCGGCGACCGCCGCAAGGCCATGCTCGAGGACATCGCGATCCTGACGAACGGCAAGGCCATCACGGAGGACCTCGGGCTCAAGCTCGAGAACATCCGCGTCGAGGACCTCGGCCAGGCCAAGAAGGTGACGATCGACAAGGACAACACGACGATCGTCGAGGGCGACGGCACCCCGCAGGCCATCGAGGGCCGCGTCAAGCAGATCCGCTCGCAGATCGAGGACACGACCTCCGACTACGACCGCGAGAAGCTGCAGGAGCGGCTCGCGAAGCTGGTCGGCGGCGTGGCCGTGATCAAGGTCGGCGCGGCCACCGAGACCGAGATGAAGGAGAAGAAGGCGCGGGTCGAGGACGCCATGCACGCCACGAAGGCGGCGGTCGAGGAAGGCATCGTGCCGGGCGGCGGCGTCGCGTTGCTGCGGGGCGTCCAGGCGCTCGACGACCTCAGCGTCGACGGCGACCAGCAGATCGGCGTCAACATCATCCGCCGCGCGCTCGAGGAGCCGATGCGCTGGATCGCCCAGAACGCCGGCCACGAGGGCTCGATCGTCGTGCAGAAGGTGCGCGAGGCCGACACCCGGGACGAGGGCTTCAACGCCCAGGCCGAGCGCTACGAGAACCTCGTCGAGGCGGGCGTCATCGACCCGACCAAGGTGGTGCGCACCGCGCTCCAGAACTCGGGCTCGATCGCGTCGCTGCTGCTGACGACCGAGGCCCTGGTCGCGGAGATCCCCGAGGAGAAGCCGGAAGCGCCCGCCGGCGGCGGCCACCCGCCGGGCATGGGCGGCGGCATGTACTAGGCGCCCGCGGCGACCGCGCCGCGTCCGGTGTTCGTCGAGGCCCGCCGGCACGCCGTGCCGGCGGGCCTTTTCTGCGATGACCGCCACGAAAAGCGCGTAAACTACTCACATTTAACGGGTTACTGGCGATAGGTCGGGGTTCACCCCCACGGTGTACCCTACCTTGTGAGCCGGAACACACCGGACCAACGAAGTCGTCCCCGGTCCCCGGAGCCCCGGAGTCCACCGATCCCCGGATCCCCGGACCACGGACGGGTCTCCCCTACTCAACGTCGGTGCGCACCCGTTCGGAG
>CAYGCV010000094.1:0-13712 GCA_964348425.1 uncultured Vicinamibacteraceae bacterium | reverse complement strand
CGCAGCGCCCGGTCGGGATCGGCGCCGGCCGCCAGCAGGCGCTCGACGACGGCCGTGTTGCGGCCGGCGCAGGCCACCCAAAGGGGCGTGGCGCGCAACGCGTTCTCCGCGTTCACGTTCGCGCCGGCCGCGAGCAGGCGGTCGACCGCCTCGAGGTCGTTCCAGTGCGCCGCCCAGTGCAGGGCCGTGGCGCCGTCGGCCTGCGGGGCGTCGGCGTCCGCGCCCCGTTGCAGCAGGGCGGCCACCGCGTCCCAGTCCCGGCTCCGGGCCGCCTGCACGAGCTGCAGGTCGGATTCGCCCGCGGCGGGGGCGGCGAGCGCCAGCAAGCCGCACAGCATCCCGCCGGCAACGAGCAGCGCCGGCAAGCGATCACACTTCATGAGCATCCGCCATCATAGCCCCGCGCGGCGTCCAAACCAACCACTTTTCCCCTCCCTTGCGTCCCTTGCGCCCGCGCGGCGCCCTGCCGCCTCCGCGCCTACCACATGCGCCGCAGCAGCTCGAGCAGCGCCTCCTCCCTGCCCTGCCGATCGTGCCACGCGGCGCTCTCCTTCAGCGCTTCGCCGGCAACGACGGGCAGCTCGTCGTCCCGCGCCCCGACGTCGCGCAGGCGGGTCGGCACGTCGAGCGAGCCGATGAACGCGGCCACGGCGTCCGCGGCGTCCGCCGCCACCGCTGCCGGCTCGCGGCCGTCCGTCGGGATGCCCAGCGCCCCGGCGATCAGCACCTGCTGCGGGAGCGTCTGCGGCGCGAGGAAGCGCATGCAGTGCGGGATGGTGATGCACGACGTCACGCCGTGCGGGACGTCCCAGCGCGCGCCGATCTGGTGCCCCAGAATGTGGCTCAGGCGCACGCCCACGCTGGTGATGCCGAAGATGGACATCCAGGCCGCGATCTGGCACTCGCCGCGGGCCTCGAGGTTGCCGGGCCCCGCGAGCGACGCCGGCAGGTGCCGGTGCAGCCTGCGGATCGCCTCCACGGCCAGCACGTCGCTCACCGGCTGCGGGTTGACCGACCAGATGGCCTCGATGGCGTGATCGAGGGCCTTGACGCCGGTTGCGGCCCACAGCTCGCGGGGCGTCGGCAGCGTGACCTGCGGATCGAGAACGACCGTCCGCGGGCAGATCCGCGGGTCGTTGCGCAGCCCCTTGACCCGGGTGTCCTCGTCGGTGATGCCGGCGAAGGGCGTGAACTCGCCGGCGGACAGGGTGGTGGAGACCGCGATCTGCGGCATGGCTTCCTGGGGCTGGTCGTCACCGAGCAGCTCCAGCGCCACGATCTTCGCCGCGTCGATCGGGCTGCCGCCGCCGAAGGCCACGAGGGCGTCGGCGTTCACCTCCCGGGCCTGCCGGACCGCGGCGGCCACGGTCCGGCTCGGCACGTGCTGGCGAATGCCGGCGTGCGTCCCGGCCCAGCGCCCCCCCAGCAGGCGCTCGAGCCGCCGCACGAGATCCGTGCGCGTCGCCAGGCTGTTGCCCGTCAGGATGAGGGCCCGCCGCCGGCCGAGGCGGTCCAGCTCGCCGGCCACCTGGTCGAGCGCGCCGGTCCCGAAGATCACCTTCTCGAGCGGGGGAAATCGGTATTCGCGAATCATGCGGCCTCCCGGCGCAGGACGACGCGCAACGGCTGGCCGCAACGGATCGTCTCGATCTGTCGTGCCTGGCCGCGCAACCGGATTCTTTCGGAGCGGAGCTGCTTGAACACTTGCTTGTGAATCCCCGGCCCGTGAGCCAGCACGGGAACGAGATTGAACATGCTGCCATCCGTGAGCCATGAAGCGGTCAGCGCCGCGCCGCCGCGGAGCTGCTCCGCCGCCTCGGAGGCCTTGAACCTGCCGCTCTTCAGCTCGATGGGAACGACCCAGACCGTATTGGCCTCCCCACCGACGAACAGGTAGTCGCACCGCTTTCCCTGGTGCCGGCTCTGCAGCGTCTCGCAGTCGAGGTCGACGAGGACGTGGTCGGTCGGCGCACCCTTCAGCGACACCGAGCAGTTGTCCCTGCGGCATCTTCGAGCAAGGCAACAGTCGGGCACGCGGCGCTCGACCGCCGCCACCAGCCCGCTCACCGGCCTCCACTCGCCTGCGTCCGGTTGAAGATCTCGGCGCCCTGGTTGTACAGCGCTTCGCTGACCGCGTCGTAGTCGGTCGGATACAGGCCGGTCTCGCTATCCAGCTTCACTTCGCTCACGACCGATCCCCTGGGACGTTCAGAAGACTTGAACAACCACGCGCCGACTTCATGCGGGCCGATCACGCAGTCCGCGCCTTCGAGGCCTTCACGTTCCTGTTCCGGCAACGTTGCGAGGCGCACCAGGTTTCCGATCTGTTCGAGAAACCATTCGCTGTGCGTGGTGACGACGATACGAACGCCGGAGCGCACCACGCGCACCAGCGCGCGCGCGACCGCCGCCTGCATCGCCGGGTGCAGATGGACTTCCGGCTCTTCGATGATGAGCAGGTCGCCGGTCCGTACGACGTGTCGCAGGGAGAGCACGAGGGGAGCGAGCTCGGTGACCATCGAGGACACCCGCGTCAGCGGCAGATCGTCCTGCCAGCCGTGCGGCTGATACGTGAAGACCGGGTACCCCACTTCCGCGTGGCTCAGCCGGACGGCGCCCTTCAAGACCTCCTTCTCCAGATGCGTCGCGAACCGTTCGGCCGTGGCGCGGTGCGAGCGTCGCCTCGTGCGTCGGCCCATCCAGATCAACAGATTCAGGAAGTCCGCCGACACGCCGGACAACAGGGGGACGTCCCGGACGGCACCCAACCCGACTGCCGTCGCGTTCTGCACGGCGGCTCCCGCGACCACCTGATGGCCGTGCATGAAGCCGGTCCGGTCGGCCGGCAGGTAGTAGGCCTGCCGGCGCAGCGGCTGCAGCAGGGACTGGAACAGGCGTTCCGCGAGCGACCTGAGCAGCGTGGCCTCGGGATCCCGGTGACCCGGCTTCGACCACTCGGTCCGCAGGCTCGCGTGATTGAAATCCTCGTGCTCGTACTGGAGCTGCAACGGGTCCATGCTGCTGATGCGCCCGGCGAACCGCAGGCCGTCCATGCCAATCGCGATCCCGTACCTGACCGCCTCGCCACCGCTCCGGGCGACGCCCACGTCGACGGTCGCCCCGGCGTGGGAGCCGGGGCGCCGGATCAACTCGCTCGGGTCGCCGGTGCCGAAGCAGCGGCCGACTTCCCGCGCCAAATCGCGATCGAACCCTTTCGGGTGCTCCAGCACGGAACGGACGAGCGACGCGGCCTCGGCCGGCAGCGGTGGCGACAAGCCCTTCTCGGCCTCCTTCGAGAGCCAGTCCTTCAACGCACGCCGAACCGGCGCCGCGGGCGGAAGGGATCCGAGCTCCGCAAAGTCGAACGCCGAATCGCCGGCATACGGATCGTGCGCGGCGCCGAAGCACTGGTGCAACGCGTAGATCAGGGTGGCCAGCCACGACTTGCCCGTGTTGCTGGGGCCCACGAACACCGTAAGCGGTCGCAGATCGACGCTCGCCCGCACGATCGGCCCGAAGTTCTCGACGTCGAGGCGATAGCCGCCCTCGACGTCCCGTCCGGACCCGACCGCGCGCTCGACCATTCGGGCTCCCCCTGCTGCATTATCGAGAGCACTCTCCGCCCGATGCAAATCGGCGCGGTTCGCCAACCTCCATCCTCTTCTCGGAACATCCGCAGCCTTCGTGGCCCGCTCTTCGCGATTGCGCCGCCGCCGGCGGCGGTGTAATCTGCAGTTGGAACCGTATCCTTCGGCAACATCAGGAGGTCCGACGATGAGAACGTTGCTGGCAGGGGCCGTCGGTCTCGGCGTGCTGCTCGCGGCGGTGTCCGGCGCCGCGCATCACTCCTTCTCGGCGGAGTTCGACATCGAGCAGCCGATTCGGCTGCAGGGCACGCTGACCGAGCTCGAGTGGGTGAACCCGCACGGGTGGCTGCACATGGACGTCGTGGGCGAGGACGGCGAGGTCGTGAACTGGGCGGTGGAGATGGGCAACCCGACGTCGCTGCTGCGGCGCGGCCTGCGCAAGGGCGACTTCCCGCCCGGCATCGAGTTCGTCGTCGACGGCTACCTGGCCAAGGACGGCACGCCGACGGCCAACGGCATCACGATCACGTTCCCCGACGGGCGGAACTTCTTCGCCGGCTCGTCCGGCACCGGCGGCCCGGAGCCGCAGCGCTAGGACCCCGCATGGCGACGACAGCGAGGTTGGCGGCGCTGGCCGCGGTCGGGCTGTGCCTGCTCGCGCCGCTGCCCGCGGCCGGGCAGGGCGCCGCCGGGGAGGCGTACGTGCCGCCCCGCACCGCCGACGGCCAGCCGGACCTGCAGGGCATCTGGCAGGCGCTCAACACGGCCGCCTGGGACATCCAGGACCACTCGGCCAGCGCCGGCGTTCCGGCCGGCCAGGGGGTGGTCGTCGGCAACGAGATCCCCTACCAACCGTGGGCGCTGGAGCAGAAGCAGGAGAACTTCGAGAACCGGCATACGGCCGACCCCGAGACGCAGTGCAACATGCCGGGCGTCCCGCGCATCACCTACATGCCGTATCCGTTCCAGATTCTCCAGTTCGAGGACCGGATACTCATCCTCTACGAGTACATCCACGTCACGCGCACCATCTACATGGACGGGAGCCCGCATCCCGAGGGGCACATCGACTTCTGGATGGGCGACTCGCGCGGGCACTGGGACGGCGACACGCTGGTGGTCGACGTGATCCACTTCAACGATCGGACGTGGTTCGACCGCGCCGGCAACTTCCACAGCGAAGCCCTGCACGTGGTGGAGCGCTACACACCCACCGGCCCCGACCACCTGCTGTACGAGGCCACCATCGAGGACCCCAAGGTGTTCACCCGGCCCTGGACGATGCGCATGCCGCTCTACCGGCGCCAGGAGGCGAACATCCAGCTCCTGGAATACGAGTGCTACGCCTACTCCGAGAGCGAGCTGGCGGCCGACAAGTGAGGGAGGATCCCATGACTCATCGCACTGTCATCCTCGGGGCCGCGATCCTGGCCGTGCTGGCGGCCGCCCCGCTGGCGGCCCAGGACGCGCCGCTGCCGCGCACCGCCGACGGCCGTCCCGACCTGCAGGGCTACTGGGACGGCGGCCCGACCAACGCCTCGCACAGCATCGAGGACGGCTGCTGCGACGTCGAGCACGCCAGGATGCAGAGCCGCGGCCCGGAGCGGCTCGGGTTGCCGGTGCCGGTGATCATCGATCCGCCGGACGGGCGCATCCCCTATCAGCCGTGGGCGGCCGAGCGGCGCACCGAGTTCCTGTACGACATGGAGACCCCGACGGAGCTGGCGCACATCGATCCGGAGGACCGCTGCCTGCTGGTCGGGGTGCCGCGCAGCAACTACCGGGGCGACCTGCAGATCCGCCAGAACGACGGCCACGTGGTGTTCCTCTACGAGTGGGCGCACGCCTACCGCGTCGTTCCCACCGGCGGGCAGGCGCACGTGGGCAGCGACATCCGGCTGTTCAACGGCGACTCGCGCGGGCGCTGGGAGGGCGACACGCTCGTCGTGGACGTGACGAACTTCAACGACGTCCCCTGGCTCGACTCGCACGGCAGCTTCTACAGCGAGGCCCTGCACGTGGTGGAGCGCTGGAACCTCGTCGACGCCGACACGCTGCGCTACGAGGCGACCGTCACCGACCCGAACGTCTTCACGCGGCCCTTGACGCTGGCCTTCACGATGGGGCGCATCGGCGGCGACGGGTACGAGTTCTACGAGGAAGGCTGCTGGGAGGGCGTCACCAACAAGCACCGGCTGGCGGCCGGCCGCCTCGCCGTGGCCGCCGGCGAGCGGCGCCTGCACACGCACGAGGAAGTGCCCCGGTAGCCCGATGTCGCCTGCCGGCCGCGCGCGATCGACGCTGGCGGCCGCTGTCGCGGCGTTCGTCGCGCTGGCGGCCGCGGCAGAGGCCCAGCCGGGCGGGGGGAGCGGTCAGCTCGAGCTCCCCAACCCGTACCGGCTGGTGGAGGACTGGCCCACCCTGCCGCCGGACATGAACGGCGGCCGCTGGGGCGAGCTGATCCGCGTGCAGCTCGATCCCGACGGCAACATCTGGATCTTCCACCGCTGCTTCAACACCGTGCCGCCGGGCTACGCGACGTGCGTCGGCCGCAGCGACCCGCCGATGCTGCAGTTCGACCCGGCGGGACGGCTGCTCGCGAGCCTGGGCGCCGGGATGTTCGCGTTCCCCCACGGCTTCACCGTCGACGCGGACGGCAACCTCTGGACCACCGACGCGAACGGGGACGCGACGGTGCTCGGGATGGCCGCTCGCGCCACTGCCGGCCCCTTCGCGGGCGCCCCGCTCGGCCAGCAGGTCTTCAAGCTCAGCCCCGCGGGCGAGGTGCTGCTGACGCTCGGCGCAGCCGGCGTGGCCGGGGACGGTCCGGACACCTTCGACCGGCCGACCGGCGTGGCCATCGCCCCCAACGGCGACATCTTCGTCACCGACGGGCATGGCACCAACGACCGCGTGCTGAAGTTCTCCGCGGACGGCCGGTTCATCAAGACCTGGGGCCGCACCGGGTCCGGGCCCGGCGAGTTCGACCAGCCTCACGACATCTCCATCGGCGGCTCGCAGGGACACGTGTTCGTGGCCGACCGCAGCAACAACCGCGTGCAGATCTTCGACCAGGACGGCAACTTCATCGCGGCCTGGACGCAGTTCGGCCGGCCCAGCGCGCTCCACGTGGCCGCCGACGACACGCTCTACGTGAGCGACTCGCAGTCGAACTCGACGGTGAACCCCGGCTACGTCCGGGGCATCACGATCGGCAGCGCCGTCGACGGCTCGCTGCGCGCCTTCATTCCGGACCCCGACCTCGCCGACGCCGACGCGACCCGCATCTCCGGCGCGTCCGGCATCACGGCCGACGCGGAGGGCAGCGTCTTCGCTGCCGACGTCGGTCCGCACACGCTGCGCAAGTACATCAGGACGAGTCCCTGACGGCCGCGGCGGCCAGACCGCCCGCCAGGCGTCCGGCGGGCCTCCGGCAGCCGTACGCCGCCCGGTCCGACTGCCCGTACACTGGGAGGTGATGGCCAAGGGGGTCGAGCGGCCGCCCGTCTCGATCGCCGGCGTGCGCCTGGACCTGGGCGGCGGCCGGCGCGGCACGGACATGGGCCCGTCGGCCGTGCGTCTGGCCGGCCTGCACGCCGCGCTCCGCCGGGCCGGGTTCGAGGACGTGGCGGATCTCGGCGACGTCGAGTGCCCGGGAGCCGAGACCGCCGCTCCCGGCACGGCGCGGGCGCATTTCCTGGATCCCATCAGCGCGGCGTGCCGCCAGGTGGCGCGCACCGTGCGAGGCGTCCTCGACGCCGGGCGAGTCCCCGTTCTGCTCGGCGGCGATCACAGCCTCGCCGCGGGCAGCATCGCCGGCCTGGCGGCGCACCAGCGCCGCGCCGGCCGGCAGGTGGGGGTCGTCTGGATGGACGCCCACGGCGACATGAACACCCCGGAGACGACCAAGTCGGGCAACGTCCACGGCATGCCGCTGGCAGCCCTGCTCGGGCTGGGGCCCACCGAGCTGACGAAGATCGGCGGCAGTTCGCCCGCGCTCGTCCCCGACCGCGTGGTGCTCGTGGGCGTCCGCGACCTGGACCCGGGGGAACGCCGGCTCGCGAAGCAGTCCGGCGTGGGCGTCTTCACCATGTCGGACATCGACCAGCAGGGCATCGCCGCGGTCATGCGCGAGGCCATCCGGCGCGCGCGGGGCGCGGACGGCCTGTTCCACCTGAGCTTCGACCTGGACGTCGTCGACCCGCAGTACGCGCCCGGCGTCGGCACGGTGGTGGACGGCGGCCTGACCTACCGCGAGGCGCACATGGCCATGGAGCTGTGCGCCGCGGCGGGCGGCCTGACCTCCCTGGAGATGGTGGAGATCAACCCCATCCTCGACGTCCAGAACCGCACCGGCAAGCTGGCCATGAGCCTCATCCTGTCGGCGCTCGGCAAGGTCATCTACCGCGACTGACGGGTCTCGCGACCGCCATGGCCGCCCGTGCCCAATGCCGGCCGCGGTCCTCGTTACTGTTCCTGCTCGGCCGCCAGCCTGCCCAGGCGCTCGTGGACCGCTCCCGGGATGCCCAGGCGGGTATCGGCTCCCAGCTCGTGGAGCAGATCGGCGACTGCCGGCCAGGCCTGATAGTGAAACCCCTGCTTGGAGCCCTCGGCCAGGCGGAACGGCGTGCGGCCCCGCCAATCGCGCGCGTCGACGTCGGCGCCCGCCGCCACGAGCATCCGCGCCAGCTCCGGCAGACCGCTGAAGGCGGCGCAATGCAACGCCGTGAAGTCGGCTTCGTTGGCCGCGTCGACGTCCGCGCCGGCCTCGAGGAGGACTTGCGCCGCCGCCTCCGCCAGCCGCTGGCGCGGCGCCCGCGTCTGATCCGTGACATGGGCCTCGCGCCCGCAACCCGCGGCAGCCATGAGCGCCGTGGTGCCGTCCACCGACGTCAGATCGACCCGGGCGCCGGCCGCCAGCAGGCTGCGCAGCACCGTGTCGCTGGACCGGGCGTAGGTAACCCGGTTCTTGAAGCCCGAGAAGCCTGCCCCGGGGTTCGTCGCCCACGCGGCAACCCACAGCGGGGTCGCCCCCGCCAAGTCCCCGGTGCCGGCTGACGAGTTGTCGAACGCACCGTTCCGCGTGAAGCCGAGGTACGCCATCGCGGAAGCGGTCATCCGTGCATTCGGATCGGCGCCGTTGGCGAGCAGCGCGTCGACGAGCTGCTCGCGGTCCTCCAGCGTGAGACGCCCCAGAGCCTGTCTGTCTCGCGTTCCCGCGGCACGTGTGGGGTTGCCGGCGACGGCGGCCCAGGCGCCGAGCCATTGATCGACGGGACCGGCCGCCACGTGGAGCGCCGTCGCACCGTTGATCGTCCCGTTGGGATCCGCCCCTTCCGCCAGCAGGTACCGCGCGAACGCGGCTCGGCCCGCCAGGATCGCATACGGCAGGGCATGCGCGCCGTCGGTTCCGGTGGCGTCGACGTCCGCACCGGCGGCGATCAGCAGCCTGGCGGTTGCGATGTCGCCGTTCCCCGCCGCCACGATCAGCGGCGACAACACCTGCCGAGCCGTGGGACCGACGCCGGACCCGTGGTCGATCAGGAGCCGGACGATCTCCACGCGCCCGTGGGCCACGGCCCACATGAGCGCCGTGTGGTGCGTCACGGCCGTGGCGGCGTTCCGCTCCGCCCCACGCGAGAGCAGCGCTTCCACGATGTCGGCGTTGCCCGTGCGCGCGGCGATCATCAGTGGCGTCAGACCACTGTCCTGACCGCCGTTCGGATCCGCCCCGGCGTCGAGCAGCAAGGCCGCCATGGAGGAACTGGCGTTCTCGCAAGCCCGGGAGAGCGCCGTCACGCCGCGATCGTCGGCAGCGTTCACGTCGGCGCCGGCGCGCAGGAGCCATGCGGCCGCTTCGGCATCGTCCCAGTGCGCCGCCCAGATCAGGGCGGTCACGCCGTCGGCCCGCGCGCTGTCGGGATCGGCGCCTTCGTCCAGGAGAGCGCGTACGAGCGCGCCGTCACGGTCGGCCATCGCCTCCACGAGCCGGAGATCGGGGCCGGCCGCGAGCGCCTGACCGAGCGTGCTCAGAACAACAACCAGACACAGGGTCGTCCAACGCCGGGTCTCGACGTGCATGGTGATCCTCGCCTTTCGACAGCCCGGTCTCACGCGAGCGTCTCGAGCGGTCCGGTGCTGTCCCCGAACGAGTCGACGTGCACCCCCAGCCGATCGAGGAGCGACACGTAGAGGTTGGCGAGCGGCGTGCCGTCCGCGTGGCGGACGTAGCGGCCACCCCTGATCCCCGCCGCCTGCCCCCCGACCACGGCGATGGGCAGGTCGTCGTGGAAGTGGGTGTTGCTGTCGCTGATGCCGGTGCCGTACAGCAGCACCGTGCGGTCCAGCATGGTGCCGTCACCCTCGGGCGTCGCGGCCAGCTTCGCCGCGAGATGCGCGAACTGCCGGAAGTGGTGCTGGTTGATCTTGTGCAGACGCTCGAGCTTGTCCGGCTGGTCCTGGTGATGGGACAGCGGGTGGTGCGAGTCCGATACGCCGATCTCGGGATAGGCCCGGCCGCTGACTTCCCGCGCCAGCATGAAGGTGCTGACCCGCGTCAGGTCGGTCTGGTAGGCCAGCGCCAGCAGGTCCATCTGCAGCCTGGCGTGTGCGCCGTACCCGTCAGGGACGCCGGTCGGCTCGTCGACCAGGGGCAGCTCGCGTACGCTCTGCGTTTCGGCAGTCTGGATCCGTCGCTCCACGTCGCGCACCGCATCGACGTACTCGGACAGCTTGGTCCGGTCGGACGGTCCGAGGATCCCCTCGAACCGCTTCAGCTCGTTCCGCACCGCGTCGATGATCGTCCGGTCGCGCCGCAGCCGGGCCCGCCGCGCCGCCGGATCCGTGCTGCCGCTCGTCCCGAAGAGCCGCTCGAAGACGGCCCGCGGATCGTTCTCGATCGGCAGGGGGGTCGTCGGCGTGCGCCAGGCGACCGTGTTCGTGTAGGCGCAACTGGCGCCCGCGTCGCAGGTGCCCACGGTCGTCGGGTACTCGATGCCGAGCTCGAGGGAGGTCAACTGCGTGTCCTTGCCGAGCTCCCGCGCAGCCACCTGGTCCATGGACACGGCGGCGTGCACGTCGGCGCCTATCGTGGCCTTGTACGGCGTGGCCGTCAGGAACGTGCCGGCCGACCGCGCGTGGTCGCCTCCCGACTCGACGAGGTCGGCCGGCTTGTCGGCCAGGCCGCCGAGCAACAGGACGCGGTCCGTGAGCGGCGACAGGGACTCGAGCGTCGGCGGCAGCGCGGCGAGGGGACCCTCCGTCCGCGGCGACCAGTAGCCCATCGACATCCCGTTGGGCACGTAGAAGACGCCGAGCCGCCTGAGCCGCGCCGGCGACGCCGGGGTCCGACTCAGCGCCGTCAATGCCGGCACCATCGCGTCCAGCAGGGGCAGGGCCAGCGTGACTCCCGCCCCCCTGAGCACCGCCCGGCGCGACACGCGCTTCTTCGTGATGAACATGGCTCAGTCTCCTTCGCCGAGAGCCGCGGGCTCCGGCACGATCTGCTGCTGGAACGGGGGGCTCGTGACGATGCCGAGCACGAGCGATGACCAGCGATAGTCGTCGCGGGCCGCATCGCGCACGATCGCCCGCACGGTGGGTGCATCGAAATGGGTGAGGCCGCGGCGCAGGGCGAAGGTCAGCAGCTTCTCGGTGACCGTGCGGACGATCTCCTCCGCGCCCTGCGCCAGCAACGCGTCGCGAAACGATGCCGGGCCGGTGACCGGGGCGCCCTGCCAGGTAATCGACGCGTCTATCGGCGCGCCGCCGTCGGTCTCGCGCCAGCGGCCGACCGCATCGAAGTTCTCGAGCGCGAACCCCAGCGGATCGAGATTCGCGTGGCAGCTCGCGCACACCGGGTTGGCGCGATGCTGCTCCATCTTCTCGCGCAGGGAGGTCGGCGCGCCCTGCCCGTCGCTCTCGGGGAGCGGCGGGACGTTGGGCGGCGGTGCGGGCGGGGGCGCCCCCAGCAGCGTCTCGAGCACCCACTTCCCGCGCAGCACCACCGACGTCCGGTTGGCATACGAGGTCGCGGTCAGCACGCTGCCGTGCCCCAGCAGGCCCTGTCGCGCCGGATCGCTGACCCGCATCCGCCTGAAATGGCTCCCGTAGACGTCGGGAATGCCGTAGTGTTCGGCCAGGCGGGCATTGAGGAACGTGTAGTCGGCCCGCAGCAGGTCGAGCAGACTGCGGTCGTCACGCACCTGGCTCTCGAAGAACAGCTCGGTCTCCCTGCGCAGCGCGTCGCGCAGGGTGTCTTCGAACCGGGGAAAGATGACCGGGTCGGGCACCATCGACTCCAGGTTGCGCACCTGCAGCCACTGGCCGAGGAAATCGCGCATCCAGCGTGCCGCGCGCCGGTCGGACAGCATCCGCCGCGTCTGCCGGGCCAGCACGACGGGATCGCTCAGCGTGCCCTGTTCCGCCAGATCCAGCAGCTCGTCGTCCGGCATGCTCCGCCACAGGAAGAACGACAGGCGCGACGCCAGCTCGACGTCCGTGATGGGAAAGATCGTCCCCACCTGGGCGCCCGACGGCTCCGCCTCGGCGCGCAGGAGAAACGCGGGCATGCTCAGGAGTGCTTCCAGCGCCAGGGCAATCCCGGTCTCGAAGTCGCCGGCGTCCCGCCCGGCCTCGTAGATCGCCAGCAGCGGATCGAGGTCGACGTCCGTGATGGGACGCCGATACGCGCGGCGGGTCAGGGTGCGCAGGATGTCTCGCGCGCACAGCTCCTCGTCCGCGGGCCCGTCCGGACGGCAGACGAAGACACGCTCGCGGCTCGGCGTGTCCGCGGGCGTGCGGCCGTCGAACGGCCCCACGATCTCGAGCGTGCCCAGACCCGGCACCAGGCCGTCCCCGATGCCGCCGACCGCGGTCGGCGCCACGTTGGCAAAGGTAACGGACACGAGCCGCGTCCCCCCCTTGACCGGGAGCCGCACGTCGAGACCGTCATCGGCCGTCTGGTTGTAGAAGGCGATCTGCCGCGCAACCAGATCGTCTTCCGGCGGCGCAATGCCGCCGCCCCCGACGTACCTGGTGCGCTGCCCCCTGAACTTGCCCCCGACCGTCAGGCGCTCGACCAGCGCGTGGTCGATGCGCAGGTCGATCTGGTACTCCCGGCTGGCGATGCTGCCGCCGATCGAGTCTCCGATGTCGCGCTGCAGGCGCACCCTGAACAGGTAGGTGCCGTCGAGCGGGAACGTGTGCCGCACCGCTATCCCGCCCCGACTCGCGAACGGCGTGGCCTCGCTCATCCGCGCATCCTGCCGCATCGTCATGGGCAGCCGATACACCTGCCGCAGCGGGCGGTTCTCCGGCGTCCCCAGCGCCAGGCGGCTAACCTTCGTGGCCGCCGTGATGTAGCGATCCATCAAGGCGGGCGTCATCCCCAGCACCTGGGCGTTGTTGTCGAAGCCGAAACCCGCCATGTCGCCCGGGAGCAGCGCCTCGCCGTCTATCTCGAGCGCCAGCAGGTCGCGAACGACGTTGACGTACTCGGTGCGATTGAGCCGATGCGAGGCCACCCGCCCCGGGTTCGGTGCCGCGGCGCCGACGCGGTCGAGCTCCGCCTCGAGGGCCCTGACGAACGTACGCACGGCCGTCCGGTCAGGCCGAGCGCGGCCCTGGGGCGGCATCTGCCCGCTGCGCAGCTTGCGGACGACCTTCTCGAACGTTTCGCGGTGGAGGTCGACACGGTCGACGTCGGCCGCATCGAGCATCAGGCCGCCGGTCCGGAGGCGCTCGTTGTGGCACGTCACGCAGTACCGATCGAGCAGCGCGCGCGACGGGGGCGGCGGCTGCGCGTGGGCCTGCCCGGGCGCGCCGGCCGGGGGCGCCGCAAGGGACGCCGACGCCGGGGCGACCGCTGCCGTCAACAGCCAGAGGAGGCACACTCGATACGCCCTGGACGTAGCGCGCCTTCTGTCGGACGTTGCCATGGCGTCGCTCCTCCCGTTGCCGCTACCGTGCGCTCGACATGGGTCGGATCGATGACCGCGACCCGGTAGCCGATCGTATCCCACCGACTGTCGGGCCCGACAACAACCCGGACAACCTCGCCGCCATGCTACGGCAGGGTGAGCTTCCTAATTCTAGTAAGTGGCTGTTAATAAGCGATTTACTGCA
>CAYGCV010000093.1:0-13739 GCA_964348425.1 uncultured Vicinamibacteraceae bacterium | reverse complement strand
CTCGCGTTCTTCGACCGGTGGAGATAGCGGCACATCCGCGACGGGGAGCCCGGCAACGGGCGACAGGCCGGGGACAAGCTCGCACCGATCGCTCGCCCCGATGCACGGATCGTCGCCGACGATCTGCTTCCCTGCCTCCGCTCGGAAGGGACGGGAGGGGGGGGATGGCTCCTCAGGTTGGACTCGAACCAACAACCCTTCGGTTAACAGCCGAATGCTCTGCCAATTGAGCTACTGAGGAACGACTACGGCGAGGACCGGGTCGGCCGCGACGCCAACCAGGAATGTTACCGAATGGGGCGCGACACGGTCAAACGCCGGCGCCCTCAGAGCCAGGGGCCGCGGCGGCCGGTGCGGAGCTGGACGAGGAGCGCGACGCCGCCGAGCACGTACCAGGCCACCGCGAACTCCATCTGCGTGCTGGCGGGCGCCAGCGGATACACCTGCTGCACGTCGCCGCTGGCCGCGGCCACGGCCGCGTTGTCGCCGGCCAGCGCGAGCCCCCCCACGAGCGCCGTCCAGGCGCCGCCGAACGACGTGCCGACGATGACCACGTACTTGCGGAGCGCGAGCGCCACGAGCGCGCCGGCCAGGCAGACGCTCAGCACGACCCACAGGCCCGGCTCGCCCGCCGCGGACAGCCAGCCGGCCTGCACCACCAACGCCCCGAGCCCGGCGCCGAGCACCGCGACGACGGCCAGATAGGCCGCCTTGGCCAGCAGGGCGCCCAGGAGGCCGCCGCCGGCCATCACCGCCACCATGGCCCAGGGCTCGAGCCGGTCGGCGAAGGCGGTGACGATGATGACACCCAGGCCGAACCCGTAGACGGCCACCAGCAGCCGCAGCAGCCGGTAGCCGAGGAAGCACGAGAGCAGCCCCCCCACCAGTAGAATGACCGCGACCGGAACGTGCCCGGAAACCGACGCCATGCCCGCTGATTATGCAGGCTGATCCCGTGCCCCGCAACGGCAACCGGCGGCGGCCGACTCCCGGCGCCGTGCTGGCCGCCGCCCTCGGGCTGGCGCTGTTCGTCTACGCGATCCGGCACGCGGGAGCCGGCGCCGTTGCCGACGGGATCACCCGTCTCGGATGGGCCTTCGCCGCGGTCGTCGCGCTGGGCGGGCTGCGGTTCGCGGCGCGCGCCGCCGCCTGGTTGCGGTGCCTGGAACGCGGGCACCGCCTCCGGCTGCGCGACGTCTTCCCGGCCGTCGTCGCCGGCGATGCGCTCGGCAACCTCACGCCGCTCGGCGTCATCGTGAGCGAGCCGGCCAAGGCGCTGCTGCTCCGCCGCCGCGCGCCGCTCGGTCGCACGTTGCCCGCCCTGGCCGTCGAGAATCTCTTCTACACGCTGAGCGCCGTGCTCGTCATAGCAGGCGGGCTCGCTGCGCTGCCGTTTCTGCTGCAGGCCCCGGGACGCCTGTGGCTCTTGACGACCGTCGTCTGCGTCGCGCTGGCGGCGCTCCTCGCCGGCGCCCACTGGGTCATCCGCAGCCGCGTCCCGGTCGGCAGCGCGCTCCTGGCCTGGCTTCACGGCCGCGGCATCGCACCGCGGCTGGCCGCACGCGGGGCCGAGCGCGCGCGGGCCATCGAGGACCGGATGCACGCGCTCTACCCCCGCACCTGGTCCGACCTCGTGCCGGTCGCCCTGCTGGAGCTTGCCTTCCACGCCTGCGCCGTCGTCGAGATCTTCCTGGTGCTCGCGCTGATCGCCCCGCGGCAGCCGACCCTGCTCGACGCGTTCGTGCTCGAGTCGACGAATCGGCTGATAGCCGCGGTCTTCCGGTTCGTCCCGCTCCGGATCGGGGTCGACGAAGCCGGGACGGGACTGCTGGCGGACCTGCTGGCGTTCGGGACCGCCGCCGGCGTGACGCTGGCGATCGTCCGCAAGGGCCGCATGCTGGTCTGGACGGCGCTGGGCATGGCGGCGCTCGCGGGACGCGGCCTGTCGCCGGGGCAGGTGCTCGCGGCCACCGCCGGCCGGGTCGCGGTAGTGATCATGGCGCGCTCGCCGGCCGCGGGCGACGCCCCCAAGACGCGCCTGGCGGACGCCGTGCCGCGCGAGGCGGACCGCCGCCGGCTGTACGCGGCGTTCCTCGCGGACACGATCGCCGCTTGCCGCACGGGCGACGGGGCGGCGCTGCGGATCGCCTACACGCCCGACGGCGGACGCGCCGGGCTGCCGGAGCTCGGCGCCGGCGACGGCGAGCTGCTGGCGCAACGGGGAGCCGACCTGGGCGCCCGCGAGCGGAGCGTGTTCGACGACCTGTTCCGGGACGGCTTCGAGAAGGTGGTGATGATCGGCTCGGATCTGCCCACCCTGCCGCCCGCTCACGTCAGCCGCGCGATCGAGCGGGTGTCGCCGGGCAGGGTGGTGCTCGGACCGTCCGCGGACGGCGGCTACTACCTGATCGCCCTGGCCGCGCCCCCGGCGGGGATGCCGGTCCCGGACCTGTTCAGCCGCATCCGCTGGAGCACGCCGGCGGCGCTCGCCGACACGCGCGCCGCGGCGGCTCGGGCCGGGCTCGACGTCGTGCACGTCCCCGGCTGGCACGACGTGGACGACGCGGCCGGACTGGCCCGGCTGCGGACCGATCTCCGCCGTTCGGGGACACGCGCCCGGGTGCCGGCGACGGCGCGGGCGCTGGACGAGATCTTCGAGCCCAAGGATGGAGCGGCCTGAGCCGTCCACCTTGGTGTAGCATGCGCCGGGAAGGAGAACGACGTGCCGACACTGTTCAAAGTCCTGTTCCTGGGTTCCCTGCTCGCCCTGCTGCCGGCTTCTGCGGCCGGTCAGGTGACCGCGATTACCGACTGTGAGCCGGCGGGGCCGGCGCGGCCCATCTGCGGCTTCCAGAACCCCGAGGACCTGGTGGCCCTGCCCGGCGGCGAGGCGATCCTCGTCAGCGAGTACGGCGGGATGGAAGGCGACGTCCCCGGCGCGCTGGCCCTCCTCCCGCTCGACACCGAGGAGCGCCGGGAGCTCTTCCGCGGCGGCGACGCGGACGGGGCCGAGCCGGTCTGGGGCGACCCCGCCTGTCCGGGTCCGCCGCCGCCCGCGTTCAGCCCCCACGGCATCCACCTCTCCGAGCGCGACGGCGCCCTGCAGCTCCTGGCGGTGCAGCACGGCGCGCGCGAGTCCATCGAGTTCTTCGAGGTCACCGGCGCGGGCACCGACTGGAACGTGGCGTGGCGCGGCTGCGTCGTGGCCCCCGAGTCGGCCTGGCTCAACTCGGTGGCGGCGCTGCCCGGCGGGGGCTTCGTGACGACCCGCATGATGACGCGGCCGCCCGGCGACGAGGACCTGCTCTCGGCGCTCCAGCGCGGCGCGGACCCCGGGCCGGGCTACGTGCTCGAGTGGCTGCCGGAGCGCGGCTTCGAGATTCTCGACGGCAGCGAGGTCGGCATGCCCAACGGGGTCGAGACCTCGACCGACGGCAGCCTCGTCTTCGTGAACGGCGGCGGCCAGGTCCGCCGCATCGTGCGCGAGACCGGCGAGACCGACACCACGGCGTCGCTGGGCGGTCTCGACAACGCGCGCTGGGCCCCCGACGGCCGCCTGCTGGTCGCTTCCCTGGAGGGCGAGGGACGCGACGAGCTGGCCTTCTGCTTCAACCTCGAGAGCGGCGCCTGCCCCATCCGGTTCCGCATCGTGGCGGTCGATCCGGAATCGCTGGAGGTCGAGGAGCTCTACGGGAACCAGGGGGCGCCCATGGGCGGCGGCACCATCGGGCTGCTGGTTGGCCGGGAGCTGTTCGTGGGCTCGTTCGCGGGCGACCGCATCCTGCGCGTCACGCTCGACTGAGCGCAGGGTTGGCGGGACGCGTAGTGTGGCGACCTTGATCGGCGCCGGGCGGACGTGCGGCCGTGACACCGACTCTGTTCGACATCATTTCCCTCAGCCGGGTGCGACAGATGGCGCAAAGTCCCCGGCGAGACGATGCGTTCGCGATCCTCGCAAGGACGATCACGGAAATCCTGGAAGCGCGCGGGTCAGATGACGCCGAAGAGGCGTTCTTGAACACGATGCGTGACTACTTCTACAACCTGTCGGCAAGCCAGAAACGCAGGCACGCCGATGCCATCGCTCTTGCCTTTTGCGAGGGGCGCGATCGATTCGACGAGCTGTGGGATTACTTGAAGGCGAAGGGCGTGACCGGGAAGACGTACACAACGCCACGGAAGGCTACGTGACCTTCCGCAGGCGCTCTTCTCCAAGCGCCATCCGTGCGGACTCGGACGGCATATGGCCCGGGGCGTACCCACGGCGCAGGCATTGAAGAGCCTGGCCAATGCGATCCCGCTGTTCCCTGATCCGCGTCCGCAGCAGGCCCCTGTCGCCCCTCGCGGACAGATACCAGTCCAATTCGCGCTTCGCCGCCTCAATCGACTCGATGGCGGTGCAGAAGTCTTCTTCCGAAAAATGCTCCACGGCGTCAGGCGTGACACCGTCCAGAAGCCGGCCCACGTGCCGCCCCTGGCGGTAGATCAACCAATCGGCCGCCGCAACGGGCGCGAACGCGGGTATGCGGGCAAGCGGCGTGCGAAGCGCGGCGCGTAGATCCAGTGTAGACGTGACCGAGGGCATGCTCATACCAGTCTACACCCGACAGCGTGTACCGGGCGACCCGCCGTCGGACGAGGTTTCGGCGAAGCGCAGGCGCGTGATTGCACGGACATCCTCGTTCTGAGCCGGTGACGTGTGCTCTGTTCCGCGGTCGGACCGGCATGCCTATCGCCCCTGGCCCGCGGTTTGCCGTTCGGCAGCCCGGGCGCCGCCCAGCATGTTGGGGAGCGCGTAGTTGCCCTCGTGGCAGGCGTACTCGAAGACCGGGCCGTCGGTCGCCGTCATGGGAATGGACGCGGTCCAGGGCCGCGTCCAGATCGTCGGATCGTCGACCGTGATCCGGTAGTCGATCGTGCCGGCCGCGGTCCGCGTGAAGCGCTCGGTCAGGCGGAGCCGCGCGTCGCCCCCGAAGACGGTGAAGAACCGCGCGCGGACCTTGGCGTTGAAGTTCGTGGTCTCCACGACCAGCGTGTCGCCGTCCCAGCGGCCCCGCGAATCGCCCAGCCACTGGCGGATGCCGGACGACGCGTGGGCGCGTCCGTCCAGCGGCACGATGCGCACGTCGTGGATCATCTCGATGAAGATGGCGACGTAGCCCGGCGCCTGCAGGATCTGGTAGTTGTGATTGTAGAAGCCGGGCATCATCGCGCCCGGCAGGCCGCGCGTGATGCAGCGGTCGTAGGCGTTGAAGTCCTCCCAGGACTCGTAGCGGCCGCCCCGGTAGGAGTCCGTCCGCGCGGCCTGCATCCGCTGCTCTTCCGGCGTGACCGCCGGCAGGCGCCCGTCGGCCGGCTCGACCAGCAGCGCCGTTCGCGCGTGCAGGTCGCCCTGCTCGAGCCAGAAGTTGTTGTAGCCACCGGTCGGGCTCGACGGCGTGACGACCTCCGTGCAGATGCGCGCGACGGGGTTCCGCAACGCGCGCTCCTCCTCGGTCAGCAGCGCCTTGCCGGCCAGGTCGGCGGGACGCTCGAGCGGCGTCGTGGTGGTGTTGGTCCACAGCCCCTGCAGGTCGGGGTCGCCCCACGGCGTGCGCGGCGGCACCCACCCGTCGGGTCCTGCCGCAGGCGCTTGAGCCGCAACCACAGGCGCCGCCAGCACCGCTGCCGCCAACCCCGATGAGCGCCGCTCCGAAATACCGACCCGTCATCATGTCTCTCCTCCTCACTTGTCCCGCAAGGCGCGCACAGCGCGCCTCGGCGGGAGCGGCGCGGGGCGAAGGGGCCCCCGCAAGCGGACGCCGGGGGCTCGGGGCGCAGCCCCGTCTGATTGAAGCTCATACCTCGCGGCGCCCCTCCAGCGCCTTGTGCATCGTCACCTCGTCGGCGTACTCGAGGTCGCTGCCGACCGGCAGCCCCATGGCGATGCGCGTCACGCTCACGCCGAGCGGCTTGAGCAGCCTGGCGAGGTAGATGGCGGTGGCCTCGCCCTCGACGTTGGGGTTCGTCGCCAGTATCACCTCGCGGACATCCGATCCGCGGATCCGGTCCAGCAGGCTCTTGATCCGCAGATCGTCGGGCCCGACCCCCTGCAGGGGCGAGAGGGCGCCCATCAGCACGTGGTAGGCACCGGCGAACTGGCCGGTCCGCTCGATGGCCGACACGTTGTGCGGGTCCTCGACCACGCAGATCATCTGGCGGTCCCGGCCCGGGTGCGTGCAGTAGTAGCAGGGGTCGGTATCGGTGATGTTGGAGCAGACCGAGCAGTAGGTGATGGCCTCCTTGACCTCGCGCACCGCATCGAGGAGCTGGTCGACCTCCTCGCGCGGCTGCCGCAGCAGGTGGAACGCCAGCCGCTGGGCCCCCTTGGCGCCGATTCCCGGCAGACGCTGGAGCTGCTCCATCAGCCGGGCCAGTGCGCCAATCTCGGTCATCCGGTGAGTCCGGGAATCTTCAGGCCGCCCATCAGCCCGCCCATCTTGCCGGCCACGGTCTCGTCCACCTTCCGCTGGGCGTCGTTGATGGCCGCCACGATGAGATCCTGGAGCATCTCGACATCGTCGGCGTTGACCACCTCCGGATCGATCGCCACGCGCCTGACCTGTTTCTGGCCGTTCATGACCACGGTGACCATGCCCCCGCCCGCGGTCGCCTCCACCTCGGTGGCGGCCAGCTCCCTTTGCAGGCGCTCCTGCATCTCCTGCGCCTGCTTCATCATCTGCTGAATGTTCATGGGTCGATCTTCTCTATATCGCGGATCTCCGCTGGGAACACCTCGAGCAGCGCCTGCACGACCTCGTCGTCCAGCGCCGCCATCTTGAGCTCGCGCTGCGACTCGGCGCGCGGGTCGGGGGCCGGCTCGGCCGCGGGCTCGGCGGCCGCGTCGTCCTGCTCGGCCGCGACCGTCACCTTGCGCCCGACCACCTTCGACGCCAGGCTCTCGATCCAGCCCTGGCCCTGGGTGAGCTGCGCGGCAAGCGTCCTCTGGCCCGCCGTGAAGGCGAAGACCAGCCGATCATCGACGAGGTCGATGCGCTGGGCCTGCGCAACGACCGTGCCGTGGAAGAACCGCTTGGAACGCTTGATCTCGGCCAGAATCGCGGCCTTCGGGTCCGCCTCGGCGGGGGCGTCGTCCGGCGGGGCCGACTCGGCGGGCGGCGGCGCCGGCTTCGCGGGCGGCGGGGCCGAGCGCGGCGCTGCCGCGGCTTGCCGCGGGCGGGCGGGCGCCCGCGGCGGGCCCGCGGCCGGGGGCGCAGCGGCAGGCGCCGGCCGGGTGGACGGCTCGGTGCGCGCGGCGCCGCCGGCCAGCAGCTCCGTCAACGGCACGAGCCGGCGCAGGTGCATCCACTTGAGGAGCGCCATCTCGAAGTGATGGCGGGGCTGCGCGGCGCCGCGGACGTCGAGCTCCGCCCGCGACAGCACGTCGAACGCGCGCATCAGGTCCTCGCGCGAGAAGCGGCCGGACAGCGCCACCAGCCGGTCGCGCTCGGCGTCGCCCGCGATCTCCGGATCCTGCGCCCTGCCGGCGTCGATCGAAATCACCAGCATGTCCCGCAGGGCGCGCGTCAGCTCGCGGCAGACCAGCCGCAGATCGTAGCCGGCCTCGACGAACCGCCCGGCCAGCTCGAACACCGCCGGCGCGTCCTCGTTCGCCACCACCTCCACCGCGTCGAGCACGGGGTCGCGGCCGATCAGGCCGAGCACCGTGGACACCTCCGCGGCGGTGATCCGCTCGCCCGCGAACGCGATCACCTGATCGAGCGCGCTCAACGCATCGCGCATGCTGCCGTCGGCCGCGCGCGCGATCAGCGCCACGCCGGCCTCGTCGATCGCGATCTGCTCCCGGCCGGCGATGGTCCGGAGCTGCTCGGAGATGGCCTGCATGCCGATGGTCCGCAACTCGAACACCTGCGAGCGGGACAGGATGGTCTCGGGGATCTTCTGCAGCTCGGTCGTCGCCATCATGAACACGACGTGCGGCGGCGGCTCCTCGATCGACTTGAGCAGGGCGTTGAACGAGTGGCTCGACAACTGGTGGAACTCGTCGATGATGAACACCTTGTAGCGGTCGCGCACCGGCGCCATTGCCAGCCCGGCGATGATCACCTCGCGCACGTTCTCCACCTGCGTGTGCGTGGCCGCGTCTATCTCGAGCACGTCGATGTCGCGCCCGTCGGCGATCTCGACGCACGGCTCGCACGTGCCGCAGGGATCGGCGGTGGGGCCCGCATCGCAGTTGAGCGCCCGCGCGAGGATGCGCGCCGTGGTCGTCTTGCCGACCCCGCGCGGGCCGGCAAACACGAACGCCTGCGCCAGGCGATCGCTCGTGATGGCGTTCTGCAGCGTCCGGGTTGCGCCAATCTGCCCGATGACGTCGGTGAACCGCTGGGGACGGTACTTGCGTGCGAGAACCTGGTAGGCCATCGTTCGACGAGGCGGGTCCCACCGCGGCCCGGAAGGACCTGCGGCACATATCAGTGACTGCTTAGCGCTGCTGCCTTCCGGCCCTGACGCGGTTCGCAGGCTGATATTGCACAGGGTCCGAGCCGCGGTGCGACCCGCCGCGGGCTGCGCGCACCCGGGTGCGCCGTTCAGTCTAACCCACCCGCGGGAAATCGGTGACGATCGTGGCGAGAGGAGATCGGGCCTGCAGCGGCCTACCGGCCGGCGCCTAGTCGGCGCAGCAACTCGACGGTGCTCTCGCGGGCTGCCGCGTTCCGCCCGCGCTGCGCGAGCGCCAAGGGCGTCCGGCCGTCGCCGTTCGCGGCGTCCACCCGCGCGCCCCGGGCCACCAGGTACTCGACGACGCGGCCGAACCCCCCGCGCGCGACGGCGTGCAGCGCGGTGTTGCCATCCGCGTTGGCCGCGTTGACGTCGATGCGCTGCTCGGCGGCGATCGCGACCGCCGCCAGCATCGTCTGCTCCCGCGCGGCCCGGTCGGGCTCGCGCCGCGTGCTGCGAACCGGCGCGCTCTCGGCGATGCGATCGAGGCGGTCGACGGAGACGAGCGGATCGCGTCCGCCCAGACCGGCCGCCGCCATCAGCGCCGTCGTCGCGCCCTCCCGCACCTGCACCCGCTCGTCGCGCACCGACAGCGAGCCGGGCCAGTACGTGGGATCGTGCGCCGCCAGCGGGTCGGCGCCGTGGTCGAGGAGCAGGCGCATGATGTCCGGCGCGTTGAAGCGCGCCGCGAGCCAGAACGGCGTCGCGCCGACGTACGACGGGTGCAGATAGAAGTCGACCGCGTCGCGCCGCACCGGCGTGGAGGCCCGCACCCTGGCATCGGGATCCGCCCCGTGGTCGAGGAGCGCGCGCGCGAGCCGCGCGTCCTTGTGCAGAATCGCCGCGTGGAGCGCCGTGTAGCCGGCGTCCGCGGCGTTCGGGTCGGCGCCCTCCTCCAGCAGGAACTCCGCCACGGCGTCGTGGCCGCTGTGCGCCGCCACGACCGCCGCGCTCGTGCCGTACGGCGGCTGGTCGTTCACGTCGGCCCCGGCGGCGACCAGCAGCCTCGCCGACGCGAGGTCGCCCACGCGCGCCGCGAACAGCAGCGGCGTGTAGCCCCCCTGCGGAATCTCGGTGACGTACTCGGGATTCCAGGGCTCGGGGGTGGTCTTGACCACCTCGGTCCAGACGTCCGAGCGGGCATCGACCGGCGCGCCGCGGGCGAGGAGCGCCTCAACGACCGCGGGATGCCGCTGCGCCACCGCCCACATCAGCGCGGTCTGGCTGCGCGCCCCGGCCGCCCCCACGGCCGCGCCGGCCGCGAGCAGCCGGCCGGCCACGTCCGCCGCCCCGACGCGCGCCGCGGTCATCAGCGGCGTCTCGCCCGCCGGCAGCGGCGCGTTCGGGTCCGCGCCCGCGTCGAGCAGCCGCTGCACCAGCGCGGCGCTGCCGTTCTCGCAGGCTGCCCACAGCGGCGTGACGCCGAGATCGTTGGCCGCGTTCACGTCGGCGCCGGCCCGCATCAGCAGTTCCGCCACCTCGCGTTCGTCGCGGTAGGCCGCCCAGTGCAGCGCCGTGGCGCCATCGCCCTGCCGGGCGGTCACGTCGTCCCCCCGGGCGACCAGCGCGCGCACGACGTCCCACTCGCCGCGCTGCGCCGCGTCGGCGAGCGCCTGGTCCGCGGCGGGTGCGGCCGCGGCCGGTGCCGCCGCGGCGTTCACGCCCACCAGCGCCGCCAGGAGCGCTGCCCGACCCACGCTCCGCAGAGCCGCTCCGCTGGAATCCATGCTCATGCCGGGGAGTGTAGAACAGGGGATCCGCCCTGTCGATCCCGAACTACCCTGCCGTCCTGCCTCGAGCGAGTCGATTTCCACCGGATCGACCCGCTGTACCGCATCCACGCGATCGACGAAGAGCGGCTCAGCGCCGCTCAGCCCCGCCGGCACCGGCCAGGGCCCGCCGTCGCCACTCGCGCGCAGCCAGTCGAGAAGCCGGTCTTGAGGCTGCTGTACTCCCGTTCCCACTGCTCCTGATCGACCGGCACCGGGACCGGACCGAGAGAGTACAACGTATCGATGGCGTCCAGCCGGCGGCGTCTGGCCTCGGGCGCGACGCAGTACTCCTCGACGGCCTCTCTCACGACCGCCGCCAGCTTGCTTCGGCACCTGCGTGCCATCCGGACCAGTCGAGGTGCGTCCATGACGAGTACCGCCCGCTACCTTCCCCCGGGCCCAGCGGGGGCGGCGCACGCCTCGCGAATACGGTCCTGGTTCTCGATCTGCCGGGCGATCACCTGCGGCGATACGTTGAACGAGCCCGAAATCTCGTCGACGTCACAGCCGCTGTCCACCATGTCGAGCACGCTCTCGACCGGTGCCAGAAACTCGGCCGCGAATGCTCTGCCCGCCGCTTGACGGTCCGCCTGATGCAAACCGTTGACTACGGAGCGTGGCGTGTCTCGAAAACAGACGACATCGCCGATCGCGCGCGCGAACGCGAAACGCTCAGCCTGCCGAGCCCAGTCCCGGTTTCCGCGCTCCCGGACGTGAATCCGAACGTCGTCGTCTACCCGACACACGAGCGCGGCAATGCCGGCGACTCCTGGTGCGCACCTGAAGCCGACGGATCCCAGCCTTCCAGCGATGTTCGACAATGAGACTAACTTCTCACCCCGTGGGACGTTCACGACCTCGCGAAAGGCTCTCGCGGCCCGGTAACCGGTTGCCCAGCCGCGCTCCGGCGGACTACCCGACGCGTCGCTGCCAAACCGACCGGCAATGCCGTTGAGTCCCGGAAGACACGACTGCTGCCGCGGTCTGTTCTCGACATCCCGTACCCAACCCAAGAGTTTCCCTCGAGCCGCATTGCCGACCCCGGCCAGGAACTCGAGCAACGGCTCTCCGGAGAAGAGATCGTCCGCCTCCTCGATGAACCGTGCGTCCGTCCCCGATACCCCATACGGGTCGACCCCCAGCGCCCCCGCCGCCTCACAGAACGCGCGCTCGTCGGGGTTGCCGAGCGATCGGGAGACACGCGACCAGCGTAGAGCCACCTCGCAGTTCGACAAGCCGGCGGTCGACAGCCTCGCTGCAACGTCCTCGATGAACCCCGCCAGCGCGGACTCGGCGGCAGCACGAGACAACCCTTCGCTGCCGACGTGCCAGAAACGTACATCAGGATTCTCGAAGGCGAGCTGCTCCCCCCGCACCTCGAACGTCGAACCGTCGAATCCCAATGTCACATCGGGAAGGGCGAAACCGGTGCGGTAGCGGCGGATCGGATGTTCTCGATCACGACCGCCGAATATGGACCACCAGTCGGCCGCGAGACCTTCGGCCAAATGCACCGCCGGCACCGTGACGTGGTCGCAGGCGCGGTTGGAGCCGGGATCGAAGAACCTGCAGGCGTTCTCTTCCGACACGTACAGACGGAGGCGACAAAGCGTCGCTCGTTCCTCCGCCGATATGTTCGGCCCCTGATCGAGCCACTCAGTCGAAAATCGCACGTCGCTCGGCCTCGTCGATCGGCCAGCCCTTGTAGTCTCCAGCGGCCGGATTGACGCAAAACCCGCACCAGACGCGGCCGCGAGCCTCGAACCACACCCGCCTGGGGAAGTCCTGACCGGCCTCCACGAACCGATACTGCCCGGCCACTATCGCCTTCCGGAGCCACTCCGTCGCCAACGTGCGATCTTCTTCCGTGTTCAACGGACAGACCGTCGTTGTCTGCCGGCCGCGGCGGCCGACCCGTCCACCGGGCAGTTGCCGCGCCCCCGGCAACCCGCCCCACCAGCGTCCGAGCTTGTGCTCCGGACTGCCCACGTATCGTGCGCGGCTTGCCAGAGCACGCCGCTCGGCGACAGATAGCCCTTCCCGCACTCGCTTCTGCGCCGGACGTTGCATCGAGGTCCCATGTGGACGACGGTACCGGTCCGACGCTCGCCTGTCATTCGCCGATCGAGTACTCGGTTGTGGGGCCTCTACAGCAGACGCCGATCATGATGTCTTGTGGGATCATCGGTCTCTCGCGGCTCGACCGTCGGTCACACCTCCGACAGCGTGTCGATCGGCAGCCTCGTGGTGCTGTCGCCGAGGCGGTCGAGCGGCATGTCGAGCTTGTCCATCAGCGTCATCAGCAGGTCGGCGTTGGACGTGCGGCCGGAGTACCGCAGGTGCCGGCCGCCCTTGAGCTTGCCGGCGCCGCCGCCCAGGACCAGCAGGGGCAGGTTGACGCCCAGGTGGCGCGTGCTGTTCGAGATGCCGGCGCCGTAGAGGATGGTCATGTTGTCGAGCAGCGAGCCGTCGGCGTCCTCGGCCGCGCCCAGGCGCGCGAGGTAGCCGGCGGTCAGCTCGGCGTGATACGCGTTGATCTTCGACATCACGGCGATCCGCTCCGGATCGTCCTCGTGGTGCGACAGCGGATGGTGCGCGTCCGGCACCCCGATCTGCGGATAGGAGCGCGTGCTCTGCTCGCGTCCCATCATGAACGTGACGACGCGCGTCAGGTCGGCCTGGAGGGCCAGGAACTGCAGGTCGAGCATCAGTCCGAGATGCTCTTCGAAGACACGCGGCGGCGCCGAGGGCTGCTCCGTGAACGACGGCTCGACGTCGCGCTGCTGCTCGGCGATCTGGATGCGCCGCTCGACGTCGCGGACCGCGTCGGCGTACTCGTCGAGCTTCACCCGGTCGCGCGGCCCGACGGCCACCTTCAGGTCGGTCAGCTTGTCGGTCACCGAGTCGAGGATGCTCTGCTTCTGCTGCCGCCGCGCCCGCCGCACGGCCGGGTCGGCCGAGCCGCTGTCGCCGAAGAGCCGCTCGAAGACCGCCCGCGGGTTGTTCTCCATCGGCAGGGGCATCGTCGGCGTGCGCCACGAGATGGTCTGCGTGTAGGCGCAGCTCAGGCCGGCCGTGCACTGGCCGGCGTTGGCAAACTTGTCCATCGACACTTCCAGCGAGCCGAGCTGGGTGGTCTTGCCCAGCTCCCGCGCGAGGATCTGGTCCACGGAGGTGCTCGCGAGCACGTCGGTCTCGTTCTGGCCGCCGCGCGGCGTCCCGGTCAGGAACGACGCCGAGGCGCCCGCGTGCACGTACGCCCACGAGGCGCGCAGGCCCGAGATGACGAGCAACCGGTCGCGGAACGGCGCGAACGGGGCCAGGATCGGCGTCAGCTCGAAGTCGCGGCCCTCCGTCTCCGGCGTCCAGTACTGCATCGCCATGCCGTTGGGCACGTAGATGGCCTGGAAGCGGTGGATCGGCTTCGCCGCGGTCTTCGCCAGCGCGCGGAGCGCAGGCGACATC
>CAYGCV010000092.1:0-13770 GCA_964348425.1 uncultured Vicinamibacteraceae bacterium | reverse complement strand
GGCTGTACTCGGTGATCTTCGCGCCGGCGGCGTTCCTGCGGCACGGGGCGATACCGGACCCGCGGGATCTGGACGCACGAGGGGGCGAGCGTTTTCAGTGGACCCCTTGGCCGTGAGCAGCTTATCGAGCTGTTCATGGTGGCCAGTCGTTCGGCATCAACACGTCCGTGAAGCCGCCGGAGAGTGAAGTGGCGAAGCTCCGTGCCTCCATGTCGGTCGAGGAGTTCGACAACAGCTATTTCTACGCGGCGGATCTCAAGGTATTCGCGCGCCAACTCGGCATCGCTGTCGGCCGCAGGCGCAAGCTCGAGCTCGAGGAGCTCATCCGTGGCTTCCTTCGAACGGGCAGGGTTCCGCCAGCCAGGCCCCTGCCTGATCGACGGGCCGGCGACGGGCGCGACAGGCTGGCGGCCGAGACGATTGTCCGGAACTACGTCGATGACAGGCAGACGAAGGCCTTCCTGCGCGGCCTCGTCCACGCGCGCGCCCCGTCGCTGAGGGACAAGTCAGGCCAGTGGTACTGGCTCAACGACTGGCGGCGCACGCAGATTCAGGCAGGCCAGCCCATCACGTACGCGGATCTCGGCAATCGATTGCTGGAGCTTGCGCGCTCCGAGGGCCGCCTGCCGCGGATCCCCGCCGCCCGATTCAACAATTTCGTCACGGACTTCAAGGCCGACCCGGCGAACAGGGGCAGGAGCCGGGCTGACGCCGTGGCGGCCTGGGAGCGCATCAAGGCCGTTCCCGGACCGAAGACCTACGACGCCTACGCGGCTCTTGCGCCGAGTCATTCGAAGGGGTGCGCGTGAACATCGTTCTGCTTGGCGCCAACGGGAGAACCGGGCGAGAGGTCCTTGGCCGCGCGCTGAGCGCCGGCGACACGGTCACCGCGCTGGTGCGCGCCGCGGGCAAGCTCGGCGATCTCAGCCACGAGCGACTGGAAATCCGCGTCGGGAACGCTTGCGACCCGAAGGTCCTGGAGGCGCTTCTGCCCGGGCATGACGTGGTGATTTCCACGCTGGGACCGCGCCTGCCGACGAAGGCTGCCAGCGCCATCTACTCCGACTCCGCAGCCTCGATCGTCGAGGCCATGCAGGGGAGCGACGTCAACAGGCTCCTGGTGACCTCCTCGGCGTTGCTCTTCCCCAGCAACGGGTTGCTGGACGGCGTCCTGCGCCGGCTCACGCCGAACGTCGTCAGGGAAGCGGGTCGCATGGAAGGGCGGATCCGGTCCTCCAGCCTCGACTGGACGATCGCCCGCACGGGCTTTCTCACCAACGACCGCGCAACCGGCTACCGCCATGCCGAGGGTGTACTTCCCGAGGACGCTGGCTCCATCTCTCGCGCGGCGGTGGCCTGCTTTCTTCTGGCGGAGGCGCGGCAGCCCGCTCACGTTCGTCAGGTCGTCGGGCTGTGCGGCTAGATCCTGCCCCGATTCAGGGCGCTTCGAGAACGATATCGAAGTCGACGCGCAGCTCGTGGCCGACGGGCGTCGAGGCCCCGCCGACGCGCATGGGAGGAATGCCGAAGTCGGCGGGCACCACCGTGGCCGTGCCGGTGAACCGATCCCCGCGTCGCACCGCGCGGACGTCGAGCGGCAGGAACCGCCCGTGCATGCCCAGCTCGCCCTCCACGAGCCAGACGCCCCCCTCGCGCTGGTCGATCGTCAGGGAGTGGTAGGTGACCCGGGCATACCGCTCCGCCTCGAGGCCCTCGGGCCCGAGCATCTGCCTCTGGACCTGCTGCCGCTCGTCCGCCGACTGCCCGGGATCGACGACGCGCAACTGGTCGACGTTGATCACGAGCGCCAGGTGGGGCGTCTCGGTGT
This sequence comes from uncultured Vicinamibacteraceae bacterium, assembly GCA_964348425.1. GTDB lineage: Bacteria > Acidobacteriota > Vicinamibacteria > Vicinamibacterales > UBA8438 > JAAXGX01. The sequence continues at coordinate 11,942 of CAYGCV010000092.1, read as the reverse complement.
CCTCGACCGATCCCTCGGCGAGCGGCGCGTCGATGACATGCGCCGCGGCGGCCGCGCCCGACCCGGACACGTAGACCGTGACGCTGGATCGCTCGATGTCGATCCAGCGCAGCTCCGCGCCGGCGGTCGCGACCGATAGCAGAATCCACGCGCCGACGGCGACCAATCGTGTCATCAGACTCATTCTAGTCGAGCTTCGCCCCCGCGAACGCAGCCTTCCATCGGCCTGCTCCGGGACGTAGAATGCGACTGTGAAGCATCTGACGCGGCGAGGGATGGCGGCGGTCATGCTGTGCGCGGCGCCGAGCCTGGCGGCGGGCGCATCCGATACGCGTCCCGTCGAGGCGGCTGCCAGGGCCGACGCGGCGCAGGTACGGACGTTGATTCGGCAGGGGGTGGACGTCAACGCACCGTACGGCGACGGCGCAACCGCCCTCCACTGGGCGGTTCACCGGGACGACCGGGAGCTGGCGGACCTTCTGATCCGCGCGGGAGCGGCGGTCGATGCGTCGAACGACCTGGGCGCGACGCCGCTGTGGCTCGCCGGCCAGAATGGCAGCGCGGCCCTGGCGGAACGCCTGTTGGCGGCCGGCGCCAATCCGAACGTCGCGCTCGTCTCGGGCGAGACGCCGTTGATGGCCGCGGCGCGCAGCGGCAACGCACGGCTCGTCGAGCTGCTGGTCGCGGCCGGAGCCGACGTGAACGCGAAGGAGAAGCGGCAGGGGCAGACGGCCCTGATGTGGGCCGCATCGCAGCAGCATGCGAGCGTGGCGCGGCTGCTGGTGGCGTCCGGGGCGGACGTGCGGGCCCGCACGAAGGAATGGATGGAGTACGTGCAGTTCGCCGGCGGCGCGACGCTGGGCGTGCTGGGCGGCGAGATCGAGTTGCCGCAGCACCGCAACGGCGGGTACACGCCGTTGATGTTCGCGGCCCGCTCGGGCGGCGTCGAGACCGCCAGGGCCCTGCTCGCGGCCGGAGCCGACATCGACGAACCCACCGGCAGCGGCACGACGCCCCTGGTAGTCGCAGCGCACTCGGGCTTCGGCGAGCTCGGCGCGTTCCTGCTGGACCGCGGCGCCGATCCGAACCTCGCCGCGGGCGGCTACACGGCGCTCCATGCGGCGATCCTGCGCGGCGACCTGGCGCTCGTGCAGGCGCTCCTGGCGCATGGAGCGGATCCGGATGCGCGCATCGAGAAGGCCACCCCCGTGGGACGCAGCTCCGACGACTACGCGCTCACGCTCTCGCTGATCGGGGCGACCCCCTTCTGGCAGGCGGCGTCCTACAACGATCTCGGGATCATGAAGGCGCTGCTGGCCGGCGGCGCCGACCCCACGCTGACCACCCCGGACGGCAGGACGGCGCTCGCGGCGGCGCTGAGGCCGACCGGCCGCGGGGACCGTCGCTGGACGGGCGCCAGCGAGCGCACGATTCTGGAAGCCGTCGAGCTCATCGTCGACCAGCATGTCGACGTCGATGCGGCGGACCACGGCCGCGGCGACACGTCGCTGCACATCGCAGCCACCGCCGCCGTTCGTGTCCGAGGCGGTCCGTCCGACGCGCCGCTCGGATTCCCCTCGATCGTCCGCTACCTGGTCGACCGGGGCGCCGACGTCCAGGCGGTGAATCACGACGGGCGGACGCCCCTGGCGACGGCCATCGCTGCCGGGCCGCGGGCGGCGGGCACCGCGGCGCTGCTCCGGGAGCTGGGCGCCACGAACTGAAGGCACCGAGAGCATTCCGCCCATCGCAGGAGAAGGCCCATGCTCGGGAATCGCTCGCTCGTCGGCCTGCTGGCGCTGCTGACCGGCTGCTGGTTGGCGGCCGCCTCCGGCCCCGCGCGCGCCGCGGGTCCGGCGCGGCAGTCGGCGGCACACCCGGCGGCAGCGCACCCGGCGGCAGCGACCTCCTCGCCCGTGCGGCCCGTTCTCGAGCGGTACTGCCAGGGTTGCCACAACCAGAGGCTCCGCACCGCGGGACTGACGCTCGACACGGCGGATGCCGAGCACGTGGGCGCCGACGCGCAGGTCTGGGAGAAGGTCGTTCGCAAGCTGCGCGCCGGCGCCATGCCGCCCGCGGGCAGGCCGCGGCCCGACCAGGCGACGGTAGACGCCGTCATCGCCTGGCTGGAGACGGAGCTCGACGCGTTTGCGGCGGCGCACCCGAACCCGGGCCGCTTCGCGGCGGTCCGGCGGCTCAACCGGTTCGAATACCAGGCGGCGGTCAGCGACCTGCTCGGGCTGGAGATCGATCTGTCGGACCTGCTCCCGATGGACAACACCTCCGACGAGGGGTTCGACAACTACGTGAGCCAGCTCTCGGTGTCACCGGTCCTGGTCGAACGCTACCTGACGGCGGCCCGGCGCATCAGCGCCGCTGCGGTGGGCATCGCCCCCGAGGGGCCGACCGTCGAGCGGCACAACGTCCATCTCAACCTGATCCAGAACGAGCGGATGAGCGAGGACCTGCCGTTCGGGTCGCAGGGCGGCGTGGCGGTGCGCCATCACTTTCCGGCCGACGGCGAGTACAGCATCGGGATTCGCCTCCAGCGCAACTACAACGACTACATCCGGGGCATGGGCAGACCCCACGACCTCGACGTGCGCGTGAACGGGGTGCTCGTCAAGCGGTTCACCATCGGCGGCGAGGACCACGGCACCCCGGCCCCGTCGGGGTATGGCGGCAACATCCAGATGGGGACCGAGTGGGAACACTACATCCACCATGCGGACGACAACCTGGCGGTCACCTTCGCGGCCAGGGCCGGCCCGCAGGTGATCGGGCTCTCGTTCGCGAGGGACCGGATTGAACCGGAGAGGATTCCGCAGCCCCGTCCGTGGGGCTTCGCCCTCGCGACCAACGAATTCCCGTTCGGGCACATGTCCGTCAGCCGCTTCGACATCACGGGCCCGCTGCATCCCGGCGGGCGCGCGGCGACGCCGAGCCGCGCCCGCCTGTTCGTGTGCGAGCCGCGGCGGAGCGAGGACGAGGAACCCTGCGCGCGGACGATCCTGTCGACGCTGGCGCGCCGCGCCTATCGGCGGCCGATCGGAGAGGCCGACATCGAGCCGCTGCTGGCCGCCTACGCGGCAGGTCGACGAGCGGGCAACTTCGATCGGGGCATCCAGAACGCGGTCAGGACCCTGCTCGCCGATCCCAGGTTCCTGCTCCGCATCGAGCGGGCGCCAACGGGCGCCGCGCCCGGCGGCCTCGAGCCGGTGACCGACCTGGAGCTGGCGTCGCGGCTGTCCTTCTTCCTGTGGAGCAGCGTCCCCGACGACGAGCTGCTCGACCTGGCCGTGCGCGGATCGCTCTCGCGGCCGGGGGTGCTCGAGCGGCAGGTGCGACGCCTGCTGGCCGACCGCCGGTCGACCCGGTCGCTCGTGGACAACTTCGCCGCGCAGTGGCTGCAGTTGCGCATGCTCGAGGACGTGTTTCGCGATCCCGAGATCTTTCCCGAGTTCGACGAGAACCTGCGCAACGGCTTCGAGCAGGAGACGAAGCGTTTCGTGGAGCACACGTTGCGCGAGGATGCGAGCGTCCTCGAGCTCCTGCGCGCCGACTACACGTTCCTCAACGAACGCCTGGCGCGGCACTACGCCGTGCCGAACGTCTACGGGGAGCGCTTCCGCCGCGTGGAGCTGCCGGCCGACAGTCCGCGCGGCGGCCTGCTGGGCCACGGCAGCGTCCTGACGGTGACCTCGTACGCCAACCGGACGTCGCCGGTGATCCGCGGCAAGTGGTTGATGCAGACCATCCTGGGCATGGGCCCGCCCCCGCCGCCCGCCGACGTGCCGGCGCTGCCCGAACGCGGCGGCGGGAGCGTGCCGGTCTCCGTCCGCGCGCGGCTCGAGCAGCATCGGGAGAATCCCGTGTGCGCCGCGTGCCACGCGCCCATGGATCCGCTGGGCTTCGCACTCGAGAACTTCGACGGCATCGGCATGTGGCGGGCGACGGAGGAAGGTACCGCGATCGATGCCTCGGGCGTCACGCCGGACGGCGCCCGCTTCGAGGGGCTGCCGGGCCTGCGGGACGTGCTGCTGCGCCAGCCTGAACGGTTCGCGGGCACCGTCGTCGAGAAGCTGCTGGCGTTCAGCCTGGGCCGGGCGCTGGAGCACTACGATCGGCCCGCGGTGCGGAAGATCGTGCGGGACTCGGCGCCCGGCGGCTACCGCTGGTCGTCGCTCGTGCTCGGGGTCGTCAACAGCACGCCGTTTCGGATGAAGGCATCAGGGGAGAGGGTCGCGAGATGAACAGCATCGCGAAGAGGACGCTGCCACGGCGGACCGTACTGCGCGGAGTGGGCGCCACGCTGGCGTTGCCGCTGCTCGATGCGATGGTGCCCGCGCTGACTCCCACGGTGAGGACGGCGGCGAAACCCATCAAGCGCTTCGGGGCGGTCTACGTGCCGAACGGCATGGCGATGGACTACTGGACGCCGGCGGCGGTCGGGTCGAGCTTCGAGCTCATGCCCATCAACCAGTCGCTCGCGCCCTTCAGGAACCGGCTCGTCGTGATTTCGGGGCTGAAGCTGCCGTGGGACGCGCCGCATCCGTCCGCGCCGTTCCTGAGCGGCGCCGTCGGCAACCCGGGCGAGAACGACATCGCCTGCGGCGTGACGATGGATCAGATCGTGGCGCGGGAGTTCGGCCGGCAGACGCAGCTCGCGTCGCTCGAGCTCGCCATCGAGAACGTCGGCAACACGGGCCAGTGCAGCGGCGGCTACAGTTGCGTCTATTCCAACACCATCGCGTGGCGCGACGCGACGACGCCGCTCCCGATGGAAAACAACCCGCGTCTGGTCTTCGAGCGGATGTTCGGCGAGAGCACGAGCACCGGCGCCGCCGCGCGCCGCGAGCGCCTCGCGGAGGACAACAGCGTCCTCGACGCGGTGCTCGACTCCCTCGCCAGGCTGCGGCGCGAGATTGGCGCGGGAGATCGCGACCGGGTCGACCAGTACGTCGAGAGCGTGCGCGACGTGGAGCGGCGCCTGCGGATCGCCGACAGGCAGGCGACCGACGAGTTGCCGCTCCTCGAGCGGCCCGCCGGCATCCCGCCCAGCTACGGGGAACACGCCAGGCTGATGTTCGACCTGCAACTGCTCGCGTACCAGACCGACCTGACCCGCGTCATCACCTTCATGATGGCCCGCGAGCAGAGCAGTCTCACGTACTCCGAGATCGGGGTGCCGGATTCGCACCACCCGCTGTCGCACCACGCGCACCAGCCCGCGCGGGTTGCGACGATGGCCCGGATCAACGCGTATCACTGCGGCCTGTTCGCGGACTACGTCGAAAAGCTCGCGGCCACGCCCGACGGGGACGGCACGCTGCTGGACCACGTCATGATCGTGTACGGCTCCGGCATCTCCGACAGCATGGAGCACGTGAAGGACAACCTGCCGATCGCGCTCGTCGGCGGCGGCGCGGGCACGATTCGCGGCGGACGCCACCTCGACTACGGCGGGGGGAACCGGTCGGACTGGGACACCGACGGCCGGGGCGTGAAGGCCAACGTCCCGCCGCTGTCGAACCTCTGCCTGACGCTGATGGACAAGCTGGGGGTGCCCGTCGACCGCCTCGGCGACAGCACCGGGCCGCTCGACATCGATGCGGAGGTCAGCCTCTGACGCCCGGCCGACACGCACCGCGTACAATGCCGTCGTGACGCGGATCGAGCCGTTCCTCGACGCGCTGCGCCCGTTGCTCGACGAGCAGTCCGCCCACGGCGCCTGGATCTTCGGGTCGCATGCCCGCGGCATGGCGGCGCCGGAGAGCGACATCGACGTCATCATCGTCGCGCCCACCGAGCGGCCGTTCGTCGACCGCTTCCGCGACTACCTGCCCGCCATTCTCGCCGCGGGCGCCGGCGTCGACATGTTCGTCTACACGCCCGACGAGTTCGAACGGATGCAGGCCGAGGAGCGGCCGTTCCTGATGACCGCCCTCGAGTCGGCGCGGCAGGTGTATGTGGGACAGCGCGGCTGAAGCGCGCCGCTGGCGGCTGCAGGCCGAGAACGACCTCGCGTTTGCCCGCGTCGCCCTGCGCGAGCGGTTCTTCGCGCAGGCCTGCTTCGTCGCGCAGCAGACCGCCGAGAAGGCGGTCAAGGCGATCGCCTACGGGCTCGGCGAGCGCGCCGTCCTCGGCCACTCCATCGTCGTGCTGATCGACCGCTACGGCCACCGTGTCGCCGGCCTGCCGGAGCTGCGGCGGGACGCGGGCATCCTGGATCAGTACTACGTTCCCGCGCGGTACCCGAACGGCCTGCCCGGCGGCGTGCCGTTCGAGACCTTCGACGAGCCGCAGGCAGCCGCCGCCGTCGAGGCGGCCGAGCGCTTTCTGCAGCTCGCGGGCCGCGCGCTGCGGGCGAGCTGAGCGGCTCGCTCCAGTGACGGCGTCCACTGTACGGTTTCACTCGACCAACGGGACGAAATCTCGGTCGGCCATTGGTTCGTGGTCGCCCCAATTCCCGGTCAGCTCAATCAGGAGTCGCTGCGTGGAAGGGGCCGGAAGAGGATTGACCCGAACCACATGCGCTGCGTATTTTCCTGGGTTTTGCGCCATCGCCAGCATGAGATCGTGCACGAGATACCGTGGCGCCCAACCGATCACGTGATAGTCGAGTGTCTGCAATTGGACGGCCACGCCGGTGGCCGGATTGGTCAACTCCAACGTCACGTAGAGCTGCTCCTCCGCCTCGAGGGTGTCGAGCCGCTCCCTGCCAACGCGATTCACATGGCGCCAGCCGTGCAGGAAGAAACGGCACCGGAAGCCGCCGTCGGCGCCTTTTTCGATCTTCGGGAAGACCTCGAACGCGTCCGTAGCGCGGTAGCCACCGTCCACCGACAGAATCTCGACCGGGTCGGCCTCGTCCTCGAGGTCAAGCGCCTTCAGATAGTCGCCGAAGTCGGGCCGTCCTCGGGTCATGACCCGATTCTTGAACAGGGGAAACAGCTCCGGGGAATGGTAGTCTGCCCGCAGTTCCGGAAAGTCGATCGCCGGGAGGAAACCCACCTCCCTCTGCGCGCGTTCCGCACCGCCCGTATAGCGGAAACGGAACGATGGCTGCTGCAGATCTGCATCGAGACGCCCCACGGGGAACCACTGCCGGCTCCCGTCCCTGTCCTGCCACGCCAGGAAAAGCGCTCTCTCACTCATGAGACCAACCTCCGTAGTTCGCCCAGATTGTAGATTACCAACGCGATGGCGAATCGCCGTGCCAACGGGCTCATCCAGTCAGCAGGCACGCGGTCGACAATCGCTCGAACAACAGGCTCGTCCAGATGTTCGAGCCTGCCGAGCGCGGGGAGAAGAAGCTCCGGGTGGGTGCGTGCGGCGCACCGGACCAGAGCCAGTGGACTGGGCGCGCGCTTCTCGGTCTCGGTCCAGAAGATCCCGCCACGACCCTTCTCTGCGTAGCGTCCAACACCGTCAGCCTCCAGTCGGCGTTTCCGTCGCTCGTCCAGAAGCTCTCGTCCCAGCGCAGACGCGTGATCGAACGACGGAGCCATTGTGCCGATCACCCGAGCACCGACGCGCCGCCGAAGGATGCCCCAGTTCTCGTGATCACGGCATCCAGAACGATGTAGTCGGCGATCCTGAGCTTGGCCCGCTTCGTCGCCTCCGCGCCCTTGAAGACGCGCTCAAGTGCTTGCAAGATACGCTCCAGCGTGTGGCTCGAATGGTGGAATCTGGCTTCGGGATCGTAGAAGTGATCGGCTCCGGCGAGCACCTGATTACCGTGCCAGAGATCGAACTCAGGCGAGGCGAAGGACGCAGTGACGGAGCCTCGTCGGCCATCCACAACCGCAAGCTCGACCCGCGCATGCTTGATGCCGAGACGACGCGCGATTTCTGCAGCGATCTTCTCGGCCCAGTGCTGACCGGTGTGCGGTTGGGGGAACTTGAAGAGCCAGTGGCGGCCCTCGTCACCCGCCGGCCGGTACCAGAACTTTTCCTTGCTCCCGAGCGACTCCGACCTGAACATCCATTCCGGTTGCACCTGGTCAATCTTGTAGGGGTCATGCATGGTGCGGCGGAACCCGAGCCGGCGGGGTTGGCAACCTGGCGCCGGTGTGCCGCGACGGGAACCCGGCGAGCCCGGCGGCGGAACGGCCCGAGCCGCCAAGCCCCCGTGCCCCCCCACGTCACATACTGTCGACTATATCAACATCCAGATCCGCCTCTTTCGCACGATCAGTACCGGTACTCGTCAGCGACCGCAACGGCCATCGCGACCCACAGACCTATGCCGATGCCCGTGCCGAGCCACGACGAGCCGACACGGCGGCCCCTTGCCGCGCTCGCATATCCCTCCGAGAAACACGCGACATCCGCCGACTCGACGCCGACGAGCATGTCCGCCGGCGGGTTCGGCGAGCTGACGTGAGCGACGATCGGCATGATGACGGGGATGAACAACCCGCCGACGAGCCAGCCCGCGCGCCCCTGCCTGTCGCGAGCGGCCTCCGCGCCGCGACTGGCCGCCTGGGCGCAGCCGTTCTGCGCAACGCCCAGGCTTGCCCCGCCGGCCATGCGCGCGGCCGACTCCAGCAGGTCGGGGTGCGTCGCCGGGTTCATGATTGCCTGCGCGACGCGGTTGCTCTGTGCCAGCGCAACGCCCGGTGCGACAAGCGCGATGATGACGGTGAACGTGACGATTCGGTACATGTCGACTCCTCCCTCATGTTGTCCGCGACGTCCGGAGCCACCGGACGTCCTGACCACAAACCTATTGGGAGCCGGTGTCAGAACCTGTCAGGCGCTGCGGATGCTCCGAGACGCGGAGTGCAGAGGGGACGTGCCTGCCCGTCTGCGGGCCGGCGGCCAGTCGACACAGGGTGCGTGAGCGTGCGTACCGTCGGAATCAGATCAGAGATCGCTGCCGGGCCGTCGACTCGCCCGCCAGCCCGGGCAGCTCGTCCTGCTCGCGGCCGGCGGCGGGCTCCTGCCCGGCCGCCTCGCCGTGGCGCTCGTACGCGAGGCGCGCCATCTCGGCGACGAGCCGCACCAGGGCGGGCGGCTCGACGGCGCGCGCCTGTCCGGCGAAGCCCAGGATCCAGCGGGCGATCTCGTCGAGGTGGGACAGGTCGACGCGGTACTCCAGATCGCCGTTCTCCAGCCGCCCGACGCGCTCGCCGGGATGGTGAGTGCCCTCCTCGATCAGCGGCGCGAGCGCGGCGTCGAGGTGGATCACGATCTCGTGCAGCTCGCGCCCCCGGTAGACGGCCCAGGTGTGCCGCAGGTGCTCGTCGAGATCGAACGCAGGGCGGTCGAAGCGGCCGTCGAGCAGCCGGGCGTCGGCGATGCGATCGAGGCGGAACACGCGGGGCTCGCCGTGCCGATGGCAGCGTCCGATCAGGTACCACGCGGCCTCGCGATGGAAGAGCGCGTACGGATCGACCCCGCGCCAGGACCGGTGGCGGCTGGCCAGCGAGCGGTAGTGGATCGACACGGGCGTGCGCTCGCTGACCGCGCGCTCGAGCAGAGCCGTCCGGCCGGCGGGGATGGCCCCGGAGCGCTCGGGGCCGGCCAGCGTCAGCGCGCTCGGCGTCTCCTCCGATTGGCGGGTGGCGGCATCGAGCTTGGCCTCGACCATCTCGATCGCCTTGCCGATGTCCGGGGCGGTGCGCACGGCCGGGCTCCGGAGCACCAGCTTCAGGGCCGCACGCTCGCCGGCCGTCAGCGCCAACGGCCGGATGGTCGCACCCTCCAGCAACTGGTAGCCGTACTCGTTGCGCGTAATCGGGATATCGTGACGCGACAGATCGGCGAAGTCGCGGTATACCGTGCGCTGCGAGACTCCGAAACGGCCGGCAATCTCCTCCACCGTCTTCGGCCGGCGGCCGGCGAGGAGGTGAACGAGCTGCACCAGGCGGGTCGGCCGGTTCATGTCGGCGTGGTCGGCTTGCGGCCTACCTCCCCTCCACCGAGAAGGCGAGCAGGACGTTCCCCGGCATGAAGCCGAGGGTGCCGTAGCCCGAGTTGACGTAGACCGTCCCGCCCGCCACCGTCGGTCCGGGGCCGTTCAGCGCGCCGCCGCTCCCCGGCACGCCGTTGACGGTCTCGAACTCGCCGACGGTGTCGACGTCCCAGATGACGCGGCCCGTGGCGGTGTCGTAGGCGCGCAGGTGCCCGTCGAGGCTGCCCGAGAAGACGACCCCCGGAATGCTGGTCACGGCGGCGGGCTGGCCGGTGTTGCAGCCGGCGCGCGAGCCGCAGGTGTCCTGGAACGGCGGCGCGTCCCAGATCGTCGCACCGTCTCCGGTGCGCACCGCGGTGAGGCCGCCGGCGTCGCCCGGCCCCTTCTCGAGCGCCTCCGAGCTCGCGGCGAACGTCAGCTCGCCGTCGGTGGCGATGCCCCACTCGATGCCGCCGAGGATGCCGCCGTCGCCGACGCGCGTCTCCCACGCGATGACGCCGGTCTCGGGGTCGAGACCGTACAGCACGCCCGACTTCTGGCCGGCCAGCAGCAGCTCGCGCCCGTCGTCGACCGTCGTGAGGACGGGCGAGCTCCCGAAGTCGTAGTCCGGCCCCGCCTCCTCGGGGCAGTTGGCGCGGCCCTCGGGCGTGGTCTCGAAGCAGGCGATGTTCCACGCGTCGCCCGGCAGCGTCTGCTGCGTCCAGAGAATGCGCCCGGTATCCATGTCCATGGCCATGATGGCGTCGCTCTCCGGCGCGGCCGGCTCGGTGTAGCTGTCGCCGGTGGCGACGTACAGCCGGTTGCGCGCCGGGTCGAGGGTCGGCGCGGACCAGATGGCGGCGCCGGACGGGCCCCAGAGCTGCGTCCCGATGTTGTTGCGCACCGTCGGCCGCGGCTGCTCCCGGATGGTGCGCGTCTTCCAGATGCGGCTGCCGTCGGCGGTGTCGAGGGCCACGACGCTCCCGATGAACGTGCAGCACTCGTAGGTCGGCATCGCGCCCGACCCCTCCTCGAAGGACGAGACCGGCACGTAGAGCCGCCCGTCGTGCAGCGCGGGGGCGCCCGTGATGATCGCGTCGCCGTGGTCGTCCACCCGCACCTTCCAGCGGGCGTCGCCGGTGGCGACGTCCACCGCGTAGACGTTGGCGAACGAGTCGCCGAAGTAGACGACGGCCTCGCCCGTGCCGGGGTGCGGCCCGACCGAGGGGGCGGACCGGACGCCGCCGTCGGCCTCGAAGATCCAGTCGATGCAGCCGCTATCGGCGTCGAGGGCGTAGACGAGGCCGTTGCGGCTGCCGACGAAGATGCGCCCGCCCACCACGCTCGCCTGCGAGCCGGAGGCGGAGACGCCCGGGAAGCCGAACGCCCACTTGAGCGCCAGGCGCGGCACGTCCGCGACGGTCAGGCCGGCCGCGTCGGCCGGCTGGAACCGCGTGTTGCGCAGCCCGTTGCCCCAGCCGTTCCAGGTCGGACCGGCGAAGGGATCGTCACCGCCGGCGGGCGCCGTGCAGTAGGCGCTCTCGGGGATGACCTCGAACGGGTCGCGGTAGGACCCCGGCGGCCGGCCGGTGACGTACTCCGACACCGCCCGCCGCTCGGCCGGGGTGAGCGCCGCGCCCTGGCGGCGCATCGTGAGCGTGCTGAGGGCGATCTCGACCTCCTCGGGAGTGCGCTGCCGGAGCATCTCGCGCGTCGGCAGCCGCGGCATGGAGCCCTCGTGGCAGCGGGCGCAGTGCTGCCGGTAGACCTGCTCGCCGTCGGGCGCCTCCTGCGCGGCCGACGCGAGACCACTCGGAAGGCAGAAGGCGAGAGCCGCTGTCACCGTGAGAATCGAACGCATGAGTCCTCCTGGTCGTTCATTCGAAAGGCGCGCACCGGCGGCAGCCCGTGCACCGCCGTCCTTCATTCGGCCGGCTCGATGCGCAGCAGCGCCGCCTCGCCCGCGGCCGGGTCGCTGCCGAGGAAGGCGCCCCATAGGCGCTAACTTGTTTTCGGAACGAGACCGGCGTATCCTGACATG